>JBDHRR010000149.1:0-7826 GCA_039807685.1 Burkholderiales bacterium
GATTGAAGAGCTTGGCGAACTCCGGATCCTTCTTCATGTACGGCGTCAGGTCGAGCAGCGCGCCGTTGGCCGCCCACTCCACCCAGATCATGCCCTGCAGATCGACGATGTCCGGCGCCGTGCCGGCGACGAGTTGCGTCTGGTAGAACGCGGGAAGCTCCGGACCCTTCTTGTCGAGCCACTCGATCTCGACGCCGGGGTGCTGCGCCTGGAAGTCGGCGAACTGCTCCTTGAACAATGCCGCCTGGTCCGAGATGTTCCAGGTGAGGATGCTGAGCTTCCTGTTCGCTTGCGCTCGCACGTACGCGGGCATTGCCACCGTCCCGGCAGCGGCAAGACCACTCTTGATGATCGTTCTCCGATCCATGCCTTCCTCCTGGTGAGCGTCCCGGGCCTGCGGTCCGGTTCCGGTCGGCAGATGATAGCGATATTATTTTGCTGGTCAAGCAACTTTTTGGGGCTCGTGGTTTCCACTAATACAGTAATGAAATGAAGAGGTTCGACCGCATTAATTCTGTTGCAAGCAATTTGAAAGCGGTATCATGACGAGCATGATGTCACCGCCGTGAACGACGAGAGGGGAGCGCGCCGTGCCGATTCGCCGCCCTGAGAACTTGCGCAGTGCCCGCTGGTACGCCGCCGACAGCATGCGCGCCTTTGCCCACCGCCAGCGGATGCAGCAGATGGGGCTGCGGCGCGAGGAGTTCATGGGCCGTCCCATCATCGCGATCCTCAATACCTGGAGCGACCTGTCGCCCTGTCATGCGCATCTGCGCGAGCGGGCGGAGGCGGTCAAGCGCGGGGTGCTGCGCGCAGGCGGCCTGCCGGTCGAGCTCCCGGCGCTGTCGCTCGGCGAAGTCATGGTGAAACCGACCACCATGCTCTATCGCAACCTCCTCGCGATGGAAGCCGAGGAACTGCTGCGCCAGCATCCGATCGATGGCGCGGTGCTGCTCGGCGGCTGCGACAAGACCGGTCCGGGTCTCGTGATGGGCGCCATCAGCATGGACCTGCCGATCATCTTCTGCCCGGCCGGGCCGATGCTGAACGGACGCTGGCGCGGAACCAAGGTCGGCGCCGGCACCCACACTCGCAAATACTGGGACGAATACCGCGCGGGACACATCGACGAGCACGATATGGTCGAACTGGAAGGCGTCTCGACGCGTTCGCCCGGCACCTGCAATACGATGGGCACCGCGTCGACGATGACGTCGATCATCGACGCCTTGGGGCTCACCCTCCCCGGCGCCTCCAGCATTCCGGCAATGGATGCGGCGCATCCGCGCATGGCGTCGGCCTGCGGTGAACGCATCGTCGATCTGGTCTGGGAGGATCTCAGGCCCTCGCGGATCCTGTCTGCCGGGTCGCTGCGCAACGCGTTGCAGGTCGACGTTGCGCTCGGTGGCTCGACCAATGCCGCGGTGCATCTCCTGGCGATGGCGCGTCGCGCACGGCTTCCCATCGATCTCGCCGACTTCGACGCGGCGGCCCGGCAGACGCCGGTGCTCGCCAACATCTTCCCGGCCGGCGATGCGCTGATGGAGGATTTCTTCTTTGCCGGCGGCCTGCTCGGTCTCATGACTCGCCTGACCGACCGCCTCGACCTCGATGCGCGCAACGTGACCGGCGGCACGCTGCGCGACGCGCTGGCGCGCGCTCGCGTCGACGACGACGACGTGATTCGCCCGCTCGACCGGCCGGTCACGACGGCGCCGGCCATCGCGGTCCTGACCGGGAACCTCGCGCCCGACGGTGCCGTCATCAAGCCATCGGCGGCGACGCCGGCCCTGCTCAGCCATCGCGGCCGCGCCATCGTGTTCGACGGACACGCCGACTTCAACCAGCGCATCGACGATCCATCGCTCGCCATCGACGAGACCTGTGTCCTGGTGCTGCGCGGTGTCGGCCCGGTCGGCGCGCCGGGCATGCCGGAATGGGGTGCACTGGCCTTGCCGAAAGCGCTGGTGGAAAGAGGAGTGCGCGACATGGTCCGCATTTCCGACGCGCGCATGAGCGGCACGCATTACGGCACCTGCGTGCTGCACGTCGCGCCGGAATCGCAGGTCGGCGGTCCTCTGGCGCTGCTTCGAACCGGCGACGAGGTCGTCCTCGACGTTCCCAATCGCCGCCTCGACATGACCGTGTCCGACGCGGAACTCGCCCGTCGCAAGGCCGCCTGGACGCCACCGGCACCGCGCTACGGACGCGGCTACACCTCGATGTTCCAGCATCACGTGACCCAGGCCGACAAGGGCTGCGACTTCGATTTCCTGGAGGCGGGATCTCCCACGCCGGAGCCCGACATCTTTTGACGACGACCCAGCCGAAGCGAGCGACGATCGCGCCCCGGCCGCGCAGCGCAGCGGACAAGCGCGAGCGGACCGGAACGCCTCGACCGCGCATGGCCGACGTTGCCCGCCTGGCCGGCGTATCGACGGCGACGGTATCGCGGGCGCTGCGCGAGCCGCATGCGGTGTCGCCGCAGATGCGCGCGCGGATCGACGTGGCGGTGGATCGCCTGTCCTACCGGCGCAACCTGATGGCGGGCGGGCTCGCCAGTGCCCGCAGCATGACGATCGGCGTCATCATTCCGTCGATGACCAATGCCTTCTTCGCGGCCACGATCGACGGCATGGAGGCCGGGCTCGCGGGCACCGGCTATCAGTTGCTGATCGGCAACAGTCGATATGGCGAGGACACGGAAGAGCGGCTCGTTGCGTCGCTGCTGGCCTGGTCGCCCGCCGCAATCGTGGTGACCGGTTGCCGCCACAGCCGTGAGGCGATGCGCATGCTGCTCGACGCGCAGATTCCGGTGGTCGAGATGTGGGAGTTGTCCGACCGGCCGATCGATACGGTCGTCGGCTTCTCCCAGCGCGCGGCAGGCGCCGCCGCGGCTCGTCATCTGCTCGAACGGGGAGCGACCCGATTGGGCTTCATCGGCGCCATGCTGGGCAGCGACTACCGTGCCCGCGATCGGCGCGCCGGATTCGTGGCCGCGGCCGTCGAGGCCGGCGCGGCGACCCCGGTCGAAGTCCACGTCCCGGAACAGGCCACGGCGGCGGGTGGCGCCAAGGCCTTGTCGCAGTTGCTCGACGCCCACCCGGAGGTCGATGCCGTGCTCTGTTCCAACGACGTGATGGCCCTCGGTGCAGTGTTCGAAGCGCAGCGCCGCGGGTGGAAGATTCCGCACGAGCTGAAACTTTGTGGATTCGGCGACATGGACTTTGCGGCGGCGACCGAGCCGCCATTGACGACTCTGCGCCCGCCCCGGCGCGCGATTGGCATGCGGATCGCCGAGCTCCTGCGCGAACGATTCGAAGGCGCGCGCGCCACACAGACGGTGTTCGATCTCGGCTTCGAACTGGTCGTGCGCGCCAGCACCTGACAGGACCCAAGCGATGGCAACCGTCGAATTTCGCAAGCTCGTGAAGCGCTACGGCGCGATCGAAGTCGTTCATGCCATCGATCTGCAGATTCGCGATGGGGAGTTCATCGTCCTCGTCGGCCCCTCGGGCTGCGGAAAATCGACATCGTTGCGGATGCTGGCCGGCCTCGAGGACATCAGTGGCGGCGAGATCCTGATCAACGGACGCGTGGTCAACGAAATCGAGCCGCGCGACCGCGACATCGCCATGGTGTTCCAGGACTATGCCCTGTACCCGCACATGAACGTCTACGAGAACATGACGTTCTCGCTGCGCTACCGCAACGTTCCCAAGCAGGAGATCGACCGGCGCGTCCGCGAGGCCGCGGCGGTGCTCGGACTCGAGAGCTACCTCAAGCGACGGCCGAAGCAGCTCTCCGGCGGGCAACGCCAGCGCGTCGCCATGGGCCGCGCCATCGTGCGCAATCCCCAGGTCTTCCTCTTCGACGAGCCGCTGTCGAACCTCGACGCCAAGCTGCGCGGGTCGATGCGCCTCGAAATGAAGAAGCTCCATCAGCGCCTCGGAGTCACCACCGTATACGTCACCCACGACCAGGTCGAGGCGATGACGCTGGCCGACCGCGTCGTGGTCATGAATGGCGGCCATATCGAACAGACCGGAACGCCGGACGACGTCTACCACTCCCCGGCGAGCCTGTTCGTTGCCGGATTCATCGGCGCCCCCACGATGAACCTGATCCCTGCACGCCGCAGCGGCGAGCGCGAATTGCGCCTGGGTTCCGCACCGGACGCCCTCCCGATCCGCGTACGCGCTCTGCCGGATCGCGAGGACCTGGTATTCGGGCTGCGCCCGGAAGACGTCGAAGTGGCAACGGGAGATCGCGCACCCGACGGCTACGTCGACGTGCCGGCGCGCGTCGAGGTGGTCGAACCGCTGGGGGCCGATACGTTGGTGTTCACGACCGTGGCGGGCCATCCGGTGGCCGCCCGCGTTCGACCCGAGGTCAGGCCGGCGCCGGGATCGTCGGTCAACCTGCGCTGCAACCTGCAACGGATGCACCTCTTCGACACCGGTACCGGACGCTCGCTCAGCGCTCCGGCGCGCCACGCCTGAGGCAATTGCGCGGGGAATCCTTGCCGTGACTCGCGAGCGCGATCCGGGCGCCTGCGGGCGCGGACGTCCGGCTCCGACGCCACCTACGCGGCGCTGCCGCCCACGGTAAGCCCGTCGATGCGCAGCGTCGGCTGCCCCACCCCCACCGGAACGCTCTGTCCGTCCTTGCCGCAGGTACCGATGCCGGCGTCGAGCGCGAGATCGTTGCCGATCATCGACACTCGGGTGAGTGCATCCGGGCCGTTGCCGATGAGCGTCGCGCCCTTCACGGGATGGGTGAGCTTCCCGTCCTCGATCATCCACGCCTCGGCCGCCGAGAACACGAACTTGCCGCTCGTGATGTCGACCTGGCCACCGCCGAAGTTGGCGGCGTACAGGCCCGACTTGACCGAAGCGATGATCTCCGCCGGCTCGTGCGAGCCGGCCAGCATCACGGTATTGGTCATGCGCGGCATCGGCAGGTGCGCGAACGACTCGCGGCGGCCATTGCCGGTGGGCGCCGCCTGCATGAGGCGCGCGTTGAGCCGATCCTGCAGGTAGCCCTGGAGGACGCCGTCCTCGATGAGCACGGTGCGCCGCGTGGGATTGCCTTCGTCGTCGACGTTGAGCGAGCCGCGACGCGCCGCGAGCGTGCCGTCGTCGACGACGGTGACCCCCTTGGCCGCCACCTGCTGGCCAACCCGGCCGCTGAAGGCGCTCGTCCCCTTGCGATTGAAATCGCCCTCGAGGCCGTGCCCGATCGCCTCGTGCAGCAGGATGCCCGGCCAACCGTTGCCGAGCACCACCGTCATCGGCCCCGCCGGCGCCGGACGCGCTGCCAGGTTGAGCACGGCCTGCGCCACCGCCTCGCGCGCGTACTGCGCGACGATCGCGTCGCTGAAGCAGGCGTAGTCGAAGCGCCCACCGCCGCCGGCGTGCCCCTGCTCGCGCCGCCCGTTCTCCTCGACGATCACGGTGAGCGACAGGCGCACGAGCGGGCGCACGTCGGCAACCAGCATGCCGTCGCTGCGGGCGACGAGGACCGTCTCGTGCTCGCCGGTGAGCGAGGCCATCACTTGCGTGACCCGCGGATCCTCGGCGCGGGCACGGGCCTCGAGCCGCTCGAGGAGCGCCACCTTCTCGCGCTCGGCGAGGCTCGCCACCGGATCGCTCGACGCATAGAGCACGTGCGCTGGACCGTGACGGTCGAGGGACGCCACCGCCGATTGTCCCTGGCGACCGATTGCGCGCACCGCCTGCGCCGCTTCGGTGAGCGCGGCGAGCGAGATGTCGTCGGAATACGCGAACGCCTGCTTGTCGCGCGTCACCGCCCGCACGCCCACGCCGCGGTCGATGCTGAAGCTGCCCGACTTCACGATCCCTTCCTCGAGGCTCCAGCCCTCGAAGCGGGCGTGCTGGAAGTAGAGGTCGGCGAAATCGACGTCGTGGCGATGGATCTCGGCCAGCACCCGCGACAGCGCCGCCTGGTCGAGTCCGGCCGGAGCGAGGAGCAGGCGCTCCGCATCGGCGACGAGCGAAGCCGCAACGACGGGCGGAGCGAGATCGGAAGCGGCGAGCGGCGACGAATCGGGAATCATGACGCGAGGGTCGGCAGCGAGGTCATGGCGAATGATACGTCGCGCGCTCGCCTGGCGCGCCGCTACCCGCCCGCCGCCTGCCCGAGATAGGTCGCCGCCACCCGCGGGTCGGCCGCGAGGTCGCGGCTCGCCCCCTCCAGCACGCACTCACCCGTCTCCAGAACGTAGCCGTAGTCGGACACCTCGAGCGCGGCCCGCGCATTCTGCTCGACGAGCAGGATCGACACGCCGGCGCCTTTCAGCGCAACGACGATGCCGAAGATCTCGCGGACCACGATGGGCGCGAGGCCGAGCGAAGGCTCGTCGAGCAGGAGGAGCCGCGGCCGCGCCATGAGCGCCCGGCCGAGTGCCAGCATCTGCCGCTCGCCGCCCGAGAGCGTGCCGGCGTCCTGGGTTGCGCGTTCGGCGAGCCGGGGAAAGCGCGCGTAGACCTCGTCGCGCCGGCGCAGCGCATCGCGATCGCCGCGGCGCAGCCGCGCGAAGGCGCCGAGGTCGATGTTGTCGGCGACCTTCATCGAGCCGAAGAGCTCGCGGCGCTCGGGCACCAGCACGAGACCCGCGGCCACCCGCTGCTCGACGCTCATGCGCGTGATGTCGCGCCCGGCGTAGCGAAGACCGCCGCGACTGCCGAGGGTGCCCATGACGGCGCCCAGGAGCGTGCTCTTCCCAGCCCCGTTGGGCCCGATCACGGTGACGATGCTGCCCTCCTCGACCACGAGCGAGACGCCGTGCAGCGCCTCGACGCGACCGTAGCCGACCGTGAGGTTGGTCACGCGCAAGAGCGGCTCGGTCACGACGCGCGCCCTCGCCAGCGTGTCATCGCACGATGCGTCCCGCACCGCGCGGCGACGATCGCCGTCACACCACGCCCCCCAGGTAAGCCTCGCGCACCGCCGGATTGCGCTGGATCGCGTTCGGGGTCCCTTCGGCGAGCTTCTCGCCGAAGTGCATGACGACGAGACGGTCGGCGAGGCCCATGACGAAGTCCATGTCGTGCTCGACGAGAAGAATCGTCAAACCTTCCGCCTTGAGCGAGCGCAGGAGCCCGGCCAGCGCCTGCTTCTCGAGAAAGCGCAGGCCTGCCGCCGGCTCGTCGAGCAGGAGGAGTGTCGGATCGCTCGCCAGCGCCCGCGCGATCTCGACGAGCCGCTGCTGGCCGAGCGCGAGGCTGCCGGCCGCCGCGTGCAGGTGTGCGGCGAGCCCCACCCGCGCGATCGCCCGCGCCGCTTCGCTGCGCACGCGGGCCTCCTCGGCACGATCGAGGCGCAAGGCAGCGCGCAGAACGCCCGAGCGACCACGCAGGTAGGCACCGATGGCCACGTTGTCGAGGACGCTCATGGCGCCGATCAGGCGCACGTGCTGGAAGCTGCGGCCGACGCCGCGCCTGGCGATCTCGTAGGGCGGACGGCTGCCGATGCTCTCGCCGTGCAGCAGCACGCGACCTGCGGTCAGCGGCAGCGCGCCGGAGATCAGCGCGAACGTGGTGCTCTTGCCGGCGCCGTTGGGCCCGATGAGGCCGACGATCTCGCCGCGATCGACGGTGAACGACAGGTCGTCGACCGCGACGAGCCCGCCGAATTGCTTGCGCACCGCTTGCACGTCGAGCAGGGGACCCGCCGCCCCGCGCCGCGGCCGGCGCGCCAGCGCAGCGGCCGGCGCGATCGCTCGCGGCTGCGGGCGCGGCAACAGTCGCGCGATCCATTGCCACACGCCGTCGCGGGCGAACTGGAGGATCAGCACCATGAGG
>JBDHRR010000150.1:0-7779 GCA_039807685.1 Burkholderiales bacterium
ATCGAGCGCCGCGCCGCCCGCAGGCTCGCGGCCGGTTCCTCGCCGCCGAAGCGCGCACGCACGTAATCGAAGATGATCGCCTCGAAGTCGGCGGCGATGGTGTCGCCCTTCAGGGTGACGGTCTTCTGGCCGTCGACGAATACGGGGGCGACCGGAACCTCCCCGCTCCCAGGCAGGCTGATGCCGATGTTGGCCATCTTCGACTCGCCCGGCCCGTTGACCACGCAACCCATCACCGCGACGGTCATGTTCTCGACGCCCGGGAAGCGCTGGCGCCATACCGGCATGCTCCGCCGCAGGAAACCCTGGATGTCCTGCGCGAGTTGCTGGAACACCGTGCTCGTCGTCCGCCCGCAGCCGGGGCAGGCGCTGACCAGCGGCGCGAACGAGCGCAATCCCATCGTTTGGAGCAGCTCCTGCGCTACGGTGACTTCGCGCGTGCGATCGCCGCCCGGTTCGGGAGTGAGCGACATGCGAATCGTGTCGCCGATGCCCTGCTGCAGGAGCACCGCGAGAGCGGCACTCGAGGCAATGATGCCCTTGGTGCCCATGCCGGCTTCGGTGAGACCGACGTGCAGCGGATAGTCGCAGCGACGGGCGAGCTCCTGGTAGACGGCGATCAGATCCTGCACGTTCGACATCTTGCAGGCGAGGATGATCGCGTCGCCCGGCAACCCCAGCGCCTCGGCGAGTTGCGCGCTGCGGATCGCCGAGGTGATGAGCGCCTCGCGCATCACCGTCGTCGCATCCTGCGGCTGGCGCGAGCGCGCGTTGTCGTCCATCAGTTGTGCCAGCAGATCCTGGTCGAGGCTCCCCCAATTGACACCGATGCGCACCGGCTTGCCGTAGTCGATGGCGCGCTCGATGATCATCGCGAACTGCGGGTCGTGCTTGGTGCCGCGACCGACGTTGCCCGGGTTGATGCGATACTTCGCGAGCGCCTTCGCGCAATCGGGAAAATTCGAGAGGAGCTTGTGGCCGTTGAAGTGGAAATCGCCGATCAGCGGTACTTCGCAGCCCATGCGATCGAGACGCTCGCGAATGCGCGGCACCGCGTCGGCGGCTTCCGACGTGTTCACCGAGACGCGCACCAGCTCGGAACCCGCGTCGGCGAGCGCCTTGACCTGGGCGACGGTGGCGGCGATGTCACCGGTATCGGTGTTGGTCATCGATTGCACGACGATCGGCGAACCACTGCCGATCGGAATGCCGCCGACGCGCACGGTGCGGGTACGGCGACGGATGATGGGAGGCCGGGTAACGATGGTCACGTAGGAGGTTCGTGCCGACAGCGCACGCGAAGACGATCGTCAATTCTAACATTTCGTCCCGCGCCGACGCCGCTTGCCGTGGTCGCCACCCGGCGCCCGCGATCGTGCGAACATCGCGCCGCATGAGTTCGCGATCATCATCGGCACCGCGCGGCGCGTCCGGCGGACGCCGCCGACACGGGTAGCCAGGTGCCGCCCCGCGCGCCAGTCGCCGCACCCCCCGTAGCCGCCACGGCGACGGCAGCGGCGCACGATCTCGCGGTGCGCGTGGCCTGGCACGCCTTCGTCGAGGGACGCACGCAGGCGGAGATAGCCGCCGCCCTGGGGTTGTCGAGAACCAAGGTGGCCCGGCTGGTCGCGACGGCACGCGACACCGGCGTCGTCCGCATCCGGGTGCACGCCACCGGCGCCGCACCAATCGCCCGCGAGCGCGAACTCGTCGCCTGTTTCGGACTCGAGCAGGCGATCGTGGTCGCGGCGACGCCGGCCACGGTCGATGCCCACATCGGCGCGGCCGCGGGTGGTTTCCTGCGCGAGACGATCCGCCCCGGCATGACCGTCGCGGTCGGCTGGGGCGCGACGCTGTCGGCCGCCGCGCGCGCGCTGGGCGCGCGTCCCGTGCCGCAGCTCGACGTCGTCTCGCTTCTCGGCGGCATGACGCATTCGCGGGCGATCAATCCGTCGGCGGTGGCGCGGCGCATGGCCGACGCCTTCGCGGCGCAATGTCACCAGCTCACCGCACCGCTCGTCGTGACCAGCGAAACGACGCGCGACCTCCTGTGGCGCGACCCCGGACTTACCCGAGTCCGCGCTCGCGCGCGGCGCGCCGACCTCGCCGTGGTGAGCGTCGGCAGCGTCGACCCGGACGCGACCTTGTTCCGCGAAGGACTCCTGAGCGAAGCCGAGCGGCGAAGCCTGGTCGCGGCAGGGGCGGTCGGCGACGTCCTCTGCCAGTTCCTCGATGCCACCGGCCGTGCGCTCGACCACCCCGTCAATCGCCGCATGGTGGCGGTGCCCCCGGGTGAACTCGCGCAGGTGCGCCGCGTCGTCCTCGCCTCGGGTGGCGCCCGCAAGGTGCCCGCCCTGCGTGCCGCGCTGGCGGCGCTGCCGGTCTCCGTCCTCATCACCGACGAGGCTGCGGCTCGCGCGCTGGTGGCCGGCGCCCGCCCGAGATCCGGGCATGAGCGCCAGCGATGAGTAAGCGGCGGCTCCCGCGGTCGGCGCCCGCCGCGCCGCCCGCTGCCGAAATCGACGCGATGGTGCGCGCGGCGTGGCTCTACTACCACGAAGGCCTCATGCAGGACGCGATCGCGCGGCTGGTCGGCAGCAGCCGCGCCCGCGTCATCGCCTGGCTCGCCGCCGCCCGCGACCTCGGCATCGTCCGCGTGCACCTCGCGCAGCGCACGGCGCGCGCCGGAATCCTCGAGCAGGCACTCGTCGGCCGCTATGGCCTGCGTACCGCCTGCGTGACGCCCACGGCCATCGATCCCGCCGCCACCGCCGCCATCGTGGGTCACGCCGCGGGATCGTGGCTCGACGGCGAGTTGCGCGATGGTGCTTCGATCGGCGTCGGTTGGGGACACACGCTGGAGATGAGCCTCAAGGCCGTCGGCGACGACGTCGCGCGTGGCGGGCTCTCCGTGGTGTCACTCCTCGGCAGCCTGCCGCACTCGGGCGCCATCACCCCAGCGACGGTGGCCCGGCGCATGGCCGACCTCCTCGCGGCCGACTGCTACCAGCTCACCGCCCCGCTGCTGGCGGGCGACGCCGCCACCCGCGACGCGCTGTGGCGCGAACCGGCGCTGGCCGACCTGCGCGAGCGCGCGACACGGGTCGACGTGGCGCTGGTGAGCGTGGGCGACATGGGTCGCAATGCGACACTCTTCCGCGACGGCGTGATTCCTGCTGCCGAGCGCGCTTCGCTGGCGGCCGCCGGTGCCGTCGGCGACATCCTGGGCCAGTTCATCGACGCCGGTGGACGCCGTGTCGATCACCCGATCAACCGCCGCGTGATCGCCTTCGATCTCGATGCCCTGCGCCGCTTGCCCAACGTTGCCATCGCCTCGGGCGGTGCCCGCAAGGCGCCGGTCCTGCGCGCGGCGCTCGCCGCCGTGCGCCCCGCGACGCTCGTCACCGACGAAGCGGCAGCGGAACGCCTCGTCGCCTGACCGCCTGCGCCGTGCGGTCCGCCGCGCCCGGCGGGCCGCGTCCGACGACACCGGATGGACCTGCCCGCAACGAGGCACGGCAATGCCGTGCCTGCCCACGCCACGCCTTGACATCGCCGCGTCGCGGAGATATGTTCCTCGACAATTACATTTGTTCACACGCCTGACGCAGCCGACGCCCGCGGAACTCCGATCGCGATGGCACCGAGGCGCGCCCCGGCAGGCGTCGGCGAAGGCAGCGCCCACATCATGATCAACCGCAGTACCGCATCGTCGCTCGCCGAAGCGCTGCACCAGCGCGCCCGTGAAGGCCGCCCGGTTCGCGTCGGCCTCATCGGCGCCGGCCAGATGGGCACGGATATCGTGGTACAGACCTCGCTCATGCAGGGCATCGAAGTGGTCGCGGCCGCCGATGCGATTCCGGAGAACATCGGCGCCGCGTGCCGCATCGCCGGCGGCAACGTGCGCGAGCCGCAAGCGGCAAAGGGGAGCGTGGAGGTTGCGCGCGCGATCGCGCAAGGACGCCTCGCCGCGACCGCGTCGTTTGCCGACGTGTGCACGGCACCCGACGTCGACGTGGTGATCGACGCCACCGGCAACCCCAATGTCGGCACCGAGGTGGCGCTCGCCACGATCGCTGCCGGCAAGCCCATCGTGATGATGAACGTCGAGGCCGACGTCACCATCGGGCCCTACCTCGCCGCGCAGGCGGACGCGGCCGGCGTCGTCTACACGCTGGGCGCCGGCGACGAGCCGTCCGCCACGATGGAACTCGTCGACTTCGTGCGCGGGCTGGGTTATCCGATCGTCGCTGCCGGCAAGGGCAAGAACAATCCCTTCCGCATCGACGCGACCCCGGATCACTACCGCGACGAGGCGAAGCGTCGCAACATGAATCCGCGGATGCTGGTCGAGTTCGTCGACGGCAGCAAGACGATGGTCGAGATGACCGCGCTTGCCAACGCCACCGGCCTCGTCCCGGACATCCCCGGCATGCACGGCCCCGCCGCGCCGCTCGCACGGCTGCACGAGGTGCTGTGCCCGCGCGAGGATGGCGGCCTGCTCACGCGCAAGGGTGCGGTTGACTTCACCGTTGCCAAGGGTGTCGCGCCGGGTGTGTTCGTGGTTGCCGAGATGCGCCACCCGCGCCTGCGCGAGCGCATGAACGACCTCGCGCTCGGCGCCGGTCCGTACTACACCTTCTTCCGCCCCTACCACCTGACGAGCCTGGAAGTTCCGCTGTCGGCGGCATCCGCGGTCCTCTTCGGCCGCGGTCACATGCGCCCGCTGCCGGTGCCGAGCGCGGAGGTGGGCGCGCTCGCCAAGCGCGACCTCGCCCCGGGCGAGACCCTCGATGCGATCGGCGAGTACAGCTATCGCGGCTTCGCACTGTCGCGCGCGGACGCCATCACCAGTCACGCGCTGCCACTTGGCCTCGCGCAAGGCGCGAAGGTGACGCAGCGCATCGGCAAGGGCGAGCGCCTGACCTACGCGAACTGCGCGCCCGACGAGCGCCTCAAGGTCGTGCAGGTGCGCCGCCTGCAGGACGCCGCGTTGCGCGACGCGCGGGCGGCCTGAGCCAACCGGCCGTCTTCCGACATTCCCGCCTCGATCGCTACCGATGACCTCTCCTTCCAACCATTCGCCCACCGGCCTCGACGGCAGCACCGCCGTGTCCTCCGCGCCGGCGGCGGATCTCGCCGCCCTCGACGACGCCACCGTCGAACGTGCGCTGCTGCGCATGTATCTCATCCGCAAGTTCGAGGAGACCGCCGAGGCGAGCTACATGCGCGGCCTCGTGCACGGCACGATGCACCTGTCGATCGGCCAGGAAGCAAGCGCGGTCGGCACCATCCTCGCGCTCGCTCCCGACGATTACATCCTGTCGACGCACCGCGGCCACGGCCACTGCATCGCCAAGGGCGGCGACGTCGCGCGCATGCTGGCGGAGTTCTTCGGCAAGGAGACCGGGTATTGCCGCGGCCGTGGCGGTTCGATGCACATCGCCGACGTCGAAGGCGGCAATCTCGGCGCCAACGGCATCGTGGCCGGCGGCCTGCCCATCGCCGTCGGGGTGGGCATGAGCATTCGCATGCAGCGTCTGCCCCGGGTGTGCATGGTCTTCTTCGGCGACGGCGCGACCAACGAGGGCGCCTTCCACGAGGCGCTCAACATGGCGTCGATCTGGTCGCTGCCGATCGTCTTCGTCTGCGAGAACAACCATTACGGGATGTCGATGGACGTCGCCAAGGCGATGGCGGTGGCCAACGTCGCCGACCGCGCGGCGGCCTACGCGATGCCCGGAGTGGTCGTCGACGGCAACGATCTGCCGGCGGTCGCTGCGGCGGCGCGCGCGGCGGTGGCGCGGGCACGCGGCGGCAGCGGGCCGACGCTCATCGAGTGCAAGACGTATCGCATTCGCGGCCACTCGAAGAGCGATCGCAACCTGTACCGCACCAAGGAAGAAATCGACGCCTGGCGCTCGCGCGATCCGATCGCGCGTTTTGCGGGCGAACTGCTCGATGCCGGCCGCCTCGACGCTGCTGCGCACGCCCGTATCGAGGCCGAGGCACAGGCGGCGATCGACGCCGCGCTCGAATTCGCGAAGTCGAGTCCTGCGCCCGACCCGGCGATGCTCACCCATGATGTCTATGCCACTTGATCCCGCCATGCCGAGTTCCACGTCAGCACCTTCCACCGCAACCGTCGCGACAAGTGCCGGCCCCACCGGATCGGCTGCGCCCGGCAGTGGCGCCGCCGCGGCCGCGGCGCCCGGAACGGATACCGCGCTGCGTGAGCTCTCGTACGCGGAAGCGATCCGCGAGGCGCTCGCGCAGGCGATGAGCGCCGATCCGCGGGTGTTCCTCTTCGGCGAGGACGTCGGCGTGTACGGCGGTGCCTTCGGCGTCTCCGGGGACCTCGTGCATCGCTTCGGCACCGAGCGCGTCCTCGATACGCCGATCAGCGAACTCGGGATCGCCGGCGCCGCGGTGGGCGCGGCGCTCACCGGCATGCGACCCGTGCTCGAGTTGCAGTTCTCCGACTTCGTGACGCTCGCGATGGAGCAACTCGTCAACCAGGCGGCGAAGATCCACTTCATGTTCGGCGGCAAGGCGAACGTGCCGATGGTCGTGCGCTTGCCCGCCGGCTCCGGTACCGGCGCCGCCGCGCAGCACAGCCAGAGCCTCGAGGCCTGGTTCGCGCACGTCCCGGGACTCAAGGTCGTGCAACCGTCCACCCCGCACGACGCCAAGGGCCTGCTGCTCGCGGCGATCGACGATCCCAATCCGGTGCTCGTGTTCGAGCACAAGCTCCTCTACAAGACGAAGGGTCACGTTCCCGCCGACGCCTACCGGGTGCCGATCGGCAAGGCGGCGGTGCGTCGCGACGGCCGCGACCTCACCATCGTCGCTGGATCGGTGATGGTCCCGCGCAGCCTCGCGGCCGCCGAACGGCTCGCAGCGGACGGCATCGACGTCGAGGTCATCGACCTGCGCAGCCTGCGCCCGCTCGACAGCGCGACGATCGAGGCCAGCGTGTCCAGGACGCACCGGCTCCTCATCGTGCACGAGGGGGTCAAGACGATGGGCATCGGCGCCGAGATCAGCGCGCGCATTGCCGAAGGCTCGGCCTTCGACCTCCTCGATGCGCCGATCGCCCGCCTGGGCGGCGCCGATACGCCGATCCCGTACAACCCGGTGCTGGAGAAGGCGGCGGTTCCGCAGGAAGACGACATCGTGCGCGCGGCGACGCGGCTCGTCCGCGAGGGTCGTGCCTGATGGCAGCGATCGAGGTCGTCCTGCCCAAGGTCGACATGGACATGGAGGCCGGGACCATCGCGCAGTGGCGCGTCGCCGAAGGCGATCTCGTCAAGACCGGCGACGTGCTCTTCGAGATGGAGACCGCGAAATCGCTGATGGAGGTCGAGTCACCGGCGACCGGCCGCATCCGCGATCTTGCGCCGGTCGACCAGACGGAACTCGCGGTCGGCACCGTCGTCGCCTGGATCGACGAGACTGAGGCGGCAACGACCATGCCGGCAGCTGCGGCGACCATCGCGCACGCACGCGCCCCGCTGGCGGATGCGGCAGCCGCAACGCGCGTGGAGACGCCGACCGGCTTGCCGGCGCCAACCGAGGCGGCGATTGCGCCCGTCGCCGCCGAGGCTGGTGCGAACGAGCGCGGAACGGCGCCGCTGCGCGCCACTCCCTTTGCCCGCACGCGGGCTCGCGACGAAGGCATCGCGCTGGCGACCGTGCCGGGCTCGGGCCCCGACGGGCGCATCGTCGCCGCCGACGTCGAGGCGGCGGCCAAGGCGCGCGGCCCTGCCAGCGCGTCCA
>JBDHRR010000024.1:0-34549 GCA_039807685.1 Burkholderiales bacterium
CCGTGCCGGCATCGCCGCCTACGTGCAGTGCCATGGGCTCGACTACGTCGACGACGAAAGCAATGCCGGGCTGCGTCACCGCCGCAATGCGCTGCGCCACCTCGTCATGCCGGCGCTGCGCGAGGTCGTGCCGCAGGCCGCCGCCGCCATCGCGCGTGCCGCACAACACCAGGCCGAGGCAGCGCGCCTTGCCGACGACCTCGCACGCCTCGATGCCGGACCCGGCGCCGACGCGGCAACGCTCGCCTGCGCAACGCTCGCCGCGCTGCCGCCCCATCGTGCGCGCAATCTGCTGCGCTATCACCTGCGCCAACTCGGCCTGCCGGCGCCGTCCACGGCACGGCTCGCGGCGATGCTCGACCAGTTCACGACCGCGGCCGGCGATGCGCGGGTGGCCATCCAAAACGGTGGGATCGTGCTCGGCGTGCATCGCGGGCGCATCCACGCGCATCCACCGCCGCCCCCTCGCTACGACATCGCGTGGCGTGGCGAGAGCGCGCTGATGCTGCCGCATGGGACGCTGCATTTCGAGCACGCCGCCGGCGGCATCGCGACGGCGCGCGTGCCCGCGCCGCTCGGCGTGCGTCCGCGTCAGGGGGGGGAGCGCTTTCGGCTCGCACCCGATCGCCCGCGGCGTGCGCTGAAGGCGATCCTGCACGATGCGGGGTGGCCGCCGTGGCAGCGGGCGAGCGTCCCGCTCGTCGTGGCCGGGGAGATCGTCGTCGCCGTTCCCGGGCTCGGCATCGATCCTGCCTTTCTCGCCGGACCCGACGAGGAGGGGATCGTGCCCCACTGGCAGGCGCACCCGCTCGCGACCTTCATCGTCGCGCCGGCGTAGCCGGCGGGATGGCGGTCGGCGCCTGCGCTGGCCTGCGCACCGCGCTGGATCCGCCACGGCCGCGCCTCAGTCGGCGTACACCCCCGCTTCGCGGATGATCGGCCGCCAGCGGTCGATTTCCTCCTGCAGGTGGCGGGCGAGCGCCTGCGGCGTGGCCTGTGCAGCGGCAACCGGCGTACTGCCAAGACGGGCGAAGCGCCCCTCCACCGTGGAATCGGCGAGCGCCGCCTGCAAGGCGGCCACCAGCCGGTCGATGACCGCCGCCGGCGTCCCGGCGGGAGCGTACAGGCCGTGCCAGACCGCCACCTCGGCGCCGTCGACGCCGGCCTCGCGCAACGTCGGCACGTTCGGCAGCGACGGCAACCGCGCCGGCGCCGTCACCGCGTAGGCCCTGATCTTGCGAGCCGCAATCGGCGCGCCGGTGTTGGTCACCTGATCGCACAGCAGGTCCACCTCCCCGGCCACGAGATCCTCGAGCGCCGGGCCGGTGCCCCTGTAGGGCACGGTGGTGAGTTCGGTCTGCAGCGCGGCCATGAAGAGCATCCCGCACAGGTGCGACGCCGAGCCCACGCCGGCGTTGGCGATCGCGACCTTGTCGCGGTTCGCCTTGACGTAGTCGACCAGTTCGCGCGCATCGTTTGCCGGGAAATCCTTGCGCGCGACGATCGTCATCGGCACCTCGGTGACGAGGCCGATCGGCGCGAAGTCGCGCTGCGGATCGAACGGGAGGTTCCGGTACAGGCTGGGCGCGCTCGCCTGGCCGATGTTGTGCAGCAGCAGCGTGTAGCCATCGGCCGGCGCCTTGGCCACCCGTTCGGCCCCGAGGGTACCGCCGGCGCCGCTGACGTTCTCGACGCGCACGGGTTGCCCGAGGTTGGCCGCCATCGCCTGGGCAACGAGGCGGGCGACGGCGTCGGTCGGCCCTCCGGCCGCGAACGGAACGACCATGGTGATCGGCCGCGTCGGAAACTCCTGGGCGCCGGCACCTCCGCCGAGCGCTGCCAGCGCCACGCCGACGACGACGAGCAATGCGTTGCGGACCATCGCGATCCTCCGGGGAGACGGCGCGATGGTAGCCGAATGCGCGGCCGGCATCGCACATGCCACGCACCCCACCACCGCTTCGTCGCGAGGCCACCGTGCCGTGCCCCGACCCGCGGCGTGGTCCGCTCCCGCGGCCAGCGGTGGCACTCCGCGTGGCGAGGTGCAGTGCTAAAATGATGGGTTCTTCTTTCTCGCGTATTTCATCCGGAGCCACTCATGGCGGTCGAACGCACGCTTTCCATCATCAAACCCGATGCCGTCGCCAAGAATGCGATCGGCGCCATCCTCGCCCGCTTCGAGAGCGCCGGGCTCAAGATCGCCGCCGCGCGCATGGCGTGGTTGTCGAAAGCCGAGGCCGAAGGGTTCTACGCGGTGCACAAGGAGCGGCCGTTCTTCCGCGACCTCGTCGATTTCATGATCTCCGGTCCGGTGATGATCCAGGTGCTCGAAGGCGAGAACGCGATCGCCCGCAACCGCGAACTCATGGGCGCCACCGATCCCAAGAAGGCGGCCCCCGGCACCATCCGCGCCGACTTCGCGCAGTCGATCGACGCCAATGCGGTCCACGGCTCCGACGCTGCGGAAACGGCGCGCACGGAGATCGCGTACTTCTTCCCGGCGCTCGCCGTCTATTCGCGCTAGGACCGGACCCGTCGCCGCTCGCCCGCTTGCGATGGCCGCCAACCTCCTCGACCTGTCGCCGTCCGCGCTCGCGGACTGGCTCGCCGCGCGCGGCGAGAAGCCGTTTCGTGCGCGCCAGGTCTTGCGCTGGCTGCACCAACGCTTCGTCGCCGACATCGAGGCGATGACCGACCTCGCCAAGACGTCGCGGGCGGCGCTCGCGCTGGAGGCGAGCGTCACGGGTCCCACGGTCATCCGCGACACCACGGCCGCCGACGGCACTCGCAAGTGGCTGCTCGCCGCGGGCTCCGGCAATGCCGTCGAGACCGTATTCATCCCCGAGGACGATCGCGGCACGCTGTGCGTGTCGTCGCAGGCCGGCTGCGCGCTCGATTGCGCATTCTGCTCGACGGGCAAGCAGGGCTTCGCGCGCAACCTCACCACCGGCGAGATCATCGGCCAGCTCTGGCACGCCAACCGCACGCTCCTCGCCGACCTCGCTGCGCTGCCGGCGGGCGCGGGTGACACCGCGCTCGCACGCATGCCGTGGGTCGACGCCGGGCGCGCGCCCATCACCAACGTCGTGCTGATGGGCATGGGGGAGCCGCTCGCCAATTTCGACAACGTCGTCGGTGCGCTGCGGCTCATGCTCGACGACAACGCCTACGGCCTGTCGCGTCGTCGCGTCACGCTGTCGACGTCGGGCATCGTGCCGGCAATCGATCGCCTGCGCGAAGCGTGTCCGGTGGCGCTCGCGGTGTCGCTGCACGCGCCCAACGACGCGCTGCGCGACCGGCTGGTGCCGATCAACCGCAAGCATCCGCTGGTCGAGCTCATGGCCGCGTGCCGGCGTTATCTGCCCGCGGCACCGCGCGACTTCATCACCTTCGAATACGTGATGCTCGACGGCGTGAACGACCAGGACACGCACGCCGCGGAACTCGTGCAGCTCGTGCGCGACGTCCCCTGCAAGTTCAACCTCATCCCGTTCAATCCGTTCCCGGGCAGCGAGTTCCGGACGAGCCCGCGTGCCCGCATCCTCGCCTTCCAGCAGCGACTCGCCGACGCCGGGCTCGTGGTCACCGTCCGCAAGACGCGTGGCGACGACATCGCGGCCGCCTGTGGGCAGCTCGCGGGACAGGTGCAGGACCGCATCAAGCGGCGCCTCGCCACGCGGATCATGCCGATCGCCGCGCCTTCGACGGCCACCCCTACCTGATGCCCGCCGCCACGCCCCGTTGCCCGCCCGGCCGCCTCGTCGCCGCCCTGTTCTGCGCCACCGCCATCGCACTCGCCGGCTGCGAATCGACGTCGAGCAAGCAACCGCAGGTGCCGGCCCTGCCGCCCGCGCCACAGCCGCCGCCCGTGCAGGAGGCGCCGGCGCCGGTGCGCGCGCAACTGCATGCCGACATCGCGGCGGGCTACTACGAGCGCGGCCAGATGGACATCGCGCTGCAAGAGCTCGATGCCGCGGTCAAGCTCGACGCCAAGAACGCGAAGATCTACAACATCTACGGACTCGTCTACGCGATGCTCGGCGAAGACGCGAAGGCGGCCGCCAATTTCCAGAGCGCACTCTCGCTCGCCCCGGAGGATTCCGAGATCCGGCAGAACTGGGGCTGGTATCTCTGCTCGCACGGGAAGCCGCGCGAATCGATCCCCGAATTCGAGCTCGCAGTGAAGAACCCGCTGTATCGGACACCCGACGTCGCGCTCGTCAACGCCGGCAAGTGTTCGGTGGAGATCGGCGAGACCCGGCGTGCCGAGGAGTTTTTCCGGCGGGCGCTCGGGGTCAATCCGGGCAGCGCGCAGGCGGCGTACAACCTCGCGCTCCTGAAGTTCCGCGAGGCGCGTTACGACGACGCGCGGGCGATGATCCGCCGCGTCACCCAGCAAGGGTCGGCACCGCCCGAGGCACTCTACCTTGCCATGTGCATCGAACGTGGTCTCGGCGACCGCGCCTCCGAGGCGTCGTACGTCGCGCAGTTGCGCAACCGGTACCCGGACTCGCCGGAGGCCCGCGCGATCCCGCCGGGCAAGTGCGAATAGGCATTCCGGGGTGAGCGAACCCAACGACGCGGCGGTCACCGTTCCGGCTTCGGTGGAGCCGCCCTCACCGGGTGCGGTCCTGCGCGGCGCGCGCGCGGCGGCAGGCCTGTCCGTCGACGACGTGGCGCATCAGTTGAAACTCGCCCCGCGCCAGGTGCAAGCGATCGAGGCGGGCGACTATGCGCAACTGCCCGGCCGGACCTTCGTGCGCGGGTTCCTGCGCAATTACGCGCGCCTGCTCGGGCTCGATGCCGACGCGTTGCTCGCCACGCTGCCCGAGGGCGGCAGCGCTTCGCTCGATCGGCCGACGCTCGGGCCCACGGCGCGCGTGATGGGTGAGTTACCCGCCGACACCACCGCCCGCGGCCGCTCTGCGCGCTGGGCGATTCCGCTGGTCATTCTGGCAATCGCCGCGCTCGCGGCGGTGTATCTGTGGCGGCCGGTAGCCGCGCCCACCGGCGGCAGCTCCAGCAAGCAGGCGGTACCGATGCTGCCTGGCGCGATGGCACCGGCCGCGCCGGCGGCAGCACCGAGGCCCGACGCACCACCCCCGGTCGCGCCAGCAGCGGCCAGTGTCGAACCACCGCCGTCGACGAGCCCGGCGGCGACCCCGGCCGCCATCCCTCGCGTCGAGACGCCGGTGGCAGCAACGCCCGGCGCCAGCGATACCCCGCTCGTGCTCGTCTTTCGCGGAACCTCGTGGGTCGAGGTGAAGGACGCGCGGGGCAACGTGCTGCTGTCGACGATGGGCTACCCGGGCGCCACCCACGCGGTCGGCGGCACGCTGCCGCTCGAGGTCGTGCTCGGCAACGCGGAAGCGGTGCAGGTCTCGGTGCGCGGCGAACCATTCGATGCCGCGCCGTACATCAAGCAGAACGTCGCCAAGTTCCAGGTGAAGTGACGATGCGCTCCCATCCTCGCGTCGCCTCCGTCGCCGCCCGATTCCGCGGCGCGAGCCAGCGCCGCGCCTGACCGCACGATGAACGAGTCC
Organism: Burkholderiales bacterium; assembly: GCA_039807685.1. Taxonomy (GTDB): domain Bacteria; phylum Pseudomonadota; class Gammaproteobacteria; order Burkholderiales; family Casimicrobiaceae; genus VBCG01. The sequence goes on from JBDHRR010000024.1 coordinate 5,544, forward strand.
CCGACCCTGCCGCCTCCCGGCACGAAGGCTGCCGCGCCCGCCAGGCCGGCACGCTTGCAGGCCGTGCGGGGCATGAACGACGTGCTTCCCGACGACGCCCCGCTGTGGGAATTTTTCGAAGACACGGCGCGCCACGTCTTCGCGCAATACGGCTACCGCAACCTCCGGGTCCCCATCGTCGAGCCCACCGCGCTCTTCGTGCGCGGCATCGGCGAATACACCGATGTCGTCGAGAAGGAGATGTACAGCTTCGAGGACAAGCTCAATGGCGAGTCGCTGACGCTGCGCCCGGAAGCGACGTCGGGCATCGTGCGCGCCGCGCTCGAACACGACCTCCTCTACCAGCGCCCGCAGCGCGTATGGACCACCGGACCCATGTTCCGCCACGAGCGCCCGCAGAAGGGTCGCTATCGCCAGTTCCACCAGATGGACGCCGAGGCCCTGGGTTTCGCGGGTCCCGACGTCGACGCCGAGCAGATCGTGATGCTCGCGCGCCTGTGGCGCGTACTCGGCCTGTCCGGCATCCGCCTGCACATCAATTCGATCGGCAACGCCGGTGAGCGCGCCGCGCATCGCCGGGCGCTCGTCGCCTACTTCGAGCGCCACGCCGACCTCCTCGACGCCGACGCGCAACGACGCCTGCACGCCAATCCGCTGCGCATCCTCGACAGCAAGAACCCGGCGCTGCAGCCGATGCTCGCCGCGGCGCCGAAGCTCATCGATTTCATCGAGGACGACTCGCGCGCGCACTTCGAGACGTTGCAGCGCCTGCTCACCGAGGCCGGTCTCGCCTACACCATCGACGCCCGGCTCGTGCGCGGCCTCGATTATTACAACCGCACCGTCTTCGAATGGATCGACGCCAGCGGCGCGCTGGGCGCGCAGGGCACCGTCGCCGGCGGCGGACGCTACGACGCGCTCTTCGAGATCCTGGGCGGCAAACCGTCGTTCGCCTGCGGTTTCGCGATCGGCATCGAGCGCATGATCCTGCTGCTCGCCGCGGTGGGAACGCAGACGTCGCCGGCGCCGCTCGCCTACGTCGTGCACGCCGGCGACGCGGCGGGCACGCTCGCCCGGCAGGTGGCCGAAGCGGCGCGTGATGCCGGTCTCGCAATCGTGACGAACGCCGGCGGCGGCAGCATGAAGGCGCAGATGAAGCGTGCCGACGCCAGCGGCGCCGCCTATGCGCTCATCATCGGCGACGACGAGGCGCACACCGGGACCGTCGCCATCAAGCCGCTGCGCGGTGGCGGCGAGCAATTCGCGGTGCCGGCAGGCGAGCTCGCGACGCGCCTCATGGCGCTCGCGAGCTGACGCCCGCACCGACACCACGGCAGTAGCCAACGATACGAGGAACGCATGGCCGTCTACGATTCCCACGAACAGGAACAACTCGACGATCTCAAGGCGTGGTGGGCGCGCTGGGGCAACGTGGTCACGACCGTCGTGGTCATCGCCAGTGCGATCGCCATCGGCGTGCAGGGCTGGCGCTGGTACACGCTGCGACAGGCCGACGAGGCCGGCGTGCTCTACGGCGCGCTGTCCGCCGCGGTCCGCGATCACGACCTGCCGCGCGCCAAGGACGCTACCGCGCAGCTCACCGATCGCTTCGGGCGCACTGGCTACGCACCGCGCGGCGCACTCCTGCTCGCCAAGGCGCTCTTCGACGGCGGCGACGCCGCGGGCGCCAAGGCGCAGCTCACTTGGGTCATCGAGCGCAGCGACGAGACCGAATTGAAGGAGATCGCACGCTATCGCCTGGCCGAGATCCTGCTCGACGAGAAGCACTACGACGAGGCGCTCAAGGTGCTCGACGCCAAGCACGGCGAGCCCTTCGCCGGGCTCTACGCGGATTTGCGCGGTGACGCGCTGGCCGCCGCCGGCAAGTCCGCCGAGGCGAAGACCGCGTACGAGACGGCGCTCGCCAAGCTCGATGCGAAGTCGCAGTACCGGCGTTACGTCGAGGTCAAGCTCGAGGCATTGGGCGGCACCCCGCCGGGCCCGGCATCGGCCAATGCAACCGTGGGGGGCGGCGCCGGCGCACCGGCCGCCGCAGCAGCCAAGCCCGCCGCCCCGGTACCCGCACCCGCGAAGCCATGAGCACACCACGTCCCGTGCGTGTCGTGGCGCTCGGCGTGGTGGCGAGCGTCGTGCTGGCCGGCTGCGCGACATCGAATTTCTCGATCTACGACTATCTCCCGGTGCCGCCGGCGCTGTCGCTGCGTTGGCTGTGGGACAGCAAGAAGCCGGGTCCGCTGCCCGAGTTGAAGCCCTCCGCGGTGGTGAGCGTCTCCTGGCAAGCGAGCGTCGGCAAGGCGGTACCTGGTTTTGCGCCGGCGGCGCAACCCGATGCGATCTACGCCGCCGCGGCGGACGGCACACTGGTGCGCCTCGATCCCGCCACCGGTCGCGAAGCGTGGCGTACGCAGGTCGGCAAGAAGCTCTCCGCAGGTCCGGGCGCCGGGCCCGATACGATCGTCGTCGGCACCGACAAGGGCGAAGTCCTCGCCTTCGACGCTGCCGGCAAGCCGAAGTGGACCGCGCGCGTGCCGACCGAGATCATGGCCCCACCGCGGGTGGCCGACGGCATCGTCGCGGTCTTCGTCGGTGACGGCTCGCTGCACGCCTTCGCCGCCGCCGATGGTGCCAAGAAATGGGTCCTGCAGCGAACTGCGCCGCCGCTCACGGTGCGCAACTACGCGGGCGGAACGTCCACCCGCGGCGGCCTCTTCATCGGCACTGCCGGCGGACGTCTCGTCGCGCTCGACGTGACGACCGGCATCGTCGGTTGGGATGCCACGGTGGCGATCCCGAAGGGTGCGACGGAACTCGAACGCATCGCCGACGTCGCCTCGCTCCCGCTCATCGACGGCAACCAGGTGTGCGCCGTCGCCTATCAGGGCCGCGTCGCGTGTTTCGAGATCACCCGCGGCACGCTCAACTGGTCGCGCGACATCAGCAGCCTCACCGGCATCGCCGGCGACGGCAAGAGCATTTTCGTGACCGACGACAAGGGCGCAGTGCAGGCGCTCGACCGCACCACCGGCGCTTCGCTGTGGAAGCAGGACCTGCTGGCCGCACGCAAGATCGGCGGCCCGCAGGCCTTGGGCGATTTCGTCGCGGTGATCGACGTCGAAGGCTACGTGCACCTGCTCGCAGCGAGCAACGGCGCCTACGTCGGTCGCTTGCAGACCGACGGCACGCCGGCTACCGGGCAGCCGGCGCCGTTCCTGTCCAACATCCTCTGGCAGTCGGCCGGCGGCAACGTCTACGCCGTCACTGCGAAGTAGGCGCGCCGGGGACGCCCAAGCGCCCGCATGCTGCCCACCATCGCGCTCGTCGGTCGTCCCAACGTCGGCAAGTCGACGCTCTTCAATCGCCTGACGAAGAGCCGCGCGGCGCTCGTCGCCGACGTTCCCGGGCTCACCCGCGATCGCCACTACGGCCGCGCCCGGCTGGGCGAGCGAACGTACTTCGTCGTCGACACCGGCGGTTTCGAGCCGAAAGCGACGAGCGGCATCCTGCACGCGATGGCCCGGCAGACGCGCCAGGCGATAGCCGAGGCCGACGTCGTCATCTTCCTGGTCGACGCCCGCGATGGCCTCACCCCCCAGGATGCGGTGATCGCCGATCTGCTGCGCCGGGCTGGCCGGCCGCTGCTGCTCGCGGTGAACAAGGCCGAGGGCCGATCGTTCGATCGGGCGGTCGCGGAGTTTCACGAATTGGGTTTGGGCGAGCCGGTGGCGATCTCCGCCGCGCACGGCGAGAACGTCAATGCGCTCGTCGAACATGCGCTCGACCTCGCCGGCGGCAGCGCGGACGCGAGCGCGGACCGCGCGCCGGCGAGCGTCCCGGTCGATCGCGAGCGACCCGATACGATCCGGGTCGCCTTCGTCGGCCGCCCCAACGTCGGCAAGTCGACGCTGGTCAACACGATCCTCGGCGAGGAACGGATGATCGCCTTCGACGAGCCCGGCACCACCCGCGACGCGATCGACGTCGAGTTCGAAAGCGGTGGCCAGAAGTACACGCTGGTCGACACCGCCGGCATCCGGCGGCGCGGCAAGGTCTTCGAGGCCGTCGAGAAATTCTCGGTGATCAAGACGCTGCAGGCGATCGAGGACGCGCACGTGGTCGTCCTCCTCCTCGATGCGCTGCACACGATCACCGAGCAGGACGCGCACCTCGCCGGCCACATTCTCGACGCCGGCCGCGCGCTGGTGGTCGCGGTCAACAAGTGGGATGCCGCCTCGGCCGAGGTCCGTGCGCAGGCGAAGCGCGACTACGAGCGCAAGCTCGCCTTCCTCGCCTTCGCGCCGTGCCACTACATCTCGGCCCGCGACGGCGCCGGCGTGGCGGCGGTCCTGAAGTCGGTACGCGCGTCGTTTGCGGCGGCAATGGTGAAGCTCCCCACGCCGCGCCTGACCCGAACGCTGCAGCTCGCCGTCGAGCGCCAGCAGCCGCCGCGCGCCGGACTGGTGCGCCCCAAACTGCGCTACGCGCACCAGGGCGGCGTCAATCCGCCGCTCGTGGTGATCCACGGTACCGCCCTGCGGCACGTCCCGGACGCCTATTGCCGGTACCTGGAACGTTTCTTCGCCGACGCGTTCCAACTGCGCGGAACCCCCCTTAGGATACAATTCAAGACCGGTTCCAATCCGTACGTGGAATCCTCGCCCCGGCGTCGCTGATCGCGTTCCTGCGAGCGCCGCGGCCGAACAATAATGCGGAGCTCGCGACCATGAGCAACAAAGGGCAAATGCTACAAGACCCGTTCCTGAACACGCTCCGCAAGGAGCATGTCCAGGTGTCGATCTACCTCGTCAATGGCATCAAGCTGCAGGGGCAGATCGAATCGTTCGATCAATATGTCGTCCTGCTCAAGAATACGGTCACGCAGATGGTGTACAAGCACGCGATCTCGACGGTGGTGCCGGCGCGCCCCGTCGCGATGCCGCACCACGCGCCCGGCCAGGACGCCGACAACTGACGGGGAATGCGCGGCCGCGCCGCGGCGGGTCGGCAGGCTCTGCCGCCCCGGACGCATGAGCGCGCGGCCGGTCGTCGCGATGCCGACGCGCCCGCCCACGGGGTACCGATCCCCGATCCCTGAACCCCGCCCGCCCGATGTTCGACCGTCCGACGCGCGGTAACCGCGCGCTTCTGGTCGCCCTCGACTTGGGCGGCGACGATCCCGGCTACCGTCGGCAGGAGATCGCCGAGCTGGCGAGCGCCGCCGGCGCCGTGGTGACCGGCACCGTGACCGGCAAGCGCGTGCGTCCCGATGCCGCGTTCTTTGCCGGCCGCGGCAAGGTCGATGCGATCGACGCGCTACGCCGTGAGACGGGTGCCGATCTCGTCATCTTCGATCACACGCTGACCGGCGTGCAGCAGCGCAATCTCGAAGAGCGGTTGCAGTGCCGCGTCGTCGATCGCACGAGCCTCATCCTCGATATCTTCGCGCTGCGCGCGCGCAGCGCCGAGGGCAAGCTGCAGGTCGAGCTCGCGCAACTCGGGCATCTCGCGACGCGGCTCGCCGGCGGCTGGACGCACCTCGAGCGACAGAAGGGCGGTATCGGCCTGCGCGGCCCCGGCGAAACGCAGCTCGAGACCGATCGGCGTCTCATCGGCAACCGCGTGAAGGTGCTGCGCGAGCGCATCGGCCGCGTGGCGAAGAGCCGCGCGGTGCAAAGCCGCACGCGACGCCGGCACGCGGTGCGCACGGTGGCGCTCGTCGGCTACACCAACGCCGGCAAGTCGACGCTCTTCAACCGTCTCACCGGCGCGCGCACGGTCGCCGTCGACCAGCTCTTCGCGACCCTCGACACCACGCTGCGCAAGGTCCATGTCCCGGGCGGCCAGCCTGTCGTCCTCTCCGATACCGTGGGCTTCATCCGCGACCTGCCGCACGATCTCGTGGCCGCGTTCCGCGCGACGCTCGCCGAGGCCGCCGAAGCCGATCTCATCGCCCACGTGGTCGATGGCAGTGCCCCGGAACGCGAATTGAAGGAGGCCGCGGTCGAGGAGGTGCTGGCTGCGATCGGCGCCGCCGACGTGCCCCGCATCACCATCGTCAACAAGATCGACCTGACCGGCATCGCCCCCGGAATCGAACGGGATGCCTGTGGTACCATCACCACGGTTCGCCTAAGCGCCGCGAGCGGCGTCGGCTGCGATGCCCTCGTGGCCGCACTTGCGGAGCGCTTCCCCGATCGCGCGTCCGCGATGCCGCCCGTGGCGGAAGCGGCGATCGACGACGACGCAGGGCGCCCGGCCTGAGCCGTAGCGGAACGCCGTCACCTTCCACTCGTTCATCCATCGTCGACGCCCTCGACGTAACCATTCACGACTTTTCACGACTGATGTCGCTCAACGATCCCCAATGGGGCAAGCGCGGGACCGGCGGCGGGGGCGGTGGGCCACCCGACCTCGACGAGATCTGGCGCAATGTCAATCGCCGCATGAGCGAATTGTTCAGTCGCCGCGGTGGCAGCGGCGATGCCGGCGGCGACGGCAGCGGGCCGCCGCGGCGCGGTCTGGCGGCGAGCGGAGTCGGACTCATCGTCGGCCTCGTGCTGCTGGTATGGTTCGCCAGCGGTTTCTACATCGTCGACGAAGGCCGCCGCGGGGTGGTGACGCGCTTCGGCAAGTACACCGAGACCACGCTCCCGGGTCCGCGCTGGCACCTGCCGGCGCCGATCGAAGCGGTGGAACTCGTCGATTTCTCGCAGGTGCGCACCGTCGAGTTGGGCTATCGCAACACCACGGCGAACCGCAACGCCAAGGAAGCGACGATGCTCACCGAGGACGAGAACATCATCGACATCCAGTTCGCGGTGCAATACAACCTCATCTCCGCCGAGGATTTCGTCTTCAACAACCGGCGGCCCGAGGAAATCGTCAAGGTAATCGCCGAGTCGGCGATCCGCGAAGTAGTCGGCAAGGCGAAGATGGACTTCGCGCTCTACGAGGGCCGTGAGCAGATCGCGCAGCAGACGCGCGACCTCATGCAGCGCTCGCTCGATCGCCTGAAGACCGGCGTATCGGTGCAGAAGGTCACGCTGCAGAGCGTGCAGCCGCCCGAGAAGGTGCAAGCCGCCTTCGACGATGCGGTGAAGGCGCAGCAGGATCGCGTGCGCCTCGTCAACGAAGGTCAGGCATACGCCAACGACGTCGTGCCGCGCGCGCGCGGTCTCGCCTCGCGGCTCCTCGAAGAAGCCAACGGCTACGGCACTGAAGTCACGCAACGCGCGGAAGGTGATGCGGCACGCTTCCGCTCGATCGCCGCCGAGTACGCCAAGGCTCCTGGCGTGACCCGGGATCGGATGTATCTCGACATGATGCAATCGGTGCTCGCCAACACCAGCAAGGTGATCGTCGACCAGAAGCAGGGCGGCAACCTCCTCTACCTGCCGCTCGACAAGCTCATCCAGCAGGGCCTGCCCGCCACCGGCGCCGCCGGGGACGCCGGCACCACGCGGCCATCGGTGCCGCCGGTGCCCGAGCCCGCGCCCGCCGCGAGTCCGGATGCGTCGCGCACCCGCGACGGCCTGCGCAACCGCGAGCGTTAGGAGACGGCGATGCGCCTCACCATGCCCCTACTCGCGCTCGTCGTGGCGCTGCTGCTCGTCGCTTCGCAGGCGGTGTACACCGTCGACCAGACGAAGTACGCGATTCGCTTCCAGTTGGGCGAGATCGTCGACATCAACGATCGCGCCGGCCTGTATTTCAAGCTGCCGCTCGTGCAGAACGTGCGCTACTTCGACCGCCGCAATCTCCTTCTCGAGAACAGCGACGTCGACCGCGTCGTCACCTCCGAGAAGACGCCGCTCGAGGTCGACTTCGTGGTCCTCTGGCGCATCACCGACGTGAAGCAATACTACGTTGCGGTGCAGGGCAACGAGGACGCTGCGCGCTCACGCCTGTCGCAGACGGTGCGCAGCAATCTCGCGGAGGAATTCAACAAGTCGACGATGCACGAGGCGATCTCCACCGGCCGCGAGCGGATCATGAGCGAGACGCGACAGAAGGCCGACCAGGACGCGCGCAACATCGGCGTCGAGGTGGTCGACGTGCGCCTGCGCCGTCTCGCGCTGCCGGCCGACGTCACCGGCCCGGTGTATGCGCGGATGGAATCCGAGCGGCGGCGCGTCGCCAACGAATTGCGCTCGACCGGCGCGGCCGAGTCGGAGAAGATCCGCGCCGACGCCGACCGCCAGCGCCAGGTGATCCTCGCCGACGCCTACCGGCAGGCGCAGAAGATCAAGGGCGAGGGCGACGCCAAGGCGGCAGCGATCTATGCTGCGGCCTACGGCCAGACCCCGGAATTCTTTGCCTTCTACCGCAGCCTCGAGGCGTACAAGGCATCGTTCCGGCGCAACGACATCATGGTCCTCGAGCCGTCGGGAGAGTTCTTCAACTACTTCCGCCAGTCGGGCTCGGGTCGCGGCACGGTGCCGCGCGCGCCGGCGGCGAAGTAGTCGCCGCTACGCCTGCGCCGCCTTAGCCGTCCGTCCCGGCTGCTGCCGCACTCGTCGCCGATCGTCGTGGATTCGTTGTGGATCGCGCTGGCCCTGGTCCTGATCCTCGAAGGCCTGCTGCCGTTCGCCGCCCCGCGGTTGTGGCGTGACGCTTTCCGCCGCATCGGCGATCTCTCCGACGGCCAGATCCGCTTCATGGGCTTCGTCTCGATCATCGTCGGCCTCGTCGGACTCGTCCTCATCCGTCATGCGTAACTGGCTGCTTCCCGAGGCGATCGCCGACGTCCTGCCCGCCGAGGCGGTGCGGGTCGAGGCGCTGCGGCGCGCGCTGCTCGATCACTTCGAGCGCCGCGGCTACCGGCTGGTGCAACCGCCGCTCGTCGAACACCTCGATTCGCTGTTGACGGGGACCGGGCGCGATCTCGATCTCCTCACCTTCAAGACGGTCGATCCGCTGTCCGGGCGCATGCTAGGCCTGCGCGCCGACACTACGCCGCAGGTGGCGCGCATCGATGCGCACCTCCTGAACGAAGCCGGCGTGACGCGCCTGTGCTACGCGGGGAGCGTGCTGCGTACCGCGGCCGCGCCGGGCGACTCGCGACAGGTGATCCAGATCGGCGCCGAACTCTACGGTCACGCCGATATCGCCGCCGATCGCGAGACGATGCGCCTGCTCGTCTCGGCCCTCGCGACGGCGGGTGTCGACGGGCTGCACCTCGACCTCGGGCACGTCGGCCTGTATCGCGCGCTCGCCCGCGCCGCCGGCCTCGACGGCAGCGGCGAAGGTACTGATGCCGAACTCTTCCGCGCACTGCGCGACAAGGATGGTCCTGCGGTCGACGCACTGACCGCGCCACTGCCCGAACCGGCGCGCGGCGCGCTGCGTGCCCTCGCCACCCTCTACGGACCGGCGACGGACACCCTCGCTGCCGCGCGCCGTGCGCTTCCCGCACTGCCCGACGTCGCGGTCGCGCTCGACGCCCTCGGCGTGCTCGCGAGCGCCGCCCAAGGTGTCGCCGCCGTGCACGTCGATCTCGCCGACTTGCGCGGCTACCATTACTACACGGGGGCGACCTTCAGCGTCTTCGTCCAGGATGCGAGCGGTGCCGTCACCGACTGCGGTCGCGGCGGGCGCTACGACGGCGTCGGGCGCGCGTTCGGGCGAGCGCGCCCGGCGACCGGCTTCTCGATGGACCTGCGGCATCTCGCGTCGCTCGCGCCGGCGCGCGAGGCGGCCAGCGCGATCCTGGCGCCGGACGATCCGGACCCCGCCCTGGCAGCGGCGATCACCGCCTTGCGTGCCCGCGGGGAACGCGTCATCGTGGCGCTGCCGGGTGAGTACGGAATCGATGCGCGTCGCCTCCAGCGCGACGGCACGCAGTGGAAGGTCGTATAACGACGCTGGCGTCGCGGTGAGCGGCGACGCCGGTCCAGCAGCAGTGCGCCAAGGGGTCTGACATGGGGAAGAACGTCGTCGTCATCGGTACGCAGTGGGGTGACGAAGGTAAGGGCAAGATCGTCGATTGGTTGACCGAGAGTGCGACCGGCGTGGTGCGCTACCACGGCGGGCACAACGCCGGCCACACGCTGGTCATCGGCGGGCACAAGACGGTGCTGCGGCTCATTCCCTCGGGCGTGCTGCGCCCCGAGGTGGGGATCTTCGTCGGCAACGGCGTCGTACTCTCGCCCGCCGCGCTGTTGCAGGAGATCGGCGAGCTCGAGGCGGTGGGTGTCGAGGTGCGCTCGCGCCTCAAGATCTCGCCGGCGTGCCCGCTCGTCCTGCCCATTCACGTGGCGCTCGACCAGGCGCGCGAGAGCGCGATGGGCAACGAGAAGATCGGCACCACCGGGCGCGGCATCGGTCCCGCGTACGAGGACAAGATCGCGCGCCGGGCGGTACGGGTGCAGGACCTGTTCGACCCCGATCGCTTCTCGGCCAAGCTCGCGGCCTTGCTCGAGTTGCACAACTTCATGCTGGTCAATTTCTACCGGCGCGACCCCATTCCATTCGCGCAGATCCGTGACGAGGCGCTCGCGCACGCGCTCGAACTGCGGCCGATGGTCGCCGACGTCGCCGCCCTCCTCCACGAGGCGCGCTCGCGCGGCGATTCACTGCTCTTCGAAGGCGCGCAGGGCGCGCTGCTCGACATCGACCACGGCACCTACCCGTACGTCACCTCCAGCAACTGCCTCGCCGGCGCGGCGGCACCGGGCAGCGGTGTCGGGCCGCAAATGCTCGACTACGTGCTCGGCATCGTGAAGGCGTACACCACGCGCGTGGGCACCGGCCCCTTTCCCACCGAGCTCACCGACGACGTCGGCGCCGGGCTCGCCAAGCGCGGCAACGAGTTCGGCTCGGTCACCGGTCGACCGCGCCGCTGCGGCTGGCTCGACATTCCGGCGCTCAGGCGCTCGCTGCAGTTGAACGGCGTCGATGGGCTGTGCATCACCAAGCTCGACGTGCTCGACGGCATGCCCACGATCGAGGTGTGCACCGGTTATCGCATGGACGGTCGTGACGTGGGCCTCATTCCCACCGGCGCCGAGGCGGTCGCGAAATGCGAGCCCGTCTACGAAACGCTGCCCGGCTGGAGCGAGTCGACGGTAGGGGCGCGCTCGTTTGCCGCGCTGCCCGCGAATGCCCGCGCCTACCTGCGCCGCGTCGAGGCACTGGCCGAGGTGCCGATCGCGATGGTGTCGACCGGCCCGGATCGCGACGAGACGATCCTCGTCCGCCACCCCTTCCATTGATCGCGATGAGCCTCAAGGTCACATGGGACGAGTACAACACGCTGGTGGAGCGTCTCGCACAGGCGGTGTACGCCTCGGGCTTCGAATTCAACCAGATCATCTGCATCGCCCGTGGCGGCCTGCGCGTCGGCGACGTCCTGTCGCGGATCTTCGACCAGCCGCTCGCCATCCTCTCCACGCACTCGTACGCCACCGAGGGTGGCACGATTCGCGGCGAACTGGTGATCGCCGAGCACATGACGATGACCAAGCCGCGCCTGGGCGATCGCGTGCTGCTGGTGGACGACATGGTCGACTCCGGGCACACGCTGGCCGCCGTCCACAAGGAGTTGCCGCAGCGCTTTCCGCATCTCACCGAATTGAAGACCGCGGTGCTGTGGTGGAAGGGCTGCTCGGTGTTCAAGCCCGACTATTTCGTCGAGCATCTCCCCGACAGTCCCTGGATCTGCCAGCCATTCGAGGTCTACGACAACCTGCGGCCACCGCAACTCGCCGCGCGGCTCGCCGCCCGCTGAGCGGTCGCCGCACCCCGTTCGCACCCGGCATGCAGCGCCCCGGGGCCGACGGCGTCGGGGCAGCGGACGACGCCGCCTCCCGACGAGGCCATCGGGCAGCGGGCGAGGCACGCCGCCCGGTCAACGCTTCTTCGTCGCCTTCCGGGCGGTGGTCTTCCGACCGGCCCTCTTGCCGCCACCGGCCTTCGCCGCAGTCGTCGCGACCAACCGCCGCGCTGCGGTCTTGGTCCTGGCAGTGGATTTCTTCACGGCGGTCCTGGTCCTGGCCACCGTCTTCTTCACCGCCTTCTTCGTGCTGGCCACCGCCCGCTTCGCAGCCGTCTTCGTCCTGGCAACCGTCTTCTTGACCGCCTTCTTCGCCGTGGTGGGCTGGGAGGTCTTCTTCGCGGCCGTGCGCTTGACCACCTTCTTGCGCGCCGGCGCTGCTCCGGCAACCGCCTTGCGCAGCGAACCGGTCGCCTGCTTCGCCGTCTTGGCGGCGGACTTCGCACCACGCTTGACCGCCTTCGTGGCCGCCTTGGCGCCACGCTTCACGGAGCGCTCGGCGCGACCGAGCATGGAATGCGCATCGCGCTTCACCGCACGCGTCTTGCGCGCGACAGTGGCCCGTGTCGCTTTCGCCTGCTTGGCAACGCGCGCTGCAGCCTCGTCGGCGGCTGCCTTGGTATCGGCCACCACGGCCTGCGCCCTGTCGGCAACCGCCGAGCCCAGCGCTTGCGCCTTCTCCTTGGCGGCATCGACCACTTCGCCGATCCTCGTCAACAGATTCTTCTCGTCGCCCATCGCATGATCTCCCGTGATCGGACCGCAACACACCGAGAATAGCAACAAACATCGCGTGCGGGTGCGCGGCGAGGCATCGTCGCGTGCTAACGTGGTTGATGTGCGGCATGGCGCCGACGCAGGGGGGAGACATGAGATCCATGGTCATCGGCAGCGCCTTCGCGCTGGCGTTGGCGGCCGCCGCCGGACCGGCCCCCGCCGTCGCCCAGACCGGCTATTTCCAGGGCGTGACGCCCCGACCGGCCGACGTCTTCGCGGTGCCGGCGAGCCTCACGGTGACGCGCAGCGCACCGCCCGGCGGTCGCCACGGCGAAGTGATCCCGGCGCTGTACACGCACGTGGCGACCGATCCGGCAACGCGCAGTTTCGAATGGGCCAACCTCGCGATCCTCAAGAATTACAGCGATCACGGCTCCAACGTCGCGGTGTACGGCCAGGCGCACAAGTTCGGCCACGGCACCTCGTGGGCCGGCGTATTCGAACTGCAGGACGCGCGCGGCGATGGCGGCTTCTACGCGCTCGAAGTCGACGCGTACACGACGGGTGCAAGCCACGCACCGGGTAGCCGCGCGGGCGACCGCATCGGTCTTGGCATCATCCTGGGGCGAGCCTTCAATGCCGGTCCGAAGGCGACGATCGACTACGCGGTGTTCGTCGCCCCGCAGGCGCTCGACCATCGCGAGGCTGACGTCAACTACGGCATGATGGTGTACGCGGACTGCCGCTACGCGTGTTATGCGATGCGCGCCGGCAACAAGATCGCCTACGAGGAGTCGGCGGTGATCGCGAGCAAATACGATCCGCACACTGGCCGCTGGGGCCTCTTCAACGGTGACCGGCCGCTCTTCGAGGTCGACGTGGCGAGCGGCGAACTGCGTGTCAACGGGCGGGCGGTGGAGTTGCGATACAAGGAGTGAGCGTGCCCGGCGCGCTTCCCATCGGCGATGCCGCGCGAGCGGTCGGGACCCGGAGACGAAGACGCCCGCTCGTGGCGGGCGCTCCGGTGAAGCAAGGCGATTGCAACGGTAGTGCTAAAGTCGTGGTGCCCAGGAAGGGACTCGAACCCCCACAGTGTTGCCACCGCTAGGACCTGAACCTAGTGCGTCTACCAATTCCGCCACCTGGGCAAGACAGCGAAGCATCACACCGAACGACAGCCCGCGATTATACAGCTCCTTGTCCACGAATCGACCCACCCGGCCTGCGGATCCCGTGACGCCGCCTCCCGCAGGGCCGGCCCTGCGCCAGCGTGGTCGCGCCCGCCGCAGCGACGACTTCGATCCCGCGCTCCTCCCGTCGCGCGACGCCATCCTGAAGGCGCTCGCCGCTGCCGGCACGCCGCTGCCGCCCGCCGAGCTGATTCATGCCCTGCGCGCACCGCCCATCGTGCATGACGCGCTCGCCGGGCGCCTGGCGGCGATGGAGCGCGACGGGCAGATCCTCACCAACCGCAAGGGCGAACTCGGCATCGTCGCCAAGCTCGACCTCATCGTCGGCATCGTCGCCGGGCACCCGGATGGCTTCGGCTTCCTCATCCCCGAGGACGGCAGCGACGATCTCTTCCTCTCGCCGCGCGAGATGCACCGGGTGTTGCACGGCGATCGCGCCGTCGTGCGCATGTCCGGGCTCGACCGCAGGGGGCGCCGCGAGGGCGAGATCGTGGAGGTGCTCGCGCGCGCCAATGCGTCGGTCGTGGGGCGCCTCCACGTCGAGCGCGGCGTGCACTTCATCGTGGCCGAGAACCGGCGCATCAACCAGGACTTTCTCGTCCCGGCGGACGGCCTCGGCAACGCCAAGGTGGGCGAGATCGTCGTGGCGAGCATCGTCGAGCAGCCCAGCGCCGAGCGCGAAGCGGTGGCGCGCGTCACCGAGGTACTCGGTAACGCGACCGATCCCGGCATAGAGATCGAAATCGCGCTGCGCAAGCACGCATTGCCATTCGAGTTCAGCAAGGAAGCGGTGCGACAGGCGAAGCGCCTTCCTCCCGACGTGCGTCCGGCCGACTGCAAGGACCGCATCGACCTCACGGCGTTGCCGCTGGTGACCATCGACGGCGAGACCGCCAAGGACTTCGATGACGCCGTCCACTGCGCGCGCAACGGCCGCAACTATCGCCTGATCGTGGCGATCGCCGACGTCGCCCACTACGTGCGCGACGGTGACGCCATCGACAAGGATGCGCGCGAGCGCGGCACGTCGGTGTACTTTCCCCGGCGCGTGATTCCGATGCTGCCGGAGGCGCTTTCCAACGAGTTGTGCTCGCTCAAACCCGGCGTCGACCGCCTGTGCATGGCCTGCGACATGGAGATCTCGCCGCAAGGTGCCATTCGGAAGTACGCGTTCTATCCGGCGGTGATGCGCTCGCAGGCGCGCCTCACGTACACGCAGGTGTGGGGGTGGCTGGCGGAGCCGCATACCGCCACGGCGCCGGAAGCCAAGGCGCTGCTGCCACACCTCACGCACCTCCACCAGCTCTACGAGGTGCTCGCCGCCGCGCGCGACCGACGTGGCGCCATCGATTTCGAGACCGCCGAGCTCGCCATCGAGTTCGACGAGCACGGCAAGATCACGCACATCGTCCCGTCGCCACGCAACGACGCGCACAAGCTCATCGAGGAATGCATGCTCGCGGCCAACGTCTGCGCGGCCGATTTCCTCATCGACCAGAAGCAGCCGACGCTCTTCCGCGTGCACGAGCCGCCGCCACCCGACAAGCTTGCAGCGCTGCGCGAGTTCCTCGCGATGTCAGCGCTGCACCTGAGCGGCGGCGAGCGGCCGAGCCCGGCGGATTACGCAAAGCTCCTCGACGCCGCACGCGAGCGCCCCGACTACGACCTCCTGCAGACCGTGCTGCTGCGCTCGCTATCGCAGGCGCAGTACCGTCCCGACAACGAGGGTCATTTCGGCCTGGGCTACGAGGCCTACGTGCACTTCACCTCGCCCATCCGCCGCTACCCCGACCTCCTCGTCCATCGCGGCATCAAGGCGGCGCTCGCCCGCCAGACGTATGCGCCGACCGGGATGGCCTGGGCGCAGCTCGGCGTGCACACGTCGATGACCGAGCGCCGCGCCGACGAGGCCTCGCGCGACGTGATCAACTGGCTCAAGTGCCACTACATGCAGGACCGCATCGGCGATGAATTCGAAGGCGTCGTCAGCGGGGTCACGAGCTTCGGTCTCTTCGTCACGCTCCACGGCCTTGCCATCGACGGCCTCGTGCACGTCACCGAGCTCGGCCGCGACTACTTCCACTTCGACGCGGTGCGCCACGCGCTCGTGGGCGAGCACACGGGCGTGACCTACCGGCTTGCCGATCGCCTTCGCGTCAAGGTGGCGCGCGTCGACATGGAGCAGGCGAAGATCGACTTCGTGCTCGCCGACGAGGCCGCGGATCGCAGCTCGGCACGCGTCAAGGCGGATGCGCCGCGCGCGCGACCGGCCATCGCCGAGCCGCTCGCGCGCGATGCCAAACCGGTGATTGGACACAAGGTGCGCAACCGCCGGCAGGATTGGTAGATTGCGCCACGCCGACGCGGGATTCGTGCGCAAGCGAATCCCTATAATGGCGATCCGTTCGCTTCCACCCGGAACCCTTGTCGCCATCGATGACACCCTGCGCGCCGCACGGATCGGGACGCGCATGAGTGCCCACGCGCTGGTCCTGCAGGCGCCCGTGATCGCACGCGACGCGGTGCAGCGCCTCGCGGCCACGGCTGCCGCGCGAGCCATCGTGCCGATCGGCTTCGGCGCACCCGCAGCGTATCGGTTGCTCGGCGGCGGTGCCGATCCCGCGCTCGTCGATGCCGCGCGCGCGGCGGGTTGCGACGCGGCCTTCGTCCCCGCAACGCGCCGGCTCGATCGCGTCCGGGTGGTGGCGATGGACATGGACTCGACGCTGATCACGATCGAGTGCATCGACGAGATCGCCGACATGAAAGGCATCAAGCCCGCGGTGGCCGCGATCACGCACAGCGCGATGCGCGGCGAGATCGACTTCGCCGAGAGCCTCACCCGGCGAGTCGCGCTCCTCGCCGGATTGCCGGTGGCGGATCTGGCGCGGGTCTACGACGAGCGCCTGCGGCTCTCGCCGGGGGCCGCCCGCATGCTGACGACGTTCCGCGCCGCGGGCGCGGTGACCGCGCTCCTCTCCGGCGGCTTCACCTTCTTCACCGATCGCCTGCAGGCGGACCTGGGATTCGACGTCGCACTCGCCAACGTCTTCGAGACGCGCGACGGTCGTCTCACCGGACGGATCGACGGCACCATCGTCGACGCGCAGGCGAAGGCCGCAGCGTTGCGCGATCTCGCGGCGAAGCACCGGGGCCACGACGGCCTCGTCGTCGCCATCGGCGACGGCGCCAACGACCTGCCGATGTTCGCCGCTGCCGACGTCTCGATCGCCTACCGCGCGAAGCCGGTGGTGCGCGCGGCGGCGACCTGTGCGCTCGACGTCTGCGACTTGAGCGGCGCGATCAACTGGTTCGCTTGACGGCGCGGCGCGCCCGCCGCGTGACGGTCACATCTCGTCGATCCACGCCGCCTGGATGGCCTCGAGGATCTTCTCACCACTGTGCCCCGGCTCGTCGGCGAACCCCGGCAGCGCCATCACCCAGCGGTGCAGGTCGGTGAAGCGGATCGTGCGCGGATCCACGTCGGGATGCGCTTCGGTGAGGGCGATCGCGATGTCGGCGACGTCGGTCCACTTCATCGTCAGCGCTCCTTGGCGTAGTTGATCGTGTATTTCGGTATCTCGACCACGAGCCTGGTGTCGGCGACCTTCGCCTGACACGACAAGCGCGACACCGACGTCAGCCCCCAGGCCCGATCGAGCATGTCATCCTCGTCGTCCGACGACGGCGAGAGCGACCCGAAACCCTCGCGCACGATCACGTGGCAGGTGGTGCACGCGCAGGCCTTCTCGCAGGCGTGCTCGACCTCGATGCCCTGTGCGAGGAGGCTATCGAGCAATGACACGCCGGGTGTTGCCTCGAAGGTCTTGCCTTCGGGGCACAGTTCGGGGTGCGGCAGGACGACGATCTCGGTCATCGGATCAGGCAGCGAGCCAAGCGAGCGTGGGGGTCGTTCATCGTCAGCGGCGCCGGGCCGCCCCAAGCCGCTGACTGCGCCCCCTGTGGGGGCAGCGAGCGAAGCGAGCGTGGGGGTCGTTCATTCTAGTCGGAGAGCGCATCGACGCGGCGTCCGGTGAGCACACGCTTGACGCCGCGATCCATGCGCCGAGCGGCGAAGGGCTCGGTGATGCGATTGAGCGTCGCGTTGGCGGCGCGCAGCGCGGCGTGGTCGCTGCCGGCGCGCAAGCGCGCGACCGTCGCCAGTGCCTCGTCGATGCGGGCGCGCTCGTCGGCAGCGACGAGATCGCCGTCGGCGGCAAGCGCACTCGTCGTCGCCTCCATGATGCGGTCGGCCTCGACCTGTTCTTCGGCGAGCGCCCGGGCGCGCATGTCGTCCGCCGCATGCGCGAAGGAATCCTGCAGCATCCGCGCGATCTCGCCGTCGGTGAGTCCGTAAGATGGCTTGACGGTCACCTGCGCCGCCACTCCGGACGCTTCCTCGCGCGCGCTCACTTCGAGCAGGCCATCGGCATCGACCGCGAAGGTGACGCGGACGCGCGCCGCGCCGGCGGCCATCGGCGGGATGCCGCGCAACTCGAAGCGTGCGAGCGACCGGCAGTCGACGACCTTCTCGCGCTCGCCTTGCACCACGTGGATCGCCATCGCCGACTGGCCGTCCTTGAAGGTGGTGAACTCCTGCGCGCGGGCGACCGGAATCGTCGAATTGCGCGGCACGACCTTCTCCACGAGCCCGCCCATCGTCTCGAGGCCCAGCGAGAGCGGCGTCACGTCGAGGAGCAGCCAGTCGTCGTCCTCGCGATTGCCGACGAGCTTGTTCGCCTGGATCGCCGCGCCGAGCGCCACGACCTCATCGGGATCGAGATTGGTCAACGGCGGCTGCCCGAAGAATTCGGCAACGGCACGGCGCACCTGCGGCATGCGCGTCGCGCCGCCGACCAGCACCACGCCCTTGACGTCCGAGGCGGCGAGCTTCGCATCGCGCAGCGCGCGCTTGACCGGCAGCAGCGTCTTGGCGACGAGGTTGGCGGTGATCTCGGTCAACGTCGCCCGGGTGAGCACGAGATCGACCGGCGTGCCGTCGGCGAGTCTTGCCACGATCGGAATCTCGTCGTGCAGCGTGAGCTGTTCCTTGGCGACGCGCGCCTTCACGAGCAGCAGCCGCGCATCGGCAGCCGACGGCGGCGGCAGCTTGCTCGCCTCGATGATCCAGCAGAACACGCGATGGTCGAAGTCGTCACCACCGAGCGCCGTATCGCCGCTCGTCGCGAGCACCTCGAAGACGCCCTTGGCGAGCCGCAGGATCGAAATGTCGAACGTGCCGCCGCCCAGATCGTAGACGGCGTAGACACCCTCCGCCGCGTTGTCGAGGCCGTAGGCGATCGCCGCGGCAGTGGGCTCGTTGAGCAGGCGCAGGATCGGCAGGCCGGCGAGCCGCGCCGCATCCTTGGTCGCCTGCCGCTGCGCCTCGTCGAAATACGCCGGCACGGTGACGACGGCACCGTCGATCGTACCGCCGAGCGAGGCCTCGCCGCGCTCGCGCAGGGCGCGCAGGAGATCGGCGGAGATTTCCACCGGCGACTTGACGCCGGCGCGGGTGCCGATGCGCACCATCCCCGGCGCGTCGACGAAGCGGTACGGGAAACGACGCTCGTCGTCGAGGTCGGCGAGCCCGCGGCCCATCAGGCGCTTCGCCGAGACGATCGTGTTGTGCGGATCGAGCGCCTGCTTCGCCATCGCCGCATAGCCGGTGCTGACGCCCTCCTCGCCGTAGCGCACGATCGACGGCACCAGCGGCCGGCCGTCGACGTCGGGCAGGACCACCGCGAGGCCGTGGCGCACGGTCGCCACCAGCGAGTTGGTGGTCCCGAGGTCGATGCCGATCGCCCGCTTGCGCTCGTGCGGCGCGGGGGACGCGTCGGGCTCGGCGATCTGCAGCAGCGCCATGCTAGTCGTGCGCCGCGATCATCGCGTCGAGGCTGTCGGCGAGCCTGACGAGAAAGGCCAGTTCGCGCACCCGCGGCCTGGCGGCTGCGAAATCGGCGCCGTCGCGGTCGAGGTCGCGGGCGAGCGTCGCCTCCAGCGCGCGCACCTCCGCCAGCGCCTCGGCGTGCAGCGCGTCGAGCGCGTCGACGTCGGCCGCGACATTCGCCGCGTCCGCGGCCTCGCGTCGCGCGAGCTGCCGCTCGAGGAAATCGAGGTCGAGACTCGTATCGCGCTCGTCGATGGCGTCGACGGCGTGGAGTGCCAGGAGGTACTGCGCGCGGGTGAGCGGCGTCTTCAGCGCGCCGTAGGCTTCGTTCAGCCGTGCCGACGATTGCAACGCGACTCGCCGCTCGGCGTCGGTATCGGCGGCGTGCCGATCGGGATGGACCTCCGCCTGCAGGCGCCGATAGGCGGCGTCGAGCGCGGGCGCGTCGATCGCGAAGCGCTCGGGCAGGCCGAAGAGCGCGAAGTGATTGCGGGAAAAATCGATCATCGATGACGACGTGCGGCCGCGGCGCCGCGCAGGCGGCGATGGTTGCTCGAACCGGACTCCCCAAGGCGAACGCCGCGCGAGCGAGGCGTCGGCGGCGCCGGGCTCAGACGCTGAAGCTCTCCCCACAGCCGCAGGCATCCTTGACGTTCGGATTGTTGAACTTGAAGCCTTCGTTCAATCCCTCGCGCGCAAAATCGAGCTCGGTGCCGTCGATGTACGGCAGGCTCTTCGGATCGATCACCACGGTGATGCCCTGGCTCTCGAACGTCACGTCCTCGGGGCGCGTCTCGTCGACGTATTCGAGCTTGTACGCAAGTCCCGAGCAGCCCGTGGTGCGCACGCCCAGGCGCAATCCGACGCCCTTCCCGCGCTTGGCGAGAAAAGCACCCACGTGCTTGGCGGCAGCGGCGGTCAGCGTCACGGCCATGGCAAGGCTCCCGCGCTCAGTCCGCCGCGAGCGCGGCGCGCTCGCCGGCATCGCCGGGCGCATCCACGTGCTTCTTGCGATAGTCGCTCACCGCTGCCTTGATCGCATCCTCGGCGAGGATCGAGCAGTGGATCTTCACCGGCGGCAGCGCGAGCTCCTCGGCGATCTGCGTATTGCGGATCCCCATCGCCTCGTCGAGCGTCTTGCCCTTGACCCATTCGGTGACGAGCGACGACGAGGCGATCGCCGAGCCGCAGCCATAGGTCTTGAACTTGGCGTCCTCGATGATGCCGTCGGCGCCGACCTTGATCTGCAGCTTCATCACGTCGCCGCACGCCGGCGCGCCCACCATGCCGGTGCCGACGTCCGCCGCGTCCTTGGGCATCGAGCCCACGTTGCGCGGATTCTCGTAATGATCCAGTACCTTGTCGCTGTATGCCATCTTCGTTCTCCTAGTGCGCGGCCCACTCGACCTTCGACAGGTCGACGCCTTCCTGGTGCATCTCCCACAGCGGCGACAGCTCGCGCAGCTTGCCGACCTTGCGCGTGATGAGATCGATCGCGTAGTCGATTTCCGCCTCGGTGGTGAAGCGGCCGATCGTGAAGCGGATCGAGCTGTGCGCGAGTTCGTCGCTGCGACCCAAGGCGCGCAACACGTACGAAGGCTCCAGTGACGCCGAGGTGCACGCCGAACCGGACGATACCGCGATGTCCTTGATCGCCATGATGAGCGATTCGCCCTCGACGAAGTTGAAGCTCGCATTGAGGTTGTGCGGCACGCGGCGGTCGAGGTCGCCGTTGACGTAGACCTCGGGCAGCGCGGACAGGCCGCGCCACAGCCGATCGCGCAGCATCCGGATGCGCTCGTTCTCGGTGGCCATCTCGGCCTTGGCGATGCGAAACGCCTCGCCCATGCCGACGATCTGGTGCGTGGGCAGCGTGCCGGAGCGCATGCCGCGCTCGTGGCCGCCGCCGTGCATCTGCGCCTCGATGCGCACGCGCGGCTTGCGGCGCACGAAGAGCGCACCGATGCCCTTCGGGCCATAGGTCTTGTGCGCCGAGAACGACATCAGGTCGACCTTGAGTCTGGCGAGGTCGACGACGATCTTGCCGGTGGCCTGCGCGGCGTCGACGTGGAAGACGATGCCCTTCGCGCGGCAGATCTCGCCCATCGCCGGAATGTCCTGGATCACGCCGATCTCGTTGTTCACGTACATGACCGAGACGACGATCGTATCCGGGCGCAGCGCCGCCTTGAAGGCCTCGAGATCGACGAGGCCGTCGGGCTGCACGTCGAGGTAGGTCACCGCGAAGCCCTCTCGCTCGAGCTCGCGCATGGTATCGAGCGTCGCCTTGTGCTCGGTCTTGACGGTGACGAGGTGCTTGCCCTTGTCCTGGTAGAAGTGCGCCGCGCCCTTCACCGCAAGGTTGATCGATTCGGTGGCTCCCGACGTCCACACGAGCTCCTTGGGGTCGCAGCCGACCAGCGCCGCCACCTGCTCGCGCGCGTTTTCGACCGCTGCCTCGGCGGCCCACCCGAACGCATGCGAACGCGATGCCGGATTGCCGAACTCCTCGGTGAGGTAGGTCACCATCTTCTGCGTCACCCGCGGATCGACCGGAGTGGTCGCGGAATAGTCGAGGTAGATCGGCAATTTAATCGGCTTGGTCATCGTTGGCTCCGTCACGATCGAAGGGTCTGGCAGGTCACACCGGTTCGCTCACCGGCACCGGTGGCGCCGGCCCGGCCGCGCCGTGCCGATGATCGCGCAGCACCGCGACGGCATCCGGACGCTGCTGGGCGACGAGGTCGGCGAGCGTCACGCCCGACAGGAACGAGAAGATGTGCGCGTTGAGGCTCATCCACAAGTCGTGCGTCATGCAGCGGTGGTCGTCGAGGCAGTTCTCCTTGCCGCCGCACTGGGTCGCATCGATCGGCTCGTCGACCGCCACGATGATATCGGCCACCGACACTTCGCCCTGCGGCTTCGCCAGGTGATACCCGCCGCCCGGTCCGCGCACGCTCTCGACCAGCCCCGAGCGGCGCAGCTTGCCGAAGAGTTGCTCGAGGTACGACAGTGAGATCTTCTGCCGGCTCGATACCGCCGCCAGCGCGACCGGTCCGCGGCCGCCGTGCATCGCGACGTCGATCATGGCGGTCACCGCGAACCGCCCCTTGGTAGTCAGGCGCATGTGCAATTCCTCTCGCGACCGGCGGCGCCACTCGCGACAACAATCAAGATTCCTTGCTGTTGCGCAATACCGCCGACGCCGAACTTGTCCTGGACAGACATATGATCCTATACCCGAACGTTTTAGTCAACTAAATCGCCCGGGAGTTCCATCCAGGAGCTTGTTGATCGCCTCGGCATCGAAGGCGGCACCGGTCGTGCTCGCCCCGCACTCGACACCCTGCTGCGCCAGCCGCGTCACGAGTTCGTTGAAGCGTGCCTCGCTGGCGGCCGCGTGGTCGAGGAGCTGATGGATCGCCTGCACCATCGGATCGCGCATGTCGGCGGCCACCGCGTACGCCGCAAACCCCGCGTCGCGGGCCGCCTTCGGATGCTGCGGATCGTCCGCTCCCACGATGCGGGCGGGGATGCCGACGGCCGTCGCGCCGGCGGGAACGTCGCGCACAACGACCGCATTGGATCCGATCTTGGCGCTATCTGCGATCAAGATAGGACCCAGGATCTTCGCACCCGCACCCACGATCACCCCTCGCGCGAGGGTCGGATGCCGCTTGCCCTTGTGCCATGACGTGCCGCCGAGCGTGACCCCGTGATAGAGCGTGCAGTCGTCGCCGATGACCGCCGTCTCGCCGATCACGATGCCCATCCCATGGTCGATGAAGACCCGTCGCCCGATGGTCGCGCCAGGATGGATCTCGATGCCGGTGAGCCAGCGCCCCCAGTGGGCGAGCCAGCGCGCAAGCCAGCGCAACTGCACGCGCCACAGTCGGCTGGTCACCGCCCGGTGCCAGACCAGCGCGTGCAATCCCGGATAGCAGGTGAGCACCTCGAAGCGGGTGCGCGCCGCGGGATCCCGCTCGAATACGCAGGCGATGTCTTCGCGAAGGCGGTCGAACATGGTAAAGGCGCAAGTCTCACCGTGACCAAGGCGTATGCACAGCAAGCCGACCGCGACTACACGGTCGAGGCCGCGTCGCGGCGTTCTTACCCGATCATTTTAATCGAGTATTGCCTGCCTGGTGACGGACTCGGACCCATTCCCCCCGAGCTTGCGCACACGGCACACGGCACCCGACGACCCGCGACGCTGTCAGCGCCGCTACCGCAGCATCACCGACGCCACCACCAGTGCCGCCATGGCAAGCCCCAGCAGCACGAGGTACGTGAGGCCGATCGCCAGCGCGCGCAAGGCACCGGCCCACCACCGCCCGCCGTACACCACGCGCCGCGAGCGCATTGCGTAATAGATGATCCAGAGCACGACCGGTAGTCGCACGATCGGCCACGGCACGACGACGAGGACCAGGAGCATCGCCGCCGCGAAGGCGTGCAGGTGCGCGCCGTAGACGAGGTGTTCGGCGTAGCGCTGCGGACGCTGCGGATAGGCGCGGCCGCGTCCGAGGTACGCGAGCTTCAAGAGGAGCGCGAAGACCGGCAGCAGCGCGACCATCGCGTAGGGTCCGTAGCGCAGGACGCCGGCGTAGATCCGCTCGGCCTTCTCCGCGCGCGGCAGCGTGCGGAACTGGTCCCAGCGCTTGCGCACCGCCGGCGGGAGCGGCACGGCCTCGTCGCCGACATGCAGCGTGAGATTGAGATCCTTGTCGAGTTCGAAGAGCGGTCCGCCGCCCTCGCTGCGGTGCGCTGCCGTCGGCGCCGGCGCGCCGCCCGGCGCTGGCACCTCGTCGGTCCCAGGCGCCGTCGGACGCGCATCCACGAACACGACCTCGTCGGACAGGCCGGTCGGCGGTTGCACGAGACCGATCACGGCGAACAGCACGAGATAGAGGACGAGGAAGAGGCGCGCCGGGCGGATGTAGCGCTTGCGCCGGCCGCGCAGATATTCGAGCGTGAGAAAGCCCGGTCGCGCCACGAGGCTTCCGAGCGTGCGCCACAATCGTCCGTCGAGCGCGACGTAGCGACCCGCGGCCTCGCGCATGAAGGTCGGGAAGGTCGGCAGCGCGAGACGCGTTTCCTGGCCGCAGTTGCTGCAGTAGTGCCCGGGCGCGTGCGCACCGCAGTTGCGGCAGGTAGCGGGCGGCGTGGCGACACCCGGTGCCGGTCCGCCGTCGACACCGGCGTCGCTCGCCCGCGTCCTTGCCATCACCGCCGGCCGTCAGCCGCCGCGCGCGACCCGCGCGACGAGGTCGTCGATGCGGGCGAGAATGCCGCGCAGGATGTTGACCTCCTCGTGCTCGAGCCCGGCGCGACCGAAGAGGCGGCGCAGGCGCGGCATGAGCAAGCGCGGCCGCTGCGGATCGAGGAAGCGCAGCGCCGCCAGCGTGCTTGCCGCGTGCGCATGCAACGCCGCGATCTCATCGTGGCTCGCCGGCACGAAGCGCTGCGCCTGCCACACGGCGTCCGCCCCGGCGGCGAGCCGCGCCTCGTAGGCGACGATCTGCACCGCTGCCGCAAGATTGAGCGACGCATACGCCGGGTTCGCGGGAATCGCCGCCGCGATCCCGCACTGCGCGAGTTCGTTGTTGGCGAGCCCCGACATCTCGGTGCCGAAAACGAGCGCGACATCGCCGCGCGCCGTGGCGGCAATGGCTTCGCCCATCGCCTCCCTGACCGCAAGCACCCGACCGGCGAAGGCGCGCGGCCGCCCCGACAGTCCGATCGCCAAGGCGCAGCCCGCAAGCGCTTCGGGCAGGCTCGCCACCACGCGTGCCGCTGCGAGGACGTGCGCCGCGCCCGTCGCGCGTGTCACCGCCTCGGGGTGCGGAAAGTGCGTCGGCTGCACGAGCACCAGCCGTTCGATGCCCATCGTGAACAGCGCGCGCGCCGCGGCGCCGATGTTCCCGGGATGCGTGGTGTGGACGAGCACCACTCGCAGGCGAGCAAGCGCGGGCGCGATGTGGGAGCTGGCGTTCATCGTGACGGGATGGTGCGGCCGTCGCGGCAACCGGTGGCGCTACGGACGAAGCGGCTAAAATACCCGGATTCGATCCACGACGCCTCGCTCATCCCCGCTCCCATGCATCCCATGCTCACGACGGCCGTCAAGGCCGCCCGCCGTGCCGGCACCATCATCAATCGCGGCGCGCGCGATCTCGACCTCCTGACCGTCACCGCGAAGGGACCGAAGGACTTCGTGAGCGAGATCGACAAGGGCGCGGAGGCGGCAATCGTCGAAACGCTGCTCTCGGCCTACCCCGATCATGCCATCCTCGCCGAGGAAGGCACGCGCAAGGGAGACAACCCGAACGCCGACTACGTGTGGATCATCGATCCCCTGGACGGCACGACCAATTTCCTGCATGGCTTTCCGCAGTACTGCGTGTCGATCGCGTTGGCCCACAAGGATGTCGTCCAGCAGGGCGTGATCTACGACCCGGTGCGCAACGACCTCTTCACCGCGACCCGGGGACGCGGCGCCTTCCTCAACGATCGGCGCATCCGCGTCTCGAAGCGCACCCACCTGCGCGATTGCCTCATCGGCACCGGCTTCCCGTATCGCGACGGCAGCCTCCTCGACCAGTACCTCGCGATGATGAAGACGATGATGACGCAGACCGCGGGGCTGCGTCGCCCCGGCGCGGCAGCGCTCGATCTCGCCTACGTGGCGGCAGGTTTCTGCGACGGCTTCTGGGAAGTCGGCCTCAATCCGTGGGACGTCGCCGCGGGCAGTCTCCTCATCCTCGAGGCCGGCGGGCTCATCGGCGACCTCGCCGGCGATGCGAACTACCTGCACGGCGGCCAGATCATCGCCGCCAATCCGAAGATCTTTGCGCAGATGGTGGCCACGCTCGCCCCCTTCCGGGCAGGCCTGCCCGCAAACGCGCCCTGACGGCACGCCAGCGGCCGGGTCGTCCGCGTCTTGCAGAGCCCGGCCGGCGCGCGGGCGCACGGGCGACAGCGACGAAGATGCAACGATCATGCGTGACCGCGTGGGGCCGAGCGGCCGCGCGGGCGGCAGCGACGGCGCGGAGTCGATACGCGGTGTGGTAGGCCAGAGCCTCACTGGCCGTACGTCCGTCGTCGTACTGTCCCTCCTCGCACTGGCCAGCGGCCCCTCGGGCATCGTATGCTTGCGACACGATACGTCTGGCATTGCGCTTGCTCCCTTCGTCGGAGCACGTCTGGCGCTTCGCCGACGCGCTGCCGAGGCCGGTCGCCCGACCGCCTCTATCGACGCAGGAGTCACTCGATGCATCTCGCCATTCGCAGCGCGCTGATCGGCGCTCTGGCCATCCTCGCCGCGGCCGCCGCGCCGGCGTTTGCCGGAACGGTGAGCGCGCTGCGCGTCATGCTGCATCCGTATCAGGCGCCCCCCGGGGAGTTGCCGGCGGCCGCCAAGGCGAACCTCGAGAACATCGTTGCCGTGCCGCTGACGCTCGTCGGCACGACGCGTACCGGCGCGCTCGAACTCGCGCTGCCGGCACCGGTCGCCGACGACGTCGCCGCCGCGCTGGTGAAGAAACTGCGGGTCGATCGCGGCGTGCTGTGGGCCGAGCCTATCGTACGAGGGGTCGCTGCACGCTCGGCACCGGTCATCGACGCCGACCGCGAACCCGGGCGCCGGCTGCTCGTTCGCCTGCGCGACGGCGCGACGCCGGACCTGCCGGACCTCCTGGCACGCTGGTCCGCGCTGGTCGGCACTCCGCTCACGGTGGTGCGCCAGATTGCGCAGATCTACGTGCTGCAAACCGGTTCCCAGCAGTCGATCGGCACGCTGCGCGTGATGGCGCAGCTCCTCCAGGGCCAGCCCGAGGTCCGCTACGCCGACCCGGTTCGTCGCGCGAGCGCATTCGCGGCGCCGAACGATCCGTTCTACGCGCGGCAGTGGGGGCTCCAAAGCCCAAGCGCCGGGATCAACGTCGAGACCGCGTGGACGCTGCAGCCGACGACGCACGGGCTCACGGTCGCGGTCGTCGATACCGGCATCCTGCCGCACCCCGATCTCGTCGGGCGCGTCCTGCCGGGCTACGACTTCATCTCCGACCCCGACCGTGCGCGCGACGGCGATGCCCGCGACCCCAACCCTCGCGACGAAGGTGACTGGAGCGCGGGTGATTGCAACGCCGCGGACTACCCGAGCTTCTTCCACGGTCTCTTCGTGAGCGGGATCATCGCCGCCAACCGCAACAACGGGATCGGCATCGCCGGCGTCGCGGACGACGTGAAGATCCTCCCCGTGCGCGTACTGGGCAAGTGCGGCGGAACGTTCGAGGACGTGCTCGAGGGCATGCTCTGGGCGTCCGGCGTGCCGATCGCCGGCGTGCCGTCCAACGAGAACCCCGCAAAGGTGATCAATCTCTCGCTTGGCGGCTACGGCGCCTGCGACCAGGCGATGCAGGAAGCGGTCGATCTCGCGCTCGCGCAAGGCTCGGTGATCGTCGCCGCGGCCGGCAATTCTTCGCTCGAAGCCGCCGATGTCGCCCCCGCCAACTGCAGCGGCGTGATTACCGTCGGCGCGCACGGGGCGCAGGGTGAGCTCACGAGCTATTCCAACTTCGGGCGGCGCATCGACCTCACCGCCCCGGGCGGCGATCGACCGCTCACCGATCTCATCTTCGGGCTCACCAACGACGGCGTCACGGTGCCCACCGAGCCTTCGTATGGCTACGCCGCCGGCACGAGCTTCGCCGCGCCGCTGGTCTCAGGTGTCGCGGCCATGCTCATCGCGCGCGATGGCCTCGTCACCGGTGGCCGCGTGCTCGACATCCTGACCGGTACCGCACGCAACTGGCCCGCGGGTTCGCCGTGTGGCGTTCCCGACGTGTGCGGTGCGGGCATGCTCGATGCCGCTACCGCAGTGGGCAGCCTGCTCCCCGGCGGCGGCGCAGCGCCCCCTGGCACCACTCCTGTCGTCGAGTACTACCGCGCCGACCTCGACCACTACTTCATCACCGCCGACCCCGCAGAGGCTGCGTGGATCGACGCCAACCTGGGGGACATCTTCAAGCGCACCGGACTGTATTTCTATGCGTGGCTCAATCCGGGAAATGCGCCGGCCGACGTGCAGCCGGTGTGCCGCTTCTATGCAAATGCGGATACCCTCATCAACTCGCACTACTATTCGGCCAACTTCGACGAGTGTCTCACCGTCCTTCTCGATTGGCCGGACGTATGGCAACTTGAAACGGCAAGCGCCTTCTACGTGCAGGTGCCCGACGCCGCCGGTACCTGCCCGCAGCACACGCTGCCCGTATACCGCTTCTTCAACAATCGACGGGACGCCAATCACCGCTACACGGTCGACCTCTCGGTGCGCCGCGGCATGAACAACCGCGCGTGGGTGGCCGAAGGCGCGGGGTCGGATGCGGTGGTGTTCTGTTCGCCGATCTAGCCG
>JBDHRR010000151.1:0-7576 GCA_039807685.1 Burkholderiales bacterium
GCAAGCCCGACGCGTTCTCGTACGGCTCGTCGGGTGTCGGCAGCACGCAGCACCTTGCGGGCGAGGCGTTCAACCTCGCCGCCGGAACCAAGGCGATCCACGTGCCGTACAAGGGATCGGCACAGGCGCTCGCCGATCTCGTCGGCGGCCAGATCCAGCTCGACTTCGACACGACCTCGTCGGCGATGGCGTTCATCAAGGGCGGCAAGGTGAAAGCGCTCGCCGTGATGAGCCCGAAGCGCACGCCGGAATTGCCCGACGTGCCGACGCTCGCGGAAGCCGGCCTCCCCGGAGTCGAGATGACGACGTGGTACGGCCTCTTCGTCACCGCGGGAACGCCAAAGCCGGTCGTCGACAAGCTCTACGCGGAGACGATGAAGGCGCTGAAGGATCCCGACGTGCAGAAGCGCCTCGTCGCGCTGGGCGGCGAGCCCGGCACCACGACGCAGGCCGAGTTCGCGACGCTCGTGAAGGGCGACTACGACCGCTTCGGCAAGCTCATCAAGGACGCCAACATCAAGCTCGAGAAGTGAAGCCCACCATCGCCCTCTTCACCGGCGACCCGGCAGGCGTCGGGCCCGAACTGGTCGCGCGCCTCCTCGCCGAAGGCGACGCCGCGCGCGATGCCGCGATCCTCGTCATCGGTGCGCAAAGCGTCATCGACGAGGGGATGCGCGCCGCCAAGGTGCGCCTCGACCTCGAGCGCGGGCCGGCCGAGCGCGATCCGCCGCGACCGCGACTCGTCGACTGGGATCGCCTCGACGATGCCGACTTCGCGCACGGCACGGTCGCGCAGCGCAACGGCGAGTACATGCTGGCGGGCCTGGCCTACGGGCTCGATCTGTGCCAGCGCGGCATCGCCGATGCGATGTGCTTCGCGCCGCTGAACAAGGCCGCCCTGCGCGCCGGCGGGATGCGGCACGCCGACGAGCTTCACTATTTCTGCGAGAAGCTCGCCTTCACGGGGCCGGCGATCGAGTTCAACGTCCTCGATGCGCTGTGGACCTCGCGCGTGACGTCGCACGTGCCGCTGAAGGACGTGAGCGGGCTGCTCACCCGCGACGGCGTCGCCGAAGGGATCGCGCTGCTCACGCGCGGCCTGCGCGCGGCCGGCATCGCGCAGCCGCGCATTGCGGTGTGCGGATTGAATCCGCACAACGGCGACGGCGGTGCCTTCGGGCGCGAGGAGATCGACGTCATCGAGCCGGCGGTGGCATTGGCCCGCTCGCGCGGCTTTCCCGCCGACGGCCCCTTCCCGGCCGACACCATCTTCGTGCGCGCCACGCGCCGGGACGGCACCGGCTACGACGGCGTGCTCACCATGTACCACGACCAGGGCCAGATCGCGATGAAGCTCATGGGCTTCGATCGTGGCGTCACGGTTCCCGGCGGCTTGCCGATCCCGATCGCCACGCCCGCGCACGGCACCGCCTACGACATCGCCGGCAAGGGGATTGCCAACCAGGGCGCGATGCGCAATGCCTTCGCGCTCGCCTGCCGGATGGGATACGCGCGGCGCGAAGCGGCCGCGGCGTAGCACCACCACGCGCGGCTGCAGTGCCGCGCGGGCGCGCTACTCCATCTTGATTCCGGCGTCCTTCACGACCTTGCCGTACCTGGCGAGGTCCGCCTTCATCTGGGCACCGAAGGCCTCCGGCGTGCCCGGCGTCGCGGCGATGCCGAGGGTGGCGAGCTTGTCGACGATCTCGGGGCTCGCCAGCACCGCATTCAACTCGCGATTGAGCCGCTCGATGACCGGTCGCGGCGTCGGTGCCGGCGCCAGGATGCCGACCCACGAGCTCACGTCGAAGCCGGGTACGCCGCTCTCGATGAATGTCGGTACCTCCGGCAACGCGCTCGAACGCTGTCCGCTCGATACCGCGATCGCCTTCAGCTTGCCGGTCTTCACGTACTGGTGCGCTCCCGCAACCGCGGTATAGACGAGCGGAATGTTGCCGCCCAGCGCGTCGCTCATTGCCTGTCCGCCGCCCTTGTACGGCACGTGGACGAGCCGGCTGCCGGTCTGCTGGTTCAGGAGTTCGCCCGCGATGTGCGGCGTGCCGCCGATACCGGAGGTCCCGTAGGACACGCCCTTGGCTTCCTTCTTCGAATACGCGATCAATTCCTGCAGGTTGCCCACCGGCAGCGACGGATGCGCGACCAGGATGAGCGTCGCATCGCCGATCTTCCCCACCGGTGCGAGATCCTTCAGCGGATCGAAGGGGAAGGGCACGAAGATGTGCGGATTGATGACGAGGGTGCCGTCGAAGCCCAGCACCAGCGTGTAGCCGTCGGGCGCGGCATTGACGACGCCCTGCGTGCCGATGTTGCCGGACGCGCCCGCCTTGTTCTCGACGACCACCTGCTGGCCCAACCGCCGCGAGAGCGCATCGGCGATCAGGCGTCCGCTGGTGTCGGTCACGCCACCTGGCGCAAAGGGCACGATGAGCTTGATCGGCCGGTCGGGATACGTTCCCTGCGCCGCCGCGGCGAGCGGCAGGCAGCAGGCGGCGAGAAAGGCGAAGAGGCGGGCGCGGATCATGGGCGGTCCTTCGTGTCGTCGGCGTGGTTGCGATCGAAGTCCCAGACGTCCTGGAACCCCATCAGGAGTGACAGCGCACCGAAGTCATGCAGGGGCGTCGTGAGGCCCGCGGACGATCCGGTGGTCTTCAGATGCGCGTAGACGCCGGCCATCGCCGCAACCGCGGCAAGCAGCGCCGACACCGGGAATATCGCGATCCGATAGCCGAGCGCCTCCAGTTCGGCGTGGGGGAGGATCGGCGTGCGGCCCTTCTCGACCATGTTGGCGACGAGCGGCAGATCGAAACGCTCGCCGATCGCGCGCATCTCCTCGACGCTCTCGGGCGACTCGACGAACAGCACGTCGGCGCCGGCGTGCGCATACGCCTCCGCCCGCCGCAGCGCCTCGTCGAGTCCGTGCGCGGTGCGCGCGTCGGTGCGGGCGACGACGAGGAAGTCGGGGCTCGTGCGCGCCTCGACCGCGACGCGGATCTTGCGCACCATGTCGGCGGCGGGAATCACGCGGCGCCCCGGCGTGTGGCCGCACTTCTTCGGAAACTCCTGGTCCTCGAGCTGGATCGCCGAGGCGCCGGCCGCTTCGTAACCCAGCACCGTGTGCCGCACGTTGAGAAGCCCACCGTAGCCGGTATCGCCGTCGGCGATGAGCGGTGCGCTCGCCTGCGCGGCCATGGTGCGTACGCGACCCACCATGTCGGTGTACGTCGCAAGCCCGGCGTCGGGCAGCCCGAGATGCGAGGCGACGGTCCCGTAGCCCGTCATGTAGAGCGCCTCGAAACCGAAGTCGTTGGCAAGGCGCAACGACACCATGTCGAAGACGCCGGGTGCCACCAGCAGGGAGGGCGCGGCAAGGCGCTGCTTCAAGGTCATCGTCGTGGTCGCGGGCATGGCCGAGCCGGACTCTACCGCAGCAACGGCGCGCCGGCGTGCGCCGCCTTGACGGGGCCCGCGACCGCGACTACCATTTGTCCGGACCATTGACGGCGCCGGCACCGGTCGGCGCCTCCAGCGAAAGGCGCCATCCCATGCGCGGCATCACCCACCTCGGGGCGTTCATCGAACAGGCGCGCCGCGACGGCGACTTGCTCGATATCGACCGTCCCGTCGATCCCTATCTCGAACTCGCCGCCGTCGCCCGCGCGACCGACGGCGGCCCCGCCGTCCTCTTTCGCAACGTCAAGGGCTATCCCGGCCGCCGCGTGCTCACCAACGTCTTCGGTGATCGCCGGCGCATCGCGCGCCTGTGCGGCGTACAGCCCGACTACCTGCCGCGCTTCCTCGCCGACGCCGCGCTCGCACCGGTGCCGGCGGTGGAATTGAAATCGGTCCCGAGCCAGCAGCACGCGATCGTCAAGGACATCGACATCGCCGCCACCGTGCCGATCACGCAGCAGACGAAGGACGACGCCGGGTACGTGATCACCGGCGGCCTCATCCTCGCCCGCGATCCCGAGACGGGCGCCTTCAACGGCTCGTACCACCGCATGCGCGTGCTGGGCAAGGACACCACCTGCATGACGATCCAGGCCGGGCGCCACCTCCTCGAGATCGCGCGCAAGTTCAAGAAGGCAGGCAAGACCCGCGTGCCGGTGACGGTCAACGTCGGTGCCGGACCCGCGGTACTGCTGGCCTGCTCGGGAAGCACGCAGCAGACGCTCACCCCGATGGGGTACGACGAACTGGGCTTTGCCGGCGCGCTGCAGGGCGAGCCGGTGACGATCGCGCCCGCGCTGACGCAGCCCGGCGCCTGGTCGCTGGGCGAGGCCGAACTCGTGCTCGAGGGCTACATCGACATGGCGCAACTCGCCTCCGAGGAGGATTCGGGGCAGGACGGCGTCAAGGGCATGATGCCCGAGGCCGGCGGCTACATGGGGCGCGCCTGGAAGGTGTGGACCTTCACTGTCACCGCCATCACGCACCGCGACGACTACGCGTACTGGTTCCCGCTCGCCGTCAACGCCGAGACCACCAACCTCATGGGACTGCCGGCGGAGGCCTCGGTCTACGACGCCTGTCGCCGCATCAGCCCCCGCGTCTTCGATACCTGCCAGGTGCTGCAGGGCATGCGCGGCTGCCTCGGCGTGGTCATTCGCATCAACCGCAAGAGTTTCCGCGACGAGGGATTGCAGAACAACCTCGCCTTCGGCGCGCTGTCGGCGCACTCCGACATGGGATGGGTCATCGCGGTGGATCACGACATCGACATCGGCAATGCCGACGACGTCATGTGGGCCGTCATCACCCGCGGCGACATGAAGGATGGGATGATGCTGTCGCCGCTCGCCAAGGTGAGCGGCATGCTGGCCGAGGGCAGCGCTGCGGGGCTTGGCCGCAAGGTTTACATCGACGCGACCGCGCCCTTTGCGGAGCGCGAGCGCTATACCCGCGGCGTCTTCGAGCCGGTGGACCTTGCGCAGTGGCTCGGGGCGGATGCCGCCGAGAAGGTGCGCGCGCGGCAGAGCGACTACGTGAAGTCGCTCCTCGCGCGCCGCTATTGATCGAGACGAGACAAGGAGGAGTCATGGCCGAAGACGTGGTGAAGAAACCCTTCAACTGGGACAAGTTCCAGAAGAACCTCGGCTACACCGACGAGCAGATGGCGGAATTCCGTGCCGACGAGAAGCGCCGTCGCGCGGCGGAGGCGCTGCCCGAAGCCAATCGGAGAACGATCGTCGCCACCGTCGTGGCCAGCCACGGCTGCGCGGCGGGCTTCAAGATGGGCGACACCATCGAGGTCTCCGGGGCGGGCGTCGTCAAGTCGTGCAACGTGTGCATCTACGCGGTGGCGCCGATGACGATCCACGCCGCGATGGCGCACGACCGGATCGCCGCCGGCCTCGACCCCAACGACATGTGGTTCGATCGCTTCAGCTGCCAGGATGCGGGCTTTTGCAACGGGAGCTGGGGACAAGTCTCGTTCAAGGTGGAAGTGAAGTGAGCGGCACGACGCGCGACTACGCGGCGACGGTCGAAGCGCTGAAATCCGGCTTGCGCCTGCGCGCCGATCCCATCGCGCTCAAGCTCTTCGAGAGCACCGACGCACTCGATGGCATCAAGGGCCTGCGGCGCCCCGAAGCGGGCGTGCACTTCTCGATGTGCCAGCTCATCGGACAGGTGCGCTGGCTCGGCTGGACGCTCGGCATCACCCACGATAACGTGATGCCCGACAGCAACTGCGGCGGCGTCCCTGGCCTCAACGCGCCGGCGCCGAAGTATCTCGACGGGCGCATGTTCCACAACGTGTGGTTCGCAACCGTCGAGGCCGCGCGCGAGCACCAGGCGCAGATGCCGCGCGTGCCGGCCGGGAAGTACCACGCGCTCGTCGCCTCGCCGCTCGCCAAGGGCCGCCTCGACCCTCCCGATGCCGTGCTCGTCTACGCGACACCCGGCCAGATGATGCTGCTCGTCAATGCCCTGCAGCACCGCCGCTACTTCCGCGCCGACTTCACGGTGACCGGCGAGACCGCGTGCGCGGATTCGTGGGGCCGCGGGCTTGCCACCGGCGAGCCGAGCATCTCGATCCCCTGCTTCGCCGAGCGCCGCTTCGGCGGCGTCCAGGACGACGAGCTGCTGGTGTCGCTGCGCATGGAGCACATCGACGAAGCGATCGTCGGCCTCGACTGGCTCGCGCAGCGCGGCATCCGCTACCCCATCCCGCCGTACGGGCCGCAATGCGATCCCGCCAAGGCCTTCCAGCACAACTACGCCGGCAAGCTGTAATCCGCAGCGCACACCAGAGGACGACACCATGAAGCGACGCACCCTTATCCAGACGACGATCGCCTTGGCGCTCGCGCCGTCGCTTGCGTGGGCGCAGGCCTGGCCCACCAAGCCGATCCGTCTCGTGAATCCGTTCTCCGCGGGCGGCGGCCTCGACCAACTCGCGCGCAACCTCGCGCAGAAGCTCTCGGAGAGCCTCGGCCAGTCGGTCGTCGTCGAGAACCGCACCGGCGCCTCCGGCAACATCGGCGCCGAGTTCGTCGCGCGGGAGAAGGCGGACGGCTACACGCTCCTCATGGGCTCGTCGGCCACGCACGGCATCAGTCCTGCCTTGTACGGGCCGCGGCTGCCGTTCGATCCGGTCAAGGACTTCACCACCATCTCGGTGTCCGTCGTGCAGAAGAACGTGCTGGTGGTGAACGTCAATACGCCGGCGAAGAACGTCACCGAACTCATCGCCTACGCCAAGGCCAATCCCGGCAAGATCTCTTTCGGCTCGCCCGGCGCGGGCACCTCGCAGCACCTGTCCGGAGAGCTCTTCAAGTACATGGCCAAGGTCGACATGACGCACGTTCCCTACAAGGGCAGCGCGGCGGCGATGACCGACCTCCTGGGCGACCGCATCACCATGATGTTCACCGACATTCCCACCGCGATTCCGCACATCAAGGAAGGGCGCCTGCGGGCGCTCGGCGTCACCTCGGCCGAACCTTCGCCGGCGCTGCCGGACGTCAAGCCGCTCGCCGAGCAGGGCCTGCCGGGCTTCGATCTGAAGGCGTGGTACGGCGTGATGGCACCCGCCGGCCTGCCGCCCGCCGTCGCCGAGAAGCTGAATGCCGAGATCACGAAAGCGCTCAAGTCGCCGGAATTGCGCGACAAGCTGATGGCGATGGGCCAGGAGCCGATCGCGCTCGGACTCGCCGACAGCGATGCCTACGTCAAGCGCGAGATCGCGCGCTGGGCGGAGGTCGTGCGCATCAGCGGCGCCAAGGCCGAGTAGCGAGCGCTCGCCGCTGCCACCACTTCCACGGCCATGTCCATCCGCCGCCTCATCGTCGGCATCTCCGGCGCCTCGGGCGCGATCTACGGCGTGCGCGCGCTCCAGGTGTTGAAGGACGTGTCCGATGTCGAAACGCACCTCGTGCTCTCGGCGGCGGCGAAGCGCACGCTGGTCGAGGAGACCGAGTGGAGCGTCGACGCCGTCGAAGCCCTGGCCGACGTGGTGCACAGCCATCGCGACATCGGCGCCGCGATCGCCAGCGGCTCGTTCCAGACCGCCGGCATGCTGGTCGCACCCTGCTCCATCAAGACGCTCGCC
>JBDHRR010000152.1:0-7480 GCA_039807685.1 Burkholderiales bacterium
CGCTATCGGTGGCCGAGCGCGCGAAGCTCCTGTCCGATCCGCTGGCCATGGCCGCGCTGCACCGGTCGCTGGGGACACACTCCGCCTCGCCACTCGCCGCGCACGGCGGGTGATCGCTCCGCGCGTCAGCGCGCGCGGTCGATCGTCGCGAGCTTCGCCGCGTACAGGTCGTGATCCTGCGGCGTCGTGCTGTTGGTGACCGCGAGGGTGAGATGCGCGCGTGCGCTCGCGGCGTCACCCAGGCGCAGATAGGCGATCGCGAGCCAGAAATGCGCCTCGGGATCGTCGGGGGCGCGAGCGAGTTCCTGCAGCAACCAGTCGCGAGCGTCACGGGCATCGCCCGCCTGCATCGCCGCGATTCCGCGTCGCAGGTACGCAAAGGGCGGATCGGGCTCGACCTGCGCCAGCGCCGCGGCAACGGCGTGCGCCTCCTCGGGCTTTCCGGCAGCGGCCAGCACGGTGACGAGATTGGCCATGACCTGCGCATTGCGCGGCTCGCGCTCGAGCACGAAGCGAAGCACCGGTTCGGCGCGGTCGAGATCGCCGTGGCGGCGGTAGACCGCGCCCAGCGTGTTGTACGCGACCAGGAAGTCGCGCGCCTGCACGATGGCCTCGCGCACCCACCAGTACGCATCGTCGACCCGGCCGGCGGCGAGCGCCTCCACCGCCCGGTTGTTCATGTACATCGCGACGATCACGCCTTCGTCGAGCGGATAGGTGCGCGTTCGCAACAGATCCACCGCGGGCAGGAAGTCGACCGTCATCGCCTCGCTCTCGAACGCCTTCTTGCCGACGCGGTAGCCGAAGCCGCCATCGTCGGTCCGCCGCCGGCCCATCGTCAGGTTGACGTGACCGATCGCGAGGTAGAGGTCGCCGGCGCGTGCCCAGACGTCGTCGACCAGCACCTTCTGGTAGGTGACCGGCACGTCGAGCGCCTTGGCGAAGGCGGACGTCATGATGACGAGCGACAGGCAATTGCCGGAGCGCGCCGCGAAGGCCTCGGCCGCATTGCGCGTGATCGCGGTGTCGTAGTCGAGCTTCAGCGCCCCTTGCGTGTAGAGCGCATCGAGGAGCGCCAACTGCCGGCCGCGCTTGCCGACGCGCGGTGCGATCGCCTCGTCGAGGTAAGCGCGCATCGGCGGCGACAGCGCGAAAACGTCGGCTGCATCGATGCGCACCGTCGGTGCCGCAAAGCGTGCATCGGCAAAGTACTGCGTATCGAGCGGCGCGCCGGGCTCGCGTGGCGCGCTCGCGCACGCGGCGAGGACCGCACAGGCGACGACCGCGATGGCGTGCCGCACGATGCCCACCTCATCCCTTCCCCTGGCGCATGGCCGATTGTAGGCCCGGCGATCGCGCGCGGCACACCCGACACGGCGGCGATTCGTGGCGACGCCGCGCACCATCCCGGCGAAGGTACGAAGGGCCCAATCAGGGGGTCGCCGCACGCGGCACCGCGAACGTCGCCTGGAAGCCGCTGCTGCTGCCGGGAATCGGTGACGCCAGCGCGAGCGTGCCGCCGGCGCCCGTCGCAATCGCGCTGACGATGGCAAGCCCCAGCCCCGACCCGTCGCGACGCGTGGATCCGCGCTCGAACGGCTCTCGCAGGCGCGCGAGGGTCTCGGGCGGCACCGGCGGTCCTTTGCTGGTGACCGTCAGCACGCCCCCGGTGGAGAGGTGCACGCCGATCGGGGCTTGGGCCGCACCGTGCACCAGCGCATTCTCGACGAGGTTGCGCACGACGATCGCATAGGCCTCGGCGTCGACGGCTGCCGCTACGGGACCAGCCGGCAGGTCGACCGCGACTCGCGCGGCGACGTCGGGACGACGGCGCAACTCGTCGACGACCATCCGCACGACCAGTGCCGTATCGGCCGTGCCGCCGCCGCGCAACTGACCGCCCTCGGCGCGGGCGAGTTGCAGGATCTTCTCGGACAGGCGCGCAAGACGCTGCAGCGCGGTCTCGATCTGTCGTCCGCGCTCGCGCGCCGCCACGTCGCTCGTCTCCGCCACCAGCCGCTGCGTCTGCGCCAGCGCCGCGGCGACCGGAGTGCGCAGTTCATGCGCGGCGTGCGCGGTGAAGCTCCGCTCCGCCTCCAGCGCGTGCCGCAGCCGTTCGAGGAGGCGGTTGATGGCCTCGGCGAGCGGCACGATCTCGGTTGGCAGACGAGGCTCGGCGAGTGCGGACAGGTCTTCGCTGCCGCGCCGCTCGAGCGCGCGGCGCAAGCTTCGCAGCGGCGCCATCGAGCCGCGCACGACCAGCCACACACCGGCGAGGCTCAAGGGAACCAGCACGACGAGCGGCCAGGCGAGCGCCACCAGCGCGCGACTGGCAACCTCGCGCCGATGCGCGAGCGGCTCGGCCACGGCGATGGTGATCGTCCCCTGCACGGCGGCGTCGGCGTAGATGCGATGCGTCGGCGTATCGACGAAGCCCGGGCCGGCGTACGGCGGGAAGATGGCATCGTCCGCGTGGTGCGAACGCAGGAGTACGGTGCCGCTCGCGTCGCGAACGACATAGGTGAAGATGTCGTCGCGCTGGCGCAACGTCGCGATGCGCTGCGACGTATCCCCCTCCTCCCGGGCCAGGACGTCGAGGACCGCGAGCGGCAGCAGGCGCTGCGCCGCCTCTTCGAGCGTGCTGTCGAAGACGGCATTCATCTCGTGGCGCAATTGCCGCGCGGTGACTCCGGCCGCGACGATCCACAGCAGCGCCACGACGAACCCGAGCCACAGCGCGATTCGCCATTGCAGGCTGCGCGGCGCGTGGCGAGCACCGGTAGCACGTGCCGGCGCGGCACGAGGCGACCCCTCGACGGCGGACGGCCCGCGGTCGCCGCCAGCCTTCGCACCCGCGGTCACGATCCGTGCGCCAGCCGGTAGCCGAGCCCGCGCACGGTCTCGATGCGATCGTGGCCGAGCTTCTTCCGGAGCCGGCTGACGTGCACTTCGATCGTGTTGCTCTCGACCTCCTCGCCGAAGGCGTAGAGGCGGTCCTCGAGCTGCGCCTTCGACAACACCTGGGTCGGGCGTTGCAGGAACGCCTCGAAGAGCGCCCACTCGCGCGCGGTGAGATCGATCCTCGCCCCGGCCCGATCGATCGACCGTGTCGCGACGTCGATCGTGAGGTCGCCGATCCGCGTGAGCGGATTGGGGTTGCCCGCGTAGCGCCGCGCGACGGCATTGACGCGCGCCGACAGCTCGGCGAGGTCGAACGGCTTCACGAGGTAGTCGTCGGCCCCCGCATTGAGCCCCTCGATGCGATCCGACAGTCGATCGAGCGCGGTGAGGATGATCACCGGCGTCGCATTCCCGCTGCCGCGCACGTCGCGCAGGAAGACCACGCCGTGCCCGTCCGGCAGCATGAGATCGAGCAGCACGAGATCGTAGGCGGCGCTGCGCAGGTGCGCGCGGGCGGCGTCGAGCCGGACGACCCAGTCGACGGAATGCCCGTCGGCGGCGATCTGGTCGCGCACCGCCGCGCCGAGGATCGCATCGTCTTCGATCAGGAGGATTCGCATGATGTCGGTTGGCGCTGTTACCGGTCCGCGGGTCGCCGGCTGCGGCGCCCCGCCGCGCCCATTGTCACCGCAAAGCTGACGCCAGCCTGAAGCGACGGCGCACGCGCTGTCAGGTTGTCGTCAGGCCAGCGGCGCAAAAAGGAGCCTGCGTAACGTCCACCAGGAGAACCGACCATGAAAGAGAAGCTACTCATCATCGCCACCGGGCTCGCCGTGCTCACGCCGGGCGTCGCCTTTGCCGATGACGATTGTCAGGTCCCGATGGCGCAGTGGCAATCGCGCCGGGCCGTCGAGCAGATGGCGAGCGAGCGCGGCTGGACCGTGCGGCGGATCAAGGTCGACGACGGCTGCTACGAGATCCGCGGACAGGACGAGAACGGCCGCGACATCGAGGTCAAGGTCGACCCCGCGTCGCTCGCCATCGTCAAGCTGAAGCGTCGGGACCGCGACCACGATCGCGATCGCGGCGGCGAGCGAGCCGGCGGGCGCGCCGGAGCGGCGGCGCCGGGCCCGAACGCCACCGCTCCGGCGGCACCGGGAATCGTCAACAAGGGCACCCCACCGCGCGTCGACGTCCAGTAACGCGCGCCGCATCCATTCCTCCGGAGAGATCACGATGAAACCGACCGTTGCTGCATTGGCCTTGAGCCTCGCCCTGTCCGTATCCGCGCCGGCGATGGCGCGCTCGGTCACCCTCACCACCACGCTCAACGATTACGGCGGCAACGGCGCGTATCTCGCGTTCTACGTCACCGACGCCGCCGGCGCCTACAAGGGTACGCTGTGGATGGCCGGCACCAAGGCGAAGTACTACAGCCACCTCACCGGCTGGCAGCGCGCCTCGGGCGGGAAGCTCGCCGAGATCGACGGCATCACCGGCGCGAGTGTCGGTGCCGGACGCACGCTCAAGGTAACGCTCGACCTGGCCGACGCGCTCTTCGATGCGGGCTACTCGCTGCGCATCGATGCCGCCGCGGAAGACATGCGCGACAGCCCCGCCGAGGTGGTCGTGCCGCTCACCGCGGCTGGCGCCGGCAAGCCGGTCCCGGGACGTACCTACATCCGCTCGTTCACTTTCGCCCTGTAGTCCGCCCGGAGACCCGCGTCATGTTCCGTCGCCTCCACAGCGTCCTGGGCCTGCTTGCCACGGCGCTCCTCATGGTCGTGGCCGCAAGTGGCGTGGTCCTGTCGGTCCTGCCGGCGATCGACCGCGCGCAGGTGGTCGCGGCCCCCGCCGCGGGGACGAGCGTTGCCACCGTCGCCGGCCGCATCGAGAGCCGGCAGCTTCGCGTCGACGTGCTGAAGCGGCTCCCCTCGGGCAAGGTCATCGCGTATTTCACCGGCGACGACGCCCCGCCGACATCGGTGATCGACCCCGCCAGCGGTGCTCCGGTCGGTGCGTACACGCCGTCGGCGACGCAGCGCTGGTTCACCAACCTGCACCGCTCGTTCTTCCTCGACGATGCGGGGCGCCTGGCGACGGGATTGACGGCACTCGCGTTGTTGCTGCTCATCGTGACGGGTCTCGTCATGACCGCCCGCCGCATGGGCGGCTGGACGCAACTCGCGGGTCGCGCCCGCGGCAGCGGCATGCAGCGCCTCCACGTCGACCTGGGCCGCCTCGCCCTCGTGGGGCTCGTTCCGTCGACGCTGACCGCGCTGTACCTGTCGCTGGCCACCTTCGGCGTGATTCCCGACGGCAGCATGCCGATCGCACCCGTACCGACCGTCTCGATCGCGGGTCCCGCGCTTCCCGTCGAGCGCATGACAGCGCTCGCCAACGTCGATCTCGCTGACCTGCGCGAACTGACCTTTCCCGATCCGGCGCAGCCCAACGACCTCTTCCACCTCGTCACCGCCGCCGGCGAGGGCTACATCGACCCGGCCACCGGATCGCTCGCGGCCTGGCAGGCCCACGGCACCGCCGCGCGCATCTTCGAGGTCGTCTACATGCTGCACACCGGGCAGGGCCTGTGGTGGCTGGGCCTCGTGCTCGGTGCCGCCGCGCTTGGCCTGCCGGTCCTCGGGGTGAGCGGTGCGGTGCTCTGGTGGCGCCGCCGGCGTACACAGGTCCCGATCGCGCACAACGTCGCCGCCGGCAATGCCGACACGGTGATCCTCGTCGGCAGCGAAGGTGGCAGCACCTGGAGCTTCGCGCGCACGCTGCACGCGACGCTGACCGCCAACGGTCACCAGGTCCACGCGGCGCCGATGAACGCCTTGCGATCGTACCCCGCGGCGCGGCGCATGCTGGTGCTCGCTGCCACCTACGGCGACGGCACCGCGCCCGCCAATGCCGATTCGTTCGTGGAGCGCGTCGAGGCCACGCGGGCCGCCCCGGCGTATCCCGTCGCCGTACTGGGCTTCGGCGATCGCCAGTTCCCACACTTCTGCCAGTTCGCAGCCGACGTCGATGCGGCGCTCGCGCGCCGTGGCTGGACGCGTCTCCTGCCGCTCGCCACGATCGATCGACAATCCGCACAATCCTTCACGCGCTGGGGTCAGGACCTCGCCGCGGCCATGGGCGAGACCTTCACGGTCACCCACGTCCCCGAACGGCCGCGCACCTACCGGCTGCAGCTCACCGATCGGGTCGACTACGGCGAAGCCATCGATGCTCCCACCGCGGTGCTGCGCTTCGCGCTGCCGGCAACGGGTTTGCGTGCACGCCTCGCCGGCCGCGGCCTGCCGCGCTTCGTTGCCGGCGATCTCCTCGCCGTGGTGCCGCCCGGCACCGACGTGCCGCGCCTCTACTCGCTCGCGAGCTCCAGTGCCGACGGCTTCATCGAGATCTGCGTGCGCAAGCGGCCCGATGGGCTTTGTTCCGGCTTCCTGCACGGGCTCGCCGTGGGGGAGACGATCGACGCCTTCGTGCAGTCCAATCCGACGTATCGCCCGGCGCGCGGCAAGCGCCCGGTGATCCTCATCGGCGCCGGCGCCGGCATCGGCCCGCTCGCGGGCTTCATCCGCGCCAACGGGCAACGCCGGCCGCTGCACCTGTACTTCGGCGGGCGCAGTTCGGCATCGGATTTCCTCTACGAACGCGAGATCGCCGGCTGGCTCGACGAGGGACGCCTCACCACCCTCGCCACCAGCTTCTCGCGCGACACGGGTGGTGGCTACGTGCAGGATCGGATGCGCCACGACGCCGACCGCCTGCGCGCGCTCATCGCGAGCGGCGCCCACGTCATGGTCTGCGGCGGTCGCGAGATGGCGAGCGGCGTCATGCGCACGCTCGCCGACGTGCTGGCGCCGATCGGCGTGACGCCGATCGCCCTCAAGGCACAGGGGAGGTACAGCGAAGATGTCTATTGATCGCCACCGGCACACCCTCAACGGCGCGACGATGGGCACGCGCTGGTCGGCCACGTTCTACGCGACCGCAGCCACCGACCTCGCCGCGGTGCGCGATGCGCTCGCACAGGTTGTCGATCGCGTCGACGCGCAGATGTCGACGTGGCAGCCGGCGAGCGACCTCATGCGCTTCAACGCGGCCCCAACCGATACCTGGATCGCGCTGCCCGCCGAGCTCCTGCAGGTGCTCGATCGGGGACTCGCGATCGGACGCGCCTCCGGTGGGGCCTTCGACGTCGGCTTGGGCGACCTCGTGGCCGCGTGGGGATTCGGCGCCGCCGGCGATACGCCCGACGCGGACGCCATACGCCGGACGCGACAGGTGGCGCGGTCGCCGGCGCACGCAGCGCTCGAACTCGACCTCGGGGCCGGTCGCGCCCGCAAGCATGCGCCCTGCACGCTCGACCTCTCCGGGATCGCCAAGGGCTTTGCCGTCGACGAGATGACGCGAACGCTCGGCATCTTCGGCATCGGCTCGGCGCTGGTCGCGCTCGATGGCGAGGTGCGCGCCTGCGGGATGCGGCCCGACGGCGCGCCGTGGGTGGTGGCCGTCGAGAAGCCCGACCACGAGGTGCGCAGCGCCTGGGGAACGCTGGCGCTCCACG
>JBDHRR010000153.1:0-7355 GCA_039807685.1 Burkholderiales bacterium
CACTGGAACTTGTGGCGGATGCGAACCACGTCGTTGGGGCCAACGTCGATGGTCTCACGATGTGGCGGGAATGTGGCGTTGCGCACCTCGATCACGTGCTTGCCCGCCGGCAGCCGGAGTTCGTGCAGCGGCGGTGCGATGCCGCGGCGTCGCCCGTCGACGTAGATCTCGCCCCACGGCGCAATGGCGAAGGTGACGCGGGCGGTCGGCTTGGCCGCGGCGACGATCGCGGGCGCGCCAGCAGGCGCAGCGGTGGCAGCAGGCGCAGCAGGCGAAACGGCAGCAGGCGAAGCAGCGGCAGGCGAAGCAGCGGCAGGCGAAGCAGCGGCAGCAGGCGAAGCGGCAGCAGGCGAAGCGGCAGCAGGCGCAGCAGGCAAAGCGCTCGCGGCGTCACCGCCGGGCGGCGCATCGGCGGTGCGGCCTGGCGGCATGGATATGGGCGAGTCCGGCGCGGTCGATGTCGCACTGCCGATCGCGGCAATCGAGTGTGTCGGCGCCGCCGACTCGGTGCCGGCCGGTGTCATGGCGCGGTCGCGGTCACCGAGTCTGACGGTGATCGTCACCACGGCGATCGCGGCGATGGCCACGGCGCCGACCGCCCAGCGCCGACTCGACCATCGACCGGTCGCCGAGGGCGCTGGCCCTTCCGCGGTTGCGGTCGCGGCGCGGGCGATCGCGGGCGCTTCCGAGGCATCGCCAGCGGCGGCTAGCGACACGAGCGGCCTGTCGGCAAGTGACGCGAGATCGGTACGGGCGAAGGGGACGGTCGGGTGTTCGAGTGCGGCCAGCGGCCCTGGCCCTGGCGTCACGAGCTCGAGGGCGTCGAACCGGCGCAGGTCGGCCGCAAGTTCGGCCGCGG
Source organism: Burkholderiales bacterium (assembly GCA_039807685.1). Lineage (GTDB taxonomy): Bacteria > Pseudomonadota > Gammaproteobacteria > Burkholderiales > Casimicrobiaceae > VBCG01. The sequence goes on from JBDHRR010000153.1 coordinate 860, forward strand.
ACTGGTAGCGGTCGGCCGGGTCCTTGGCGAGCGCCTTGCCGACGATGTGGTCGAAGGCGCGCGGAATCTGTGGATTGCGACTCGACGGTGGCGGCGTCGGATCGGTCAGGACCTGGTTGAGGATCGTATTGAGATCGCCGCCCTGGAACGGCGACGCGCCGGTCAGCATCTCGTAGAGCGTCGCCCCCAGCGAGAAGATGTCGGATCGGCCATCGACCGTGCGACCCATCACCTGCTCGGGCGAGGTGTAGCGCGGCGAGCCGAAGGCGTTGCCGGCGAGCGTACGGGTTCCCGTCGGGAGCAGCGCGATGCCGAAATCGGTGATCTTCACCGCGCCGCTGGCAAGCACCATGATGTTGGCCGGCTTCACGTCGCGATGAACGATCCCGCTCTCGTGCGCGAAGGCAAGACCCTCGGCTACCGCCGCCGCGATGTTCACGATACGCTGCGTCGGCAGCACGACCCCCGAGTCGAGGATCTCCCGCAACGACTGGCCGTCGAGGAACTCCATCGCGATATAGGCGACATCGTCGCCCTTGCCGACGTCGAAGATGGTGACGACGTTGGGATGGTTGAGCCGCCCCGCCGACTTCGCTTCGCGGAAGAAGCGCCGCTCGTAGGCCTCGGTCTCGGCATCGGAGAGGCCGAGCGTGATCGTCTTGATGGCGACGATGCGATCGATGAGCGGGTCGCGCGCCCGGTAGACGACCCCCATGGCACCCTGGGCGATCTCGTCCAGGATTTCGTAACGCCCGAGCGTGCGGCGGGAAGGGGCGGCGGCGTCGGTCATGGCGGAGGCGTGTGGCGCACCTGCAATTGTGCCAAAGACTCGCCGGGTCCCGGCGGCGTGTGGTGCGCGGCGTTGGTGCGCGTGCAATACTTGGCACCGCCGGTTCGCCACGCAGCCGCCGTCACCCCGTCTGTCCACCGCCTCGCCGATCCCGAACCCACTGTCGCGCCGTCATGGGTGATTTCCTCGAAATCGCAGCGCTCACCGACGTCGGCAACGTTCGCCAGTTCAACGAGGATAGTCTCGGGATCGACGCCGGCGCCGGTGTGGTGGTGCTCGCCGACGGGATGGGCGGACACCGGGCGGGCGAGGTCGCGAGCGGCATGGCCACCGAGACGATCATTGCTGCGGTACGGGTCGCCGCGCCCGCCTTCGATTCCCGCGACGGCGAGCGCCAGCCGCGCACCGTGCTGGCGCAGGGTATCGAGCGCGCCAATGCCGCGATTCACGAAGCGGGGCGCGCCGATGTCCGTCGCCGGGGGATGGGCACGACGCTCGCCTGCGCGATCTTTCACGACAACGGCATCATCTACGCGCACGTGGGCGACTCGCGCATCTATCGCCTGCGCGACGCCACGCTGTCGCTGCTTACCCGCGACGATTCGCTGCTGCGCGATCAGGTCGATCTCGGCGTCATTTCCGCCGAGGAGGCACGCCATTCGCACAATCGCAGTCTGGTGACGCGCGCGCTTGGCATCGAGGCCGAGGTCCGCGCGCACCTCGCCAGCGAGCCGGTGCAGCCCGGGGACGTCTACCTGCTATGCTCGGATGGACTCAACGATCTCGTCGACGATGCCGACATCGAGCTCATCGTGATCAAGCTCGGCGCCAACCTGCCGCTGGCGGCCCAGCATCTCGTGCAGGCGGCCAAGGACAACGGTGGCCTCGACAACGTCTCGGTGATCCTGGTGCGTGTGCGTGCACCGTTCGCGGCCGCGTCGCCGAGCGCGTGGCAGCGGTTGCGACGCCTCGTCGCGACGTGGTGGCGCCGGTAATCGACATGGCGAAGCTCGTCCTCTCCCGCGACGGCGCCATCGCCGCGCAGCGCTTTCTCGATGCGACGCCGCTGACGATCGGCCGCGATCCGGCAAGCGACATCGTCGTCGACGACGCGCGCATCGCCGCGGTGCAGGCGCGCGTCGTCGCGGTTGGCCACGACTACATCCTCGAGGCCGTGGTCGGCGGCTCGATCACCGTCAACGGTTCGCCGTGTGCGCGCCGCATCCTGCAGCACGGCGACGTCGCCGATCTCGCGGATTACCGCTTGAAGTACGTCGACGCCCGGGCGTCGTCACCCATCGACCTCGAGCGGACGATGCTGATTCCCGGGCTCGCCCGCGTGGTCGGCGAAGAAGGCGCAGCGCCACCGCCCGCGGTGCCCTCGTCGCGCAGCGCGAACACGCGCTTTCCGATGGGGCGCATCGAATGGCTGGCCGGGGCGCACCGTGGGAGCCAGCGCACTCTCGATCGGGTGGTCGACACTTTCGGAACCCCGGGTATCGGTGTTGTCGTGGTGACGCGGCGACCGCACGGTTTTTTCGCGACGCACGTCGAGGGCGAGGACTTCCCGCGAGTGAACGGCCGCTCGCTCGGGACCGAGCCCTGCGCGCTCGCCAGCGGTGACGTGATCGAGGTCGCGGGCGAGACGCTGCGCTTCACGCAGCTTTGACGCGCGCCGTCGCTGCCGGCGGGAAGAGCCAGCCGTCCATCGCCAGCGCACCACCCGCGTGACCGGCGAGAAAGCGCTCCGGGCGAGTGGCCGGCGCGGCGGCGCCAATCGCCACCAGGAGCGGCAGGTAATGCTCCTCCGTGGGGTGCGCGCGCACCGCATCGGGCGCGACGTCGCGATACGCGATGAGCGACGCCACGTCGTGCGCGGTGATGCGGCCGGCGAGCCAGTCGGTGAAGGCCGTGACGTACGGCAGCGGCGGACCGGCGTCGCCGTGCCGGGCGTAGTCGCGCAGATTGTGCGTGGCGTGCCCCGAGCCGACGATGAGCACGCCTTCGTCGGCGAGCGGCGCCAGCGCGCGGCCGAGCGCGACGTGATGCGCTGCGCCCCGGTCGGGCTGCAGCGAAACCTGGAGCACCGGCACGTCGTGCATGGGATACATGTAGAGGAGGGGAACCCAGGCGCCGTGGTCGAGCCCCCGACAGCCATCGATGCCGGCGGTGATCCCGGCGCCGCGCAGAAGGTCGACCGCTCGCGCCGCCACGTCCGGGGCGCCGGGTGCCGGATAGGTCATTGCGTACAGTTCGCGCGGGAAGCCACCGAAATCGTGGATGGTCTGCGGCGTGCGACTGCCGGTGACGAGCGGCAGCGAGGTTTCCCAATGCGCGGAGGCGATGAAGATCGCACGCGGCTTCGGCAGCGCCCGTGCGAGCGCAGACCACGCGCTGCCGGCGCTGCCGGCGTGCAGCGCGTGCATGGGCGAGCCGTGCGAGAGGAAGAGCGTGGGGAATGCCGTGGTCATGGCGAGCCTGGGACGAAAACGATGCCGACCTCGCGCCGGACGCGCGCAACCGTTCGCGTCGGGCGCGACGGTGCGGACGGTGCGTCGCGTCGCCGCGAGGCACCGCCCGCATCGAGCCGTGGTTACTTGAGACCCTCGGCGGCGAGCACTTTCTGCACCGCCGGGCGCGCTTCGACCCGCGCCATGAATTGCGCCAGCGCCGGGAAGGCGCCGAGATCCACCTTGAGCGGGGCGGCCCAGCGGGTGATCGTGTAGAGGTAGGCGTCGGCGACGCTGAATGCCTCACCCATGAGGAAGGGCTGCTTCGCGAGCGTCTTCTCGATGACGCCGTAGCGGGCGGCGAGCCGTTCCTTGGCGGCAGTCTTGGTCGCCTCGGGCGTCGTCGGATGCCACAGCGGGCCGAACGTCTTGTGGAGTTCGGTGCCGACGAAGTTGAGCCATTCCATGAGTCGGTAGCGGTCGAGGCCACCGAATGCAGGTGCCAGCGTTCCCGGCTTGCGATCGGCGATGTATTGCAGGATCACCGCGTCCTCAGACAGCGTGTGACCGTCGTCGAGCACGAGGAACGGCACGTAGCCCTTCGGATTGACCGTGTAATAGTCGGTGCCGTCGGCGGTGACGTGCTTGCGCAGGTCGACCTTGACCGTGTCGTAGGGAACGCCGGCCTCGGCAAGCGCGATGTGCGGCGCGAGCGAACAGGCCCCGGGTGAAAAGTAGAGCTTCATCGTCAATTCCTTCATTCGTTGTCGGGTAGCGGGTGAGGCCGTGCGTGGCGCGCGAGATCACGGCAGGCAGCGACACGGTTCACGCTGCCAATGATGACGCTTGCTGATTATGGGATAAAGCGGTTCACCCGGAAAATATTGTTGTCAAATATAGGATAATCTTTCCATGGACCGCTTCCAGGCCATCACCGCCTTCATCAAGGTCGTCGAGGCCGGGAGCTTCGCCGGCGCGGCCGAACGGCTCGCCGTTTCGGTCTCGTCGGTGTCGCGTCTCGTGGCCGACCTCGAGGCGCGTCTTGGCACCCGATTGCTCAATCGCACCACGCGCCGGCTGTCGTTGACCGAGGCCGGCCGCACGTTCCACGAGCACGGCGTGCAGTTGCTTGCCGATCTCGACGAGGCGGAAGCCTCGGCGAGCGCCGAGGCCATCGTGCCGCGCGGCACGCTGCGCGTCACCTGCGGGACCAGCTTCGGCAACGCGCACCTCGCGAGCGCGGTCGCCGCCTTCATGGCGAGGTATCCACAGGTGCGCTTCGACGTCGAGCTCGCCGACCGCATGAGCGACCTCGTCGACGAGGGCTTCGACGCCGCCGTGCGCATCGGCGGCTCGCCGGTGAGCAATCTCGTGGCGCGACGGATCGGCACGACCGCACTCGTGTGCTGCGCGGCGCCGTCGTATCTCGCCCTTCACGGCACGCCGCGCGTCCCCGCCGACCTTGCGCAGCACCAGTGCCTGCTCTACCAGTACGCCGCCCAGCGCGACGTGTGGGCGTTCGCCGACGCGCAGGGCGAGGTCACGCGGGTGCGAGTGAGTGGGCCGCTCGTGGCCAACAACGGCAGCTTCCTGGCAGCGCTCGCGCGCGATGGCGCCGGCATCGCCTGCGAACCCGATTTCGTCGTCGGTGCGGACGTGCGTGCCGGGCGGCTGGTGCCGGTCCTGCACCCATTTCGTCCGGCATCGGCGCCGATCCACGTGGTGTATCCGAGTCGACGACACCTGTCGGCCAAGGTTCGCGTGTTCGCGCAGTTCCTGGCCGAGCGCTTCGCGGTAGCGGAATGGACGTTGGACGCCGCCGCGGTCGGGCCTGCCCGTGGCGCGCGCAAGAGCGCGCCGCGGTCAGCGGTGGGTCGTCGCAAGCAGGGTCAGTAGCGCAAGCCGGGGGATACTGTGGGTCCCTCGATTCCGAGGTGCAGGCCATGCCCCATCGATCTCCCCAGTCTTCCGCGCCCGCACCGAGTGCGGCGCGCACTCCGTCGCGGCACGCGGCACCTGCTGCGTCGGGGTCCGGCAGCAGCCCCATTCCCGCGGGTTTCCGTGACCTCGACGCCTACTGGCGCGCCGCCAATTACCTCGCGGTCGGACAGATCTACCTCCTCGCCAACCCGCTGCTGCGCGAGCCGCTGGTGCGCGCGCACGTCAAGCCGCGCCTCCTCGGACATTGGGGAACCACGCCCGGGCTCAACTTCATCTACGCGCACCTGAATCGCGTGATCGTCGAGCACGATCTCGACATGATCTATCTCGCGGGTCCCGGCCACGGCGGACCGGCACTGGTGGCCAATGCGTATCTCGAGGGCACCTATACCGAGCGCTATCACGCGGTGACGCGCGATGCCGAAGGAATGCAACGACTCTTCAAGCAGTTCAGCTTTCCCGGCGGCATCCCGAGCCACGTCGCGCCGGAAACGCCGGGCTCGATCCACGAGGGCGGCGAGCTTGGCTACGTGCTCGCGCACGCGTTCGGTGCAGTCTTCGACAATCCGAACCTCGTCGCCGTGGCGGTGGTCGGCGACGGCGAGGCCGAGACGGGACCGCTCGCAACGGGCTGGCACGGCAACAAGTTCCTCAATCCGGCGCGCGACGGTGCCGTGCTGCCGATCCTGCATCTGAACGGCTACAAGATCGCCAATCCGTGCTATCTCGCGCGCATCCCGCACGACGAGCTTGCGGCCTACCTCACGGGGATGGGCTACGAGCCGCATTTCGTCGAAGGGCACGATCCAGCGGTGATGCATCCGCTGATGGCAGCCACGCTCGACGCCGTGCTGGCGAGGATCGGCGAGATCCAGCACGCTGCGCGCAGCACGGGCTTCCAGGGGCGTCCGCGCTGGCCGATGATCGTGCTGCGCTCGCCCAAGGGCTGGACCTGTCCGCCGTACATCGACGGCAAGAAGTGCGAGGATTACTGGCGGGCGCACCAGGTGCCGATGTCCGACATGGACAAGGCCGAGCACCTTCGCATCCTCGAGCGCTGGATGCGAAGCTACCGTCCCGACGAGCTCTTCGATGCCGACGGCCATCTCGTGCCGGAACTGGCCGCGCTGCCGCCCAAGGGCGCGCGGCGCATGAGCGACAACCCGCATGCGAACGGTGGCCTCCTGCTGGGAGACTTGCGCCTGCCGGACTTTCGCCGCTACGCGGTGGCGACCAACGGCCGCGGCACGACGTTCGCCGAGGCGACGCGGGTGATGGGCACCTATCTGCGCGACGTCATGAAGGCGAATCTCGA
>JBDHRR010000025.1:0-33405 GCA_039807685.1 Burkholderiales bacterium
GATCGCGGCCACGCCGCGCCCGGTCGTGACGCCACGCCGCATGCGCGCAGGCGCCGGGCAACCGCATCCGGTGGCCACGCCGCGGCGGCGCCGCCGCGCCATTCCGCACGCGGCAAGGCACGCTCGTAATCGCCTGGCGAGCCTCGCCGCGATCGCACCAACGCGGCGCCCCGTGCGCGGTGGCGATGTAGTCGCCGATTCACCTAGAATGCCGCGATGGACCTCGAAGCCCTCTGCGCACGCATCGGCGAGCGGCGATTCGCGCCGACCGCGCAGAATCGGACCGTCACCTTCCAGCCCCCGAAGACGTGACCCGACCGGCGGCGCCCAGAGTTCCACGCAGCGCCGCCTTCGTCGGCCACGACATTTATCGTCGCGCGGCATACGGAACGCTGCACCCGCTCGCTATCCCCCGCGTCGAGGCGGTGGTCGACCTGTGCCGCGCGCTCGACTGGTTCGCGGACGGCGACTACCGCACGAGCCCGCAGGCGAGCGAGGTCGAGCTTGCGGAATTCCACGATGCGGCCTACGTGCGCGCCTTGCGCGACGCGGTGGCGGCAGGTCGCGTCGATCAGGCGACGCGCGAGCGGTACGGCATCGGGACCATGGAGAACCCGATCTTTCCGGGACTCTTCGAGCGGGCGGCAACGAGCGTGGGAGGCTCGATCCTGGCTGCCGACATCGCGCTCGCCGGCGACGTCGCCTTCCATCCGGCGGGAGGCACGCACCATGGGCGCCGCGATCGGGCCAGCGGCTTCTGCTATTTCAACGATCCGGTATTCGCCATCCGGCGCCTGCTCGCCGGCGGCTGCCGTCGCGTGCTCTACGTCGACCTCGACGCGCATCACGGTGACGGCGTCGAACTGGCCTTCGCCGCCGAGCCGCGCGTGCGCACGCTGTCGATCCACGAGGCGGGACGCTGGCCCTACACTGGCACGCTCGACGACGCGAGCAGCGACCACGCCTGCAATCTGCCGGTGCCGCGTGGCTTCACCGATCGCGAGTTGCACCTGCTGCTCGACGACGTGGTGCTGCCATTCGCCGAGCGCTTCGCGCCGGATGCGCTGGTCCTGACCTGCGGCGGCGACGCGCTCGCCGGCGATCCGCTGACCGGCATGGCGCTCTCGAACGGAGCGCTCTGGGACGCGGTCGATCGTCTGGTTCCGCTCGCGTCGCGGGTGGTCGTGCTGGGCGGCGGAGGCTACAATCCGTGGACGCTGACGCGCTACTGGAGCGGATTGTGGGCGCGGCTATCCGGTCGCGCGATCCCTGAACGGCTTCCGGCGGCCGCGCAAGACGTGTTGCGCGGTCTGCAGTGCGATCTCGTGGAGGAGGAGGACATGCGCCCCGAATGGTTGACCACGCTCGTCGACGCACCCAACCGCGCGCCGCCGCGCGCCGAAGTCGTCGCCTTGCGCGATCGCGTGCGGGCACGTCTCGATCTCGCACTGCCGACGCCAGCCCTGCGTGCGGGCGCGGACGCTCCGCGCGGCGCACAGGGAGCAGACGACGCCACGGGATGCGCGCGATGACCTGGTTCGAACGCCTGACCGCGATCGAGGCGCTCGAGGATGCGCCGCTCGACGCCGACCTCCTCGCCGACTGCGAGCGCGCCGGTGCCGCGGTCGTCGGCCGCGCGATCCGGTTCTCCACGCCCACGTTCAAGGCGTATTCGAGCTGCGAGCTCGAGGGCTGCGGCAAGAATGCGTTTCCCGCGTTCTCGGTGACCGCCGCGGGTTGCGCGCTCGATTGCGATCACTGCCAGGCGAAGATCCTCGAGCCGATGATCCCGGCGACGAATCCCGCGATGCTCAATCGCAAGGTGCGCGAGCTCGTCGCGGCGCAGGACGTGCGCGGCTTCCTCCTCTCCGGCGGCTCGAACAAGCGCAACGAGATCCGCTACGAGCGCTACTACCCGGTGATCGAGGCGCTCAAGCGCGACTTTCCCTATCTCAAGGTCGCGATCCATTCGGCGCTCCTCGACGAGGCGCGGGCGAAGCGGATGGAAGCCGCGGGGGTGGATACCGCGATGATGGACGTGATCGGCGCCGAGGCGACGATCCGCGAGGTCTACCACCTCGATCGGCCGGTGGAGGACTTCGAGGCCACCCTCGCGGCGCTGTGCTCGACGTCGATGCAGGTGGTCCCGCACATCGTGATCGGACTCCACTACGGTCGCCTCGAAGGCGAGCCGCGCGCGCTCGACATCGTGTCGCGCCATCGCGTGCACTCGCTGGTGCTGGTGGTGGTGATGCCCTTCTATTCGAAACCCGGCACCTTCGCGACGCCGCGCGCGGAGGATGCCGGGCGCATCTTCCTGGAGGCGCGCCGGCGAATTCCCGATCGCGAGGTGCTGCTGGGCTGCGCACGGCCGCCCGGGATGCACCGGCGCGTCACGGATGCCTACGCGGTCGCCGCCGGCCTCGACGGCATCGCCTTTCCCGCCGATGGCATGGTGGCCGCCGCGCAGGCCATCGGCCGGCCCGCCGTGCAGGAGCACGCCTGCTGCTCGATCAAGACCGGACAGACGATCAAGCTCCACCCGCGACCGGCCGTCGTCGCACCATCATGAGAGAAGCAAGGGTCGACGTCCTGGTCGTGGGCCTCGGCCCCGCCGGTGCGAGCGCAGCCGCGGCCGCGGCGCGTGCCGGTTGCCGCGTGCTGGCGATCGATCGCCGCCGCGAACCCGGCCTCCCCGTGCAGTGTGCCGAGTTCGTCCCGGCACTGGTCGGGATCGAAGTGGGTGATCTCGCGCGCTCGGTGCGGCAGGCGATCGGCTCGATGACGACGTTCGTCGAAGACGATGCACCCGATGTCCACGAGAACTTCCCCGGCCGGATGCTCGACCGCGCCGCGTTCGACGCCGGACTGGTCGCCAGGGCGCGCGACGCCGGCGCCGACTGCGCGTTGGGCGTCGGCGCCCGCACGCTCGACGACGCGCAAGACGCGGTGCTGACCGACGCGCGTCGCATCCGCGCCGGCGTGATCGTCGGCGCCGACGGGCCGCGCTCCCTCGTCGGCCGCGCCATCGGGCAGCGCAATACCGCTCTCGTCGAAACGCGGCAGATCACCGTTACGCTCGAACGGCCGTCGGAGACCACCGACATCTTCCTCTCGCGTGACATCCCCGGCGGTTACGGCTGGCTCTTTCCCAAGTTGGGACTCGGCAATCTCGGTGCCGGCGTCGACCCGGAGCACAAGGCGCGCCTCAAATCGATCGTCGATCGGCTGCACCGCGACCTTGCCGCCGAAGGCCGCATCGGCCGCGAGGTGCTCGCCCTGACCGGAGGCGCGATCCCCGTGGGCGGCATCGTCGGCCCGACGGGATCGCTGGGCCATGCGCGCGTGCTGCTCGCCGGGGACGCCGCGGGCCTCGCGCATCCGGTCACCGGCGCCGGCATTGCCGCCGCCGTGCATTCCGGCCGACTCGCCGGCGAAGCGGCAGCGCGCACGATGGCGGGGGACGCCGGCGCCGCCGCCGACTACGAAGAGGAATTGCGCGACGTGTTCGATGCGGCGCTCACGCGCGCCGTGCTGCGTCGCCGCGAATTGGCGCAGGCGCTGGCTGCGGGCGCACCCGAGGGCAAGGCAGCGCTGCGCCGGAGCTGGATCGGCTATCCGCAATACTGGGCGCGCCCGTAGCGTGCCCGCGCATGGGGAGGAATCACGATGAGCTGCTACCGTCCTGAAACGCCGGCAACGTCGCCTGCCGTCGCGAACCCGCACGACCACAATCCGTTCGCACTCATGCAGCCGCGCTTGCCGACGGTCACGCCGAAGGAAGCGCGCAATGGCGCGCGGGTGATTGCCAACGACGTGGCGCCGCAGGGCGTGTACCTGCCCGATTACAACGTGCTGACGCCGTACATGCGCTCGCCGGAGTACGTGCAGATGTCGACCGCCGCGGCCATCACGCTCGGCGTCACGCCGGGCCGGATGTACCGCTGCGAATGCACGCGCTGCCTCAACCTGCTGCTCACCTATCCCGAGGGTTGCCGCGCCAACTGCGCATATTGCGGCCTTGCGCGCCACCGCGAGGCCGAGCGCGACTATGCGGACCGCAACTTCATCCGTGTGGACTGGCCGGCGGTGCCGCTGGAGAAGACGATCGACATCGTCGCCCGCGACGGCGCGGCGAGCCCGTTCCACCGCATGTGCATCTCGATGATCACGCATCCGCGCTCGGATGCGGATACGCGCACCGTGCTCGAACGCTGGACCGAGCGGATCGATCCGTCGGTGATCCCGGTGTCGATCCTGTCGAACCCCACGACGATGACGCGCGAGGACGTGAAGCGCCTGCGCGACCTCGGGGCCGACATCTTCACCGTCGCGCTCGACGCCGCCACCCCGGAGCTCTTCGAGCGCACGCGCGGCAAGGGCGTGCAGTCGCCGCACAGCTGGGCGAAATACTGGGAGATCCTGCACGCCGCGCGCGACATCTTCGGTCCGCAGAAATTCGGTGCGCACATCATCATCGGCATGGGCGAGACCGAAGCCGAGGCCCTCGCACTGGTGCAGCAGATCGTCGATCTGGGCGGGCACAGTCACATGTTCTGCTTCTTCCCCGAGAAGGGCTCGCTCATGGATCACCTGCCGGCGACGCCCCGCGACCAGTGGCGGCGCGTGCAGCTCGCCCGCTACTTGATCGACTACCGCGGCGCGCGCGTCGAGCAGATGCGCTTCGACGGCGAAGGCCGGATCGTCGACTACGGCCTGCCCGCAGGCGAACTCGACGCCGTCATCGACGCCGGGGTGGCGTTTCGCACGTCCGGCTGTCCGGGCAAGGTCGCCGAAGACGTCTCGGCCTGCGATCGACCCTATGGCGATTCGCCGCCCTCCAACATCGCGAGCTATCCGTTCGCGCCGGCCAAGCGCGACCTCGTGAAGATCCGCCGCGATCTGCGCATCGCGAAGCGCAAATGACGGAGTCGATCGGCAAACCGTTCCGGGTGATCGACACCGGCGTGCGCGATGGCCGCCGGCAGATCGCCTTCGACCAGGCGTTGATCGACGCGCGCAAGGCCGGCGCGGTGCCCGACTCGATCCGCTTCCTGCGTTTTCCGCCGACCGCTCTCATCGGCCGCCACCAGGCGCTGTCGCGCGAGGTTCGCCTCGACTACTGCCGCGCCAATGGCGTGGGCGTGGTGCGCCGGATCACCGGCGGCGGGGCGATCTATTTCGACGAGGGGCAACTCGGCTGGGAACTCGTGTTCGACCGCGCCACGCTGCCGATCGGCACGCTCGCCGATCTCGCGCGCGAAATCTGCGAGGCCGCGGCCACGGGGCTGCGCACGCTGGGGGTGGATGCGCGCTACCGGCCGCGCAACGACATCGAGGTGGGCGGTCGCAAGCTCTCGGGAACCGGCGGCTTCTTCGACGAGGACACGCTCTTCTACCAGGGGACGGTGCTCGTCGACCTCGACGCCTCATGCATGGTGGCGGCACTCAACGTGGCACAGGCGAAGCTCGCCAAGCGCGCGCTCGATTCCGCAACGCAGCGCGTGGTGACGCTAAAGGAGTTGCTGGGCGCCGCGCCGTCGATCGATGCCGTCAAGGCAGCGCTGCTCGCGGGGTTCCGGGAGCACCTTGGCATCGAGCCGATCGCGGGCGAGATCACCGCGCACGAGGAAGCGCTCGCCGCACGCTACCACGACGAGGAGATCGGCACCGACGCCTTCGTCGCCGAGATCGACGATCCGGAACCGAGCTCCGGTCTGCGCAGCGCGACGCTCGCTACCCCAGGCGGAAGCGTCACGGCGTACGTGCGCCTCGACGGCGGATCCGCGGCGCGCATCCGTGACCTGCTCGTCACCGGCGATTTCTTCGTGACGCCGCCGCGCACGATTTTCGATCTCGAAGTGGCGCTGCGCGGGGTGCCGGCGAGCAAAGCGGGTGCCGCAGTCGAGGACTTTTTCGCACGCGCGAACGTCGGTCTCTTGTCGACCTCGCCGGCCGACTTCCGGCGCGCGATCGAAGCCGCGCTGGCCAGCGGCTAGGATGAACCACCCCCACGCTCACTTCGCTCGCTGCCCCCAAAGGGGGCGCAGTCAGCGGCTTGGGACGGCCCGGCGCCGCTGACGATGAACCACCCCCACGCTCGCTTCGCTCGCTGCCCCCAAAGGGGGCGCAGTCAGCGGCTTGGGGCGGCCCGGCGCCGCTGACGAAAGGCTTCACAAAGAGACGCCGAGACGCGGAGAACGGGCATGCTTTCTCTGTGCCTCTGCGTCTCCTGTGAAGTGCACTTGGAGCCTACGATGAACCACCCCCACGCTCACTTCGCTCGCTGCCCCCAAAGGGGGCGCAGTCAGCGGCTTGGGACGGCCCGGCGCCGCTGATGAAAGGCTTCACAAAGAGACGCCGAGACGCGGAGAACGGGCATGCTTTCTCTGTGCCTCTGCGTCTCCTGTGAAGTGCACTTGGAGCCTACGATGAACCACCCCCACGCTCGCTGCGCTCGCTGCCCCCAAAGGGGGCGCAGTCAGCGGCTTGGGGCGGCCCGGCGCCGCTGACGCCGGCAGCGCCCTGCACGCACCCGATGCGACTCGTCCACGTCGTGCAGCACACCTACGCCGAGTATCTCGGCCATATCGAGGATCATCTCGAAGGACGGGGCATTCGCTTCCGCTATCACCGCCCATTTGCTGCCAGCGGCACCCTCCCCGCCAGCGACGCTCTGGCCGACGGACTCATCCTGCTCGGCGGCGGCCCCTGGGGCAGCGCCGGCACGCTCGACGTGCCGACACTTGCGCGGGAAGTAGCCCTCGCGCGCGCCTGCCTCGATCGCGGCTGGCCGCTGATCGGCATCGGTCTCGGCGCGCAGATCATCACCCTGGCGGCGGGCGGACGCGTGCGCCCCACCGCGCTCGAATTCTCGGTATCCACCGCGACGCGCACCAGGCCGCACGCCCTCGACGGCTACGTCCCCGAGCAGTATCCGCTGGCACTGTACGGGCGCGACGAGCCGACGCCTCCGGACGCCGCGGTGGTGCTCGCGCACGACGCGCGCGGACGCCCCGCCCTCTGGCAGCTCGGCCCGCGCGCGCTGGCATTCGCCGGACACCCCGGACTCAAGGTCGGCATGATCGAGGATCTCGCGATGGAGTTCGACGACACGCCGCCCGACTTCGCCGGGGAGCTTGCAAACCTGCGCAACGCGCAGACGGCGATCGAGGATGCGCTGGTGCCGATCATGACCGGCGTGGTGCGGCTCGCCGGCTGGATGGATCCATCGTGACGCGGCGCCGGATCGGCTAACATCGCAGCATGAAGATCTGCATCGTCTCCGACAGTCACGATCGCGCCGATGCGCTCGCCGCCGCCGTTCGCGCAGCCAAGAGCGAAGGCGCGAGCGCGGTCATCCATTGCGGCGATCTCATCGGTGCGCAGACGGTGCGCCCAGCGCTGGTCCTGGGGTTGCCGATCCATCTCATCCACGGGAACAACCTCGGCGACCCGATGATGCTGCACAACCTGATGCGCGCGAGCGGCGGCGGATTGCATTATCACGGCGCCGACGCCCGCCTGGAACTGGGCGGCCGCCGCGTGTTCGTCGTGCACTATCCGGATTACGGGTATGCGATGGCGTGCACCGGCGATTGGGACCTCGTCTGCTGCGGTCACTCGCACACGGCCGGCATCGAGCAGGTGAGCAACGTCAAGGGCGGTACGACCTGGCTCGTGAATCCCGGCACCATCGCGGCCCTCGGCGCCCCCGCCGCGACCTGGGTACTCGGCGACCTCGAGCGCATGCGTTTCGAGCTGCGGACGCTGGAGCGTTGAAGCGCCGGCGTCGATCCCGCTACCGCGCCGAGTGGCCGGTGAGCTTCACCTCCACCTTCTCGTCGAGGCCCGCGTAGTAGGCCTGCAGGAGTTCGAGCACCTCCGGGCGCGAGAATTCCGGGGGCACCGGACTGCCTTCGGAGAGCCACTTGCGCAGTTTCGTACCCGACACCAGCAGGCGATCGGCGTCGTCGTGCGGGCAGGTTCGCCCCGACGCCATGCCGCCGCAGCGGTAGCACCAGAATGTCCAGTCGAGCTTGAGCGGGCGGATCGCCAGCGCGTCGGCCGGGATCTCGTCGAAGATGCGGTGCGCATCGAACGGGCCATAGTAGCTGCCGACGCCGGCGTGATCGCGTCCGACGATGAGATACGCGCAGCCGTAGTTCTGCCGGAAGAGCGCGTGCAGCAGCGCTTCCCGCGGCCCGGCGTAGCGCATGTCGAGCGGGTAACCCGCCTGGACGACCGTGCGGGGCACGAAATACTTCTCGATCAGCGTGCCGATGGCGCGGGTGCGCACGTCGGCGGGGATGTCGCCCGGCTTGAGGTTGCCGAGTAGCGAGTGGACCAGCACCCCGTCGCAGACCTCGATCGCCACCTTCGCGAGGTACTCGTGCGAGCGGTGCATCGGATTGCGCGTCTGGAATGCCGCGACCTTCGACCAGCCGAGCCGGGCGAACTCGGCCCGCGTCTCGGCCGGCGTCATGAAGAGCGCCCCGTAGCGCGCCTTGAAGCCGCCGTCGTCGAGCACGCGGACGGGCCCGGCGAGATTGACCTCGCCCTGGCCCATCACCGCGCGCACCCCGGGGTGCTCGGGGTCCGTGGTGCGAAACACCGTCTCGCATTCGTGCGCCTTGTCGATGCGGTATTTCTCGGTCACCGACAGCACCGCGAGAATCGTGTCGTGGTCGGGATCGACGAGGGCGACGTCGTCGCCGATCGCGATCGACGCCGCGGTCGCCTCGTCGGTCGACAGGGTGATGGGAATCGGCCAGAACAGGCCCGCCGACGTGTGCATCCGGTCGCAGACCCCCGCCCAGTCGTCGCGGCCCATGAATCCCGTGAGCGGCGTGAAGCCGCCGATGCCGAGCATGACGAGATCGCCCTTCTCGCGCGAACTGACCCGGATGCTGCGTAGCGTCCGGGCGCGCTCGCGCGCGGCCGCGAGCGCTTCGCCGGTGAGAAGCAGCGGTGCAAGTGGGCCGCCACCATGCGGTACGATGACTTTGGACAAGGTATCCTCCTGAGTGCAGTCGGTACATTGTCACGCGCGACTCGCAGGCGGGCAACCCCGCCGCGCATCGCGAAGGGCTCGGGGTTTTCTGCGCTGCACGGCATGAACACCCGCGGCGTGGTGCCCACGCGGGGGCTCGCGGCGCAGAAAGCACTTGCGCCGTACTGGGGGCGCATCTACATTAACAAACTCTCACGCAACGAGGGTCGCACAACAGTCCATGGCTAAGAAGCTCCTCATCGTGATGGCCAACACCGACCCGCGCAACGGCGAGGAACTCGGCGCGCCGATCTTCCAGGCATCGGTCGCCGCGGCGATGGAATACGAGGTCGAGGTGATCTGCACCGCCACCGCCGGTCGCCTCATGAAGAAGGGCGTCGCCGAAGCGCTCTTCGTGAAACCGGGCTCTCCGAAATCAGTCTACGATTTCATCAAGGATGCGCACGAGGCCGGCGCGAAATTCTATTGCTGCTCGCCGAACCTCGATCTCTTCGACATGTCGAAGGACGATCTCATCCCCGAGTGCGAAGGGGTCGTCGGCGGCGCGCACCTCATCCAGAGCGTGATGGAAGACGACGATTGCCGGGTGCTGACGTACTGAGCACCCTCACGGAGACATGGCACACACCACGACCCGCGTTTCCCAGCGCATCGGCGATCCGGTCTCCGATGCGCCACCCGTCCCGCGCGCCAAGCTCGAGGAGATCTTCCAGGATCTCCAGTCGGATCTGCGCTACGACCACGAGCTCAACGGCTGCCTCAACTGCGGGATCTGCACCGCGACCTGCCCGGCGGCGCACTACTACGACTTCAGCCCGCGCGAGATCGTCCAGCTCCTGTGGACCGAGAACCTCGAGGGGATCTACGACGCGATGCAGGAGAAGATCTGGGCATGCGCCCAGTGTTATACCTGCGCCGCGCGCTGCCCGTTCGGCAACTCGCCAGGCGGGCTCATCATGCTGATGCGCGAGACCGCGATCAAGCACGGCATGGAATCGGCACGCAACGTCCTGCGGCCCTTCTCCCGCGTCATGCTGAAGCTCATCTCCACCGGCAACCAGCTCGCCCCGGACATGATCACCCGCGACCATTTCCCGGACTGGGGCCCGAACGTCTCGAAGATCGACGCACCCCTGAAGCTCCTGCGCCAGGCGATCCCGATGCCGACGCTCAACACGACGGCGACGGCGTGGGAGGTCAACCTCAAGACCTCGGTCGAGCTCTACACGATCTGGGAGGAGACCGGGGTGCTCCAGCAGCTGGAGACGATCGACGAGAACCTCTTCGACGTGATCGTCGATTTCATGGATGAGAAGCGCGAGGACTGGAAGGACTGGCTCGCGGAACAGGAAGAGCAGGACGACGACTGAAGGAGGAAGTTCCATGACGATACCTCACGGCCCCCAGCCCGGTGAGCGCTTCACCGGCCACGGTCCCGAATGGAAGGATGCGAATCTCTCGTCGGAGGATGCGCGCATCGCGACAGCGTGGGTCGAGCTCAAGATCGACAAGCGTTCGATGCTCACCACGAAGCAGCACGTCGAGGACGTCCGCGACGTCATGTGGCAACTCGAACGCGAGGGCGAGATCGTCGTGCATCGCGTCACCGACGCGCACGAGCCGATGCTCGCCAAGACGCTGTACGGCTGGGACAAGAAGATCCCGACCCGCCGCCTGTGGCACCACAAGTCCTGCGGCCAGTGCGGCAACATTCCCGGCTATCCGACGTCGCTGCTGTGGCTCATGAACCGGCTCGACATCGAGTACATCGACGAGACCGACCAGACCTCATGCACGGCGTGGAATTACCACGGCTCGGGCATCGGCAACATCGAAAGCCTGGCCGCCGTCTTCCTGCGCAACTTCCACCAGGCGTACGTCGCCGGCAAGGCGCAGGGCCTTCCCGACGGCTACTACTTCCCGCTCGTCCACTGCGGCACCTCGTTCGGCAACTACAAGGAAGTGCGTAGCTATCTGCTGCACTCCGCGACGCTGCGCGAGAAGGTGCGCAAGATCCTCGCCAAGCTCGGTCGACTCGTCGACGGCAAGCTCCTCATCCCCGAGGAGGTGGTCCATTACTCCGAGTGGGTGCATATGATGCGCGAGCGGATCAAGACGCTGCAGGAGATCGACTGCAGCGGCATCCGCGCGACGATCCACCCGGCGTGCCACGTCTACAAGATGGTGCCGCAGGATGCGATCTACGACGACAGCGTGATGGACGGCAACCGCGTGGCGGTATCGACCGGACTCATGCAGACGCTGGGCGCGCAGGTCATGGATTACTCGACCTGGTACGACTGCTGCGGCTTCGGCTTTCGCCACATCATCAGCGAGCGCGAATTCACCCGCAGCTTCGCGATCGATCGCAAGATCCGCGTGGCACTCGACGAGGCGCAGGCCGACGTGATGATCGGACACGACACCGGCTGCATCACCACGCTCGACAAGAACCAGTGGATCGGCAAGGCCGGCGGCAAGCCGGTCGATCTGCCGGTGCTCGCCGACTGCCAGTTCGCGGCTCTGGTGTGCGGCGCGCATCCCTACAAGATCGTGCAGTCGCACTGGCACGCCTCGTCGACCGAAACGCTGATGGAAAAACTCGGTATCGACTGGCAGGCGAAGAAGGCCGATTTCCTGGGCTACCTCGACGAAGTCAAGGCAGGCCGGCCGGAAAACCTCTACGACCCACGACGCCGGATCACCTCGGGTCCCGGCTACATCCCGATCGCGACCCGGCCGTGACCGCTCCCGTTCTGGTGGTTGGTGCCGGTCCGGCCGGACTCGCCGCGGCCCACGCGCTGTCGAGCGTGGGCGCGTCCGTCGTGCTGGTCGAAAAGGAGCAGCGCCTCGGCGGCGCGCCGATCCTGTCCGGCTACGCGAAGCTCGTGCCGTCGGGTGAGTGGGCGAAGGATGCGATCGGCGGCATGGTCACCCGCGTCGAAGGCGATCCGCGCATCAGCGTGCGCCGCGGCTGCACCGTCGAGGCGCTCGACGGCGAGGCGGGTTCGTTCCGGGCCCGGCTGTCCGACGGCAACGTGGTGGACGCGAGTGCGGCAATTCTCGCCACGGGCTTCACGCACTTCGACTCGATCAACAAGCCCGAGTGGGGGTTCGGCACGTTTCCCGACGTCGTCACCACCACGCAGGTCGAGCAGATGATCTCGTCGGGGCGCGGCGTGCGCTGCCCATCCGACGGCCGCAAGCCCGAGCGCGTCGCGATCCTCCTGTGCGTCGGCTCGCGCGACCGGCAGATCGGACGCGAGTGGTGCTCGAAGGTCTGCTGCACGGTGTCGTGCAACATCGCGATGGAGATCCGCGAGGAGCTGCCGGACTGCCACGTCTACATCTATTACATGGACATTCGCACCTTCGGCCTGTACGAGACGAAGTACTACTGGCGCAGCCAGGAGGAATTCAAGGTCAAGTACATCAAGGCACGGGTTGCCGAGGTCACCTCGAACGGCGAGAAGCTCGTCATCAAGGGCGAGGACACGCTGGTCAAGCGACCGATCACCATCCCCTTCGATCTCGTGGTGCACGCAATCGGCATGGATCCCAACGTCGACAACCCGCGCCTCGCCACCGCATTCGGGATCGAACTGGAACGCCACGGCTACCTCGACCGACACAATGCCTACGGCACGCTCGGCGAAACCGCGCGCCGCGGGGTGTTCGTCGCCGGCGCCGCCTGCGGGCCGGAGACGATCGACGACTCGATCGCGCAGGGCAACGCCGCCGCGCTGGCGGCGTTTGCGCTCAGCGCACAGTCGCGGCCGGTCACCGCCTGATGCGAAGCCTCGTCGCGAGCCTGCGCGCCGTGGTGGCCGCGGCGCCCGTGGTGGAGCGCCCACGCCTCGACTTGAGCGGACCGAAGCTCGGCGAGGCGCTGGAGGCGCTGGTGCGCGGCGCGGAAGACGACGGCGGCATCGAACGCTACGTCGCGGCGCTGCAGGCGAAGCGCGCGCTGTTCCGTGAGGCGCTCGGTGCGGGCCGCAGCCGCCACGTCGGGCTCGCGACCTTCAAGGCGCTGTGCGCGCACGTCCCGACAGCGCGGCGGCGCATGGCAGCGCACCTCGATGCGGCGACATTCCCGGCCCTTTGCGAGCGGGTGAGCAGGCTTCTCGCCGCGGGCGACGAAAGCGCCGACGATCGTCTCGCCGCCTTCTGCGCCGCCTTCCCCGACGATCGCGACCACCGCTGGGTGCGCGACCTCGCGGCAGAACTGCTGCACGGCGTCGACCCCGAGCGCTATCCGCTGATGACCCGCTGGATCTGGGACGCGCGCGCCAATACGGGGGTACTGCGCGAACTGTGGTACGGCGAGGACGTCGACCACCTCGTCCTCGACGTCCCCGATTCCTTCGCGACATTCGTCGTGCTGCGCGAGGAGCTCGCCCAGTTCCTCGCCGACAACGGCGTATTCCGCGACGTCCTCGATTACGTGGATCTGCTCACCGCGCAGGTCTACGCCGGCTACGTCAACGAGCGGGCGGGAAGCTACCTGCGCGCCGATTTCACGCAGCCGGACAATCCCCTGATGCACTCGCGCCGGATCCTGGGACTGGACGCCGTCGACGACTCGGGCCGGACGCGGCTCAAGGCGTTCGACGGCACCGCGTTCGTGATCCCGGACGCGAAGCTCGTGAGCTAGGAGCCGCGCAATGCCGATCCACGAGAAGGGCCTGATTCGACCAGAGAACGTGATCACCCACGACAAGCTCGTGGTGGACGGCGTCGACGTCTCGGGGCACTGGAGCACCTTCATCACCGCGCGCGTGGTGACCGACTACAACGAGCGCCTGCAGGACGAGATCGCCGCGCTCCCCGGCGGGGAGAACGTGCATCGCTGCTGGCAGTGCGGCTCGTGCACCAACGTCTGCACCGTCAATGCGGTCAACCCCGACTTCAATCCGCGGTTCTGGATCTACCTGATCCGCATGGGCATGGAATCGGAGCTCCTGCGCGATCGCGACATCATCTGGCAGTGCGTCTCCTGCAACAAGTGCACCGACGCCTGCCCGCGCGACGTGGTCCCCGAAGGCGTGATGAAGGCGACCGCGCGCTGGCTCGAGATGAAGGGCCACACGCCGAAATCGAACTCGTCGATCTTCGACGAGGAATTTACCGAGCAGGTCATGGCGACCGGCAAGATCGAGGAAGGCCGCATCATCCGCAACTTCTTCGCGAAGACCGGGCAGCCGCTCTCCCAGGACTGGCTCGTCGAGATGGCAAAGCGCATCGCCCGGCGCCTGCCGGTGAAGTTCGGCATGGTGATGGGCTTCGCCGCGCTGGTGCGCCCGCGCACGCGGCGTTGGGCGAAGGCGCGCGGGGCGCTCGAACGCCACGTGGCGCAGCAGGAACGGCGACGGCGCACCGCGCTCGGCCTCGCGGCCGCGCCCGACACCAACGCGTCCCCGCGCGGCGCCGCGCAACGTTCGGAATCGGCAGGTCAATCATGACGAACTCTCCTCCCCCGGACGACAAGGCCAAGTACCGCCGCGTCGCCTACTATCCCGGCTGCGCCCTCGACGGCACGGCGTACGCGTACAACACCTCGACGCGCGCGGTCGGCAAGGCGCTCGGTCTCGAGCTCGACGAGGTGCCCGACTGGAACTGCTGCGGGGCGATGGAGGTGAAGAACGTCGATCCCAAGGTGCAGACCTACCTCTCCTCGCGCGTGCTGTCGATCACCGCCAACGAGATGCACGCGCCCGTCGTCATGGCGCCGTGCAATGGCTGCTACCACAACCTCAAGAAGGCCGAGTACGACCTCGCGCACGATGCGGCGTCGCGCGACACGGTGGCGAAGATCTCGCAGCAGGCCGGGCACGCAACGTATCAGGCCGGACAGGTCGAGACGATCCACGCCCTCGACTGGCTGAAGCACGGGGTGGGCGAAGACGAATTGCGCAAGCGCGTCACCAAATCGCTCACCGGGCTCAAGGTCGCCAACTACTACGGGTGCATGTACACGCGCCCGCGGCGCATCTTTCCCGAGAAGGATCAGGGTCCAGGCAGCGATTCGACGTACCGGCCGCACTTCATGGACGACCTCCTCGCTGCCGCCGGCGCCGAGAATGTCGACTTTCCGCTGAAGACCGCGTGCTGCGGCGGCGCCCACACGCTCTCCGACAGCGACACCTCGACCAAGCTGGTGCTCAACATCCTGCGCGCCGCGGAGGCGTCCGGCGCCGACGTGATCGCCACCGAGTGTCCCACCTGCCACGCCGGGCTCGAGATGCACCAGGTGCGTGCCGAAAAGGTCTTCGGCGAGAAGACGAAGGTGAAGATGCTCTACTTCACGCAGCTCCTCGGCGTCGCGCTCGGCCTGTCCCCGCGCAGCGTCGGCGTGCACGAGAACGTCTCCGACGGTCGCGCCGCGCTCGCCGAGAAGGGTATCGCGTGAGCGGCGTCAGCGCGCCGGCCGTCGCGACGCCCGCGTCGCGGTCCGTGGCGGCGATCGACGCGGACATCGACACCGCTGTCGCACTGGACGATCCCGCTCGTGCCACGCGGTGGCTGCTCGACCTCGCCGAGGAGGTGCTCGAGCGCTGGATCGTCGCGCACGGCGAAGTGCCGACGCGGGAGGAGCGCGAGACCTTTCGGCTTCTCGCGCTGCACCACCAGGGCACGCGCGGCAACCCGAGCTTCAATGCCTGCCGCGAGACCTGCCGCGAAATCGCGTACCACTATAATCTGCTGCGCGCCGAGCCGGGCGATGCCCGCCGTGCGCAACGGCAGGCGATGATGGGAATGCTCGTGCGGCATCTCGCGCTCTTCGTCTTCGGGAAGATCGAAGTCGACAAGCTCGGCGAGTTCTGCTGCGCGTCCCGGCCGCTGCGGCAGGAATCGTAACGATCACGCGGAGAAAGGAAAGTACCCATGGCAGAGGTGCGCGGATGCCAGTTGCCCGACGACCTGCTCTACGACGTCGGCAACCACATCTGGTTCAAGGAACTCGACGACGGCAAGGTGCGGCTCGGGATGACGACCGTGGCCACCGCGATGGCCGGACAACTCGTCGCGTTCACGCCGAAGAAGGTCGGTCGCGACGTGCAGGCCGGCAAGTCCTGCGCGACGGTCGAATCGGGGAAGTGGGTGGGCCCCGCGAAGTCGGCGGCGGCCGGCGTCATCGTCGAGGTCAACGACGCGCTCATGGCCAAGCCCACGCTCGCCAACGAGGATCCCTACGGCGCCGGCTGGCTCGTCGTACTGAAGCCCGAGGATTGGGCGAGCGTGCGCTCGACACTCGTGCCCGGCACGCAGGTGGCGGCACCCTACGAGGCGAAGATGAGCGCCGACGGTTTTGCCGGGTGCGCGCGCGCACCCGGCAATTGACAATCCCGCCGACGCCGGCTTACGACGCTTCGTTCCCGCGCGGCGACGCGGCGCGCAATCGCTTGCCGAGCAGCAGGAGGAAGTGCAGCGTATCCTGCGTCTCGGCGGCCTTCATCGTTCGCCACAGCGATCCCACGCCGCCGGCGGACCGGGGCGCCTTCGCGCTCTCGGCTGCGGCGGCATCGACGCATTCGAGCATCGCCTGCACCTGATCGAGCCGCTCCAGCAGGCGCGGTAGCGTCCCCGCCATCTTCTCCAGGCTGCCGCTCGTCTCCAGCCGCTCGAGCATCGCGACGATCCGCTCGCCACCGCCGCGGCTCAGCCGGTCGAGGAGCGATACGCCGTTGCCGAAGGTCTCGGCGAGGCGTCCGATCATCTCCTCGGTGAGCGCATCCTCGGCCGAGCCGTACAGGCGTGCGAGCTTGACCAAGCGCTGCAAGTCGCCGTTGTCGACCAGTTCGACGAGGACGGGAATGGCGCGATCGAGGCCCGCGCGCTGCACCTGGTCGATGAACGAGAGTCCGCCACCCACCGCATCGGTGAGACGGCCTACCATCTCGTCGGTGAGTGCGTCCTGCCCCGCCGCATACACGCGCGCGAGATGCGCAAGACGGTCGAGATCGCCGTCGTGCACCAGTTGCGCGAGTTGCGGAATCGCCTTGGCGAGCCCGCTGCGCTGGACCTGATCGATCATGTCCATCGCATCCGCCGCCGTCGCCGACAGCCGGCCCACCATCTCGTCGGTCAGCGCATCGCGCGCGGCGACCGTCACGTGCTCGATCTCGCCGTCGATCGGCCTGCTCGCCTTCACGACCTCATTCATGATCGCTCCTCACAGCAGGCCGCGGGCGGAAACCCAGTACAGCTTGTTGTACGCCATCTTGAACCAGTGCACCGCGCGCGTCGGCTCCTTGGGTTGCGGCGGATTCTGGTAATCGAACATGGCGTACGTCGCCCGATCCTTGCCGGCCTCGATGAAGCAGAACACCTTGCCGTCGTAGTCGCGCACCGGCGCGCCGAGCTTGACCATCGCGGCGATGTTCTCGCCCAGCGCCTCGGCCTGGAAATGCGCGGTCGATCCCGCCTTGCTGATCGGGATGTTGGTCGTATCGCCGAGCGTGAAGACGTTGCTGCGCCCCTCCATGTTGAGCTTCTGCCGGTTGGTAGGGATCCATCCGCCCTGGCCCAATCCGTTCTTCTCGATCACCTCCATGCCGCGGTGCGCCGGAATCGAGATGAGGAGGTCGAACGGCGCCTGGGTGCCCTCCTCGCTGTGCACGACCTTGGCCTTGCCGTCGACTTCCTTGATGTTGAAGAGCGTCTCGTAGGTGATGCCCAGGCGGTCGAACTCGGGTGCCGCCCACTTGGCGACGTTCTCGAGGCTGTGCACGCGGCCGATGGGGTACGTGTAGTGGAGCTGCACCTTGTCGAGGAGGCCACGGTCCTTGAAGTAGTCGTGGAGCATGAAGGTGATCTCGAGCGGTGCCATCGGGCACTTGTGGGGGACGCCCACCGCGATCACCACGCGACCGCCCTCGAAGCCCTGCAGCCGCTTGAACATCCGGACCGCGGTCTCCTCCGTATAGAAGGTCTCCGAGTTCTCCGCGAGCCCCGGAATCGTCTCCGGAACCGGCCGCGAGCCGGTGGCGATCACCAGGATGTCGTACGCGTGCGTCTTGCCGCTCTTCGTCTTCACCTCGTTCTTGTCGAGCGTGAACTGCTCGACCGGATCGACGATGAACTTGATCGACGGCTCGAGCAGGCTCGCCTGGTCGCGATAGAGCTCGTCCGGCGTGGTGCGGCCGAAAGCGAGATAGAGCAGCCCCGGCTGGTACATGTGCTTGTCCGACGCGGACAGCATGGTGATCCGCGCCTTGCCTGATTTCAGCTCTGCCGCGAGCCGCCGGGCGAGGTTGTTCGCCAGGATCGTACCGCCCATGCCGCCGCCGACGATGAGTATCTTCATGCGCTCCTCCTTCAGGCGTGAAGCCGAAACGGCTTCACTTCATTTTTCGCACCCCGATGTGCCAGACGCCGGCCTCTTCACGATTATCCAGCAGTTCGTGACCGACCTTGCGGATCCACTCCGGTACGTCGGCGGCCGATCCCTTGTCGGTGGACAGGAGTTCCACCTCGTCGCCCACCTGCGCGAGCTTCATTCCGGCGATGAGCTCCATCAGTGGCCCGGGGCAGAAGCTGCCGCGCGCGTCGATGACTTTCCGACTGCTCATGATATCTCCTGTCGTTGCCGCGGACACTTCCTGCCGCGCAGATCACGCATCCTTGCCCCCGGTCAGAACGTCAAGACCTGGGCATCGGCGTGCTCGTCGAGAAATTTCGTCAATCCGAGCGGTTCGCTCAGGTACGACTCCAGTGCCTCGCGCTCGATTCCCAATACGTCCATCGCCATCGAGCAGGGAACGATCCGGGCCCCACCGAGGTCGACCGCCTGCTCGAACAGCAGGCGAAACCCGGGTGCCTTCTTCTCCACGAGCAACTTCCCGAATGCACCTTCCGCGGGCGGTTCGTCGGCATGACCGCGAACGAAGTATCCGAGCGCATTCATCGACAGGAATACGGTAACGGCGCTGCCGCTGACCGCGCCGACGGCAGCCGTCATCGCCGCCATCTGCAAGCGCTCGCGCATGCCCGACACCACGATGATCCCGATCGGCTTTGCCGCCATGTCATCCCCCCTCGAGAGCCTGCGCTGCAATTCTGCACGCATTCGCGCTGCAAGGCACCGCCCGGACTCCCCCGGATCGAGAAACCTTGACGCCGATCACCCCGCAACCACGGGGGGCGCCGCACGAAGCAGTGGCCACACCCGAGCCGCAAACACCGCGAGCGCGACCCATGCGGCCACCCCGCCGACGAGCGCGAGCGGCCGCGCGCCGAAGGCGAGGCCGGCGGCCAGCGCGAGCGTGCCGACGTGCAGCAGCCCCTGCTGCCACCAGGCAGCGGCGCCCATGCGGATCGGGCGCGCCGTGAACCGCGGCAGCAGGTGCTCGCCGAACCCGAACACGAGAAAGGTGGCAAAGCCCAGGCCGAACACGTGGATCGCAGCGCCCCGCCACGTCGCGTCACCCACGATCCCGCCACCGAACACGAGCGCCGCCCCCGCCGCCGCGAGGTAGACCGCAGCGGCAGTGATGGCCCACGCGCTCGTCGGCTCGAAGGTGAGCCCGACATACTGCGGGCTCGCCACCGCACGCCGCGGTGCGGCGGCGACGAATTCGAGCGCCTCGCCGCGCGTCGGCACGCCGATATGGCGCAGCGCGTCGTCGATCACCGTGGCCGGCACCGTGCGCACGCCGAGTGCCGCCACCACTGCACGCCCCTCCGGCTGACCGACGTCGAGCACCTCGAAGGCGATCGTCCTCTCGTTGGCGACATCGCGCCAGATCTGCTCGGCCGCGCGGCAGGGAACGCACCACTCGGAGACCAGCAACTGGACTTTCATTGATCGGTGCAGCGCATGCACTGGAGGTTGTACTTGTCGATCCACGCCTTCAGTGCCACGATCGCCTCGTCGCCGCGCTTGAGACGTGCGTACGCGGCTGCCACGTCGTCGGGTCGCAGCCGCATGAGCCAGGCGTCGCCGTACGGCGCGACGTTGACGAGTCCCGGCTCGCTCTCGAGGCGCGGATTGATCTCGACGATCGTCGTATCGAACGGCGCCGGCACTCCGCCCACCCACTTCCCGGACTCGAGGACGCCCAGGTGCTTGCCGACGCGGCGATGCGTGCCCGGCTTGCGCAGCAGCACGGAGACGACGCGACCGGCCATGGTTTGCGCGGGGTCCGTGAGCCCAACCGTGAAGGTGTCCTCGGCGCCGGCGTCAGGACGGACCCACAGGTAGTCGAGGTCGTACCAGAGGTCCTCGGGAAGCTCGCAGCCGCGGTATTCGCTCATCCGCGCCGCCCCCAGGGTCGCACGGTGAGCACGACGTTCAAGGCGAAGAGCAGCAGTCCGCTCCACAGCAAGACGCCGCCGCCGGTCACGATCGGTGTCGACGCCGCAAGCCATCCCGCCGCCATGATGACGAGGCCGAGATTCGTCATCGCAAACTGGACGTCGGCGGCCCGCTCGGAGAAGAGTGCGCGCCCGGTGAAGCGCGGCAGCATGTGCAGGCCGACGCCGAAGATCATCATGCCGACGAAGCCGACCAGCATGAGATGCGCGTGCAGGCGCAGAGCATTGCCGGGGACGAGCGCGGGATCGGCGAGCCACGCAAGGCCCACGAGCCCGCCCGCGAGTGCATAGACGAGCGCGGCGGCGATGAACCAGCGGTTGCGCGCGAGCATCGCTACCCGACCGCTCTGGAAAACCCGATGTCGCTGTCGTGCTTCGTCATCCGTCGCTCCTCGCAGGGTCCATGGTACCTGCGCCGGCGACGCCTCGCCATCGCTTCCGTCTGCGCGATCGCCGCGGCGCGCGTGGGCGGGTGGCGAGCGCCGCAGCAAGCGCCGGCGCGCGCGAAACTGCGTTACGCTACGCGGATGGCATCAATGCACGGGGATCCGCGCGTCTTTTTCGCTGCCGAGCGCACGCTCCTCGCGTGGGTCCGCACCGGACTCACGATCATGGCCTTCGGGTTCGTCGTCGCCCGCTTCGGCCTCTTCCTGCGCCTCGTGGCGACGCAGCAGGGACGCGGCATTCCCGAGGCCGAACTGCACAATCGCCTCTCGAACGCCATCGGCATCGCGCTCATCCTGATCGGCGTGGGATGCATGATCCTGGGAGCGTTCCAGCATCGCAGCTACGTCACCACGCTGCCCGCCGACGACGTGCCGCGCTCGCACGCGGCGATCTATCCGATCACGCTCGCCATCGTGCTCGCCTTGATGGGGTCGGTACTGGCGGTATACCTCGCGGTATGAACGTCTGGCCGCGAGCGCCGGCCCGCCGCCGTTCGCACCGCGCCACGTACCGTTCGTAAGTCCGACCCCACGCACCCGATCGCGCGCATTACCGTGCGCGTACGCTCTTCGTACCCCTGCCGCGATCCACACCGCCACGACCGCCACCATGCTCGAGCCTGCCAACGTTCGCCACCTCGCGGTCCTCCGCTCGCTCATCCGCCAGGGCGCCCAAGAAGGCAGCTTCGACCGCAATCTCGCGGCTGCAACCCCGGCGGCGGAGGAATTCTTCGCGAAGCTGAAGCGCGCGCTGGTCACCGGATACTTCGTCGAGGAAGGGCGCGCCGGCACGATCGATACGGTGCCCGTACCGGGTTACGTCTTCTGGCCCGACGGCCGGCACGGGGACTCCCAGCCCGCCGGCTTCGGCCTCTTCCGTACGATCGACTCGGGCTACGAGTTGTGGCTCGCCGGCCTCGACCTCGGCCTGCGCGGCGGCGGTCACGGCCGCGCACTGCTGGCGGCGCTCTTCGCCACGGAGCAAGGCCAGCGCACCTGGGTCGTGCGTATCCAGCGCGGCTCGCGTTACGCGCCCGCGCTCGCCCACCTCCTCGCCGAGTTCGGCTTTGCCCTCGTCGGCGACACGGCGACCCTGCGCTGGTTCCTGCGCAAGGGCGCCCCCGGCGAGTTGGCCTCGCGTGTGCGCGACGTCGTCGACGCCCGCGGCACGCTAAACTGACCGCTCCCGGCGACCCGGCGCGTAGCGCCGCGCGCCATCGGGGACGGGAGAACGAGACTCGCCCGCGTCACGCCCGCTGGAAAGCGAGGGCCGCGCGCTCGACTCGCGCCGCGCAGCAACGACAACAGGGACGACAAACATGGATAACACGATCGGTGAACCGCGCGTCGTCGCGGGAGGCAGGGGCAGCGCATGGTGGGTCGGGGGCTGGCGGTTGTTCGCCGCCAACGTCTTCACCTGGATCGGAATGGTGATCATCTACTACATCATTTCGATCCTGCTGACCTTCGTCCCCATCATCGGCAGCGTCGGCCAGGCGCTGCTCACCCCCGTCTTCGTCGGTGGCATCATGCTGGGTTGCCAGTCGATCGAGCGCGACGGGACGCTACGCGTCGCGCACCTCTTCGAGGGATTCCAGGGCGAGCACTTCGTCCCGCTGATGACGATCGGCGCCATCAACATCGCGTGCTTCGTGGCGTTCGCACTCATCGGCAGCATCGGATTCTTCGGCATGTTCGCCGGACTCGCCCATCTCATGGTCCCCGGCGCCGATCCGCTGGATGCGATGATGGGATCGTTGCGCACGATCACCGGCACCGGATTGCTCGTCGGTCTGATCATGCTCGCCCTCGGCACCGCCTTCGCGATGCTCAACTGGTTCGCGCCGGCGCTGGTCGCGTTGCACGGCGCCCGTGGCTGGCCCGCGATGAAGGCTTCATTCAGCGCCTGCCTGCGCAACTGGGTCCCGTTCCTGGTCTACGGGCTCATCGGAATGGCCGTTGCCGCGGCCTTCGGCGCCCTCGTCGTCGTCGCCTCGTTCGCGATGCTCGCGAGTGCCCTCCATGGCGGCGGCAACACCGGAATGGCAGCGATGTTCGCGTTCATGGGCGTCGTCGCCGTCGCCCTCGGCGTCGTCGGCTTGATCGTCGGTCCGATCGTCTTCGGGTCGACCTACACCGCCTATACCGACATCTTTGCG
Source organism: Burkholderiales bacterium (assembly GCA_039807685.1). GTDB lineage: Bacteria > Pseudomonadota > Gammaproteobacteria > Burkholderiales > Casimicrobiaceae > VBCG01. The sequence continues at coordinate 22,935 of JBDHRR010000025.1, forward strand.
GGCACCGAGGAGCAGCTGCCGAATCCGGCGTACCGGTGACGCCGGGTCAGTGCGCCTCGTCCCAGTTGCGGCCGGCGCCGACCTCGACCGCGAGCGGCACCGAGAGTGCGGCCACCCCGGTCATGAGCGGAGGCAGTTCCGCGCGCACTCGGGCGAGTTCGCCGTCGGGCACCTCGAGCACGAGCTCGTCGTGCACCTGCAGGAGGAGCAACGTGGCGAGTCCTTCGCGCTCGATCCATGCCTGCACGGCGATCATCGCGAGCTTGATGAGGTCGGCCGCCGTCCCCTGCATGGGCGCGTTGATCGCGGCGCGCTCGGCGGCCGCGCGACGCGGGCCGCCGGCCGCCTTGATGTCGGGCAGGAAGAGGCGACGGCCGAAGACCGTCTCGACGTAGCCGTGCTCGCGGGCGCTCTCGCGCGTGCGCTGCATGTACTGCGCCACACCCGGATAACGCGCGAAGTACTTGTCGATGAACTGCTGCGCTGCACCGCGCTCGATGCCGAGTTGCTGCGCGAGACCGAACGCGCTCATCCCGTAGATGAGGCCGAAGTTCACCGCCTTGATGTAGCGGCGCTGCTCGGCGGTGACCGCTTCCGGCGTGACGCCGAAGATCTCCGCGGCGGTGGCGCGGTGGATGTCGCGCCCTTCGTGGAACGCCGCGCGCAGCGCCGGGTCGCCGGAAAGATGCGCCATGATGCGCAGTTCGATCTGCGAATAATCGGCCGACACCAGGACGCGACCCGGCGGCGCGATGAACGCCTCGCGGATGCGCCGCCCCTCGGCGGTGCGCACGGGGATGTTCTGCAGGTTTGGATCGTTCGAGGCGAGCCGGCCGGTGACGGCGGTCGCCTGGCTGAACGTCGTGTGCACGCGACCGGTCGCCGCATTCACCATGAGCGGCAGCTTGTCGGCATACGTCGATTTGAGCTTGGCGAACGCGCGATGCTCGAGCAGGAGCTTCGGAAGCGGATAGTCGGCGGCGAGTTCCTGCAAGACCTCCTCGTCGGTCGACGGCTGTCCGGTGGCGGTCTTCTTCAGCACGGGCAGGCCCATGCGCTGGAAGAGGATCTCGCTGATCTGCTTGGGTGAGCCGAGATTGAATGCCCCACCTGCCTCGCGATGCGCCTGCTGTTCGAGGGCCAGCACCCGTTCACCCAGTTCGTGGCCGTGGCGGGCGAGCAACGCGGTATCGATGAGGATCCCGTTGCGCTCCATGCGGAACAAGACCTCGCGTACCGGCAGTTCGATCTCGCGGTAGATGTAATCGAGCTTGGCGTCGGCGGCAAGCGGCGGGTGGAGCGCGTGGTGTAGCCGCAACGCGATGTCGGCGTCCTCCGCCGCATACTCGGTCGCGCGCTCGATGGCGACCTGCTCGAAAGCGATGCGATGGGCGCCCTTGCCGGTGACGTCGTCGTAGCTGATCGTCTTCACGTCGAGATGCCGCCAGGCGAGGTTGTCCAGATCGTGCGGCTTGTGCGACTCGAGCACGTACGATTCGAGCAGCGTGTCGTGCGCCACGCCTTCGAGGACGAGCCCTTCGTTGGCGAGCACGTGCTGGTCGTACTTCAGGTTCTGGCCGAGCTTCTTCCTCGTCGCGTCGGCGAGCCAGCGGCCGAGCTTCGCGAGCGTCGCCGCACGGTCGAGCTGCGCCGGCACGCCGGCGTAGCGATGGTCGAGCGGGATGTAGCAGGCGTGTCCGGGCTCGATGGCGAGCGACACGCCGACGAGCCGCGCCTGCATGGGATCGAGGCTCGTCGCCTCGGTATCGAACGCGGTGATCGCTGCACTATCGATGGCGGCGAGCCAGCGCGCGAGCGCAACCTCGTCGGCGACGGTCTCATAGTGGAGCGTCGCCGGCCTGGCGGGTGCTGCGCTTGCCGCCACCGCCGGCGCCGCCGCATCCCAGCGGCGCCCGGCTGGATCGGTCGCCGCCTTCTTCGCGATTGCACCAGCGGCGTCGGTCGACGGCGGATCGCCCGCTTCCTTGAGCCAGCTCTTGAATTCGAAGCGCTCGTACAGCGCATGCAGCGCGGCGGTGTCGGGCGCTGTCGGGACGAGCGCCGGAAGATCGATGTCGAGCTCGCAGTCCGTCTTGACCGTGAGCAGCCGCCGGCCCTGCGGCAGCCAGGGCAATGCGGCGCGCAGGTTGGCGCCGACCACGCCGCCGATGTCGGCGGCGTGCGCCACGATATTGTCGAGAGTGCCGTACTGCGCGAGCCACTTCGCTGCGGTCTTGGGGCCAACCTTGGCGACCCCCGGCACGTTGTCGACGGCGTCGCCGGTGAGCGTCAGCAGATCGAGCATCTGGTCGGCGCGCACGTCGAACCTGGCAACGACTCCCGCCTCGTCGTAAGTGTCGTTGCTCATCGTGTTGACCATGATGACACCGGGCCGCACGAGTTGGGTGAGGTCCTTGTCCGACGACGAGATCAACGTATCGACGCCGGCGGCAGACGCCTTCGCGGCGAGCGTGCCGATCACGTCGTCGGCCTCGACCCCGTCGACCATGAGCAGCGGCCAGCCGTGCGCGCGCACGGCATCGTGCAGCGGCGCGATCTGCTTGACGAGATCCTCGGGCATCGGCGGCCGGTTGGCCTTGTACTGCGGATACCACTCGTCGCGAAACGTCTTGCCGGGCGCATCGAAGACGACGGCGAAATAGTCCGGCTTGCCGTCCTGTACCAGCCGGCGCAACATCGCGAGCACCCCGCGCATCGCGCCGGTCGGCTCGCCGTTTTTCGTTCTAAGATCGGGGAGCGCGTGATACGCGCGATACAGGTACGACGACCCATCCACCAGCACGAGCGTAGGCATGCGTCAGACCCACAAGATTCCCGAGCTCATCGATCCAACCGCGCAGTACACCACCAACGGCCAGGAAGCGTGGCGGGTGCTGGGGATTATGGCAGAGTTCGCCGTCGCGACGAGCCGCCTGCGCGGCATCCGCCCCGCGGTGAGTCTCTTCGGCAGCGCGCGGGTGCAGCCCGAGCATCCCTATTACGAAACGACGCGGCGCCTCGCGCGGCTCCTCTCGGACGCCGGCTTCTCGGTGATCTCCGGCGGCGGCCCGGGCCTCATGCGCGCCGCCAACGAGGGAGCGCATGCGGGTGCGTCGCCGGCGGTGGGACTCAACATCGCGCTGCCTTTCGAGCAGAGCGCCAACGAGTTCCAGGACGTGTCGGTCGAATTCCGCTATTTCTTCACGCGCAAGATGATGTTCGCGCGCTTCGCTTCGGCGTACGTGATCCTTCCGGGCGGCTTCGGCACGCTCGACGAGTTGGGCGAGGTGCTGACGCTCGTGCAGACGGGAAAGAGCCGGCGCATCCCCATCATCCTCGTCGGCGCCGCATTCTGGCGCGGCCTCCTCGCGTGGATGGAGGACCGGCTGGTGGCCGAGGGCATGATCGACGCCGGCGACCTGCAACTCATGCAGGTCATCGACGATCCGGAGGCGATCGTCGAGGCGATCTTCACGTTCTACGACAGCAAGGGCTTCGTGCCGACGCGCGAGGAACGCGAGAAGATGCTCAACCTGTAGCGGAAATGCCACGACGTCCCCCTGCGCATGCTCGACCCCCGATCGGGGCGTACGGCTGCAAGGTAGAATGTGCGCATGGTTCGACGTTTGGCGCTTTCGACATCGGTGGTGGCCATGCTCGCGGTCGCGAGCGGCCTTGCATTGGCGCAATCACCCCCGTCGCCGACCGTCCCGCCGCCGCCGCCGCTCACCACGCAGCCCGCCGACGCGGCGCCACCTGCCCCGGCCGCCGCTGCGCCCGGCACGCCGGATGCGGACCTCGAGCCGCAGGTCACGATCACCCGTCGCGGCTCGGATACCGTCGAAGAGGTTCGCGTCGGTGGCCGCATCAGCTACCTCAAGGTCACGCCGCGGATCGGACGTCCGTACTATCTCGTTCCGAATACCGGCGGCACGCAGTTTCTCCGCTTCGACTCGCTCGACTTCGGGGTGCGACCGCCGATGTGGCAGTTGTTCTCGTGGTAGTCCCGACGATCCGCTGACATGGTGAGCCGCGCCGTGGCGCCCGGTTCCTGCCGCGGCGGCACGCCCGCACGTCGACGCCGTCGCATCGCCCTCGCTCCCCGCACCGCCTGAGGCTCGTTCGTCAATGTCCGTTTACACGCCGGTCACGACCGTCGACCTCGATGCCTGGCTCACGCGCTACGCGGTGGGCACGCTCGGCGATCTCGCGCCGATCGCTGCTGGCATCGAGAACACCAATTATTTCGTGACCACCGACCGCGGTCGCTACGTGCTCACGCTCTACGAACGGCTACCGGCCGCGGAGTTGCCGTTCTACCTCAACCTGATGGCGCATCTGGCGCGCGCCGGAGTCGAGGTCCCCGCGCCGATCCCGGACCGCACCGGCTCGCTGTTCTCGCTCCTCAACGGCAAGCCGGCGGGACTCGTCGAGCGCGTCGAAGGGCAGCCGATCGTCGAGCCGGATGCGGCGCACTGCGCCGAAGTCGGCGCCGCGCTGGCCCGCCTCCATCTCGCCTCGCAAACGTACCGGCCACGCCTTGCCAACCGGCGCGGGCCGGCCTGGTGGCGGCAAGCCGCGCGCGCGGTCCACTCGTTCCTCGATTCCGCGCAGGTGGCATTGCTCGACGCCGAGATCGAGTTCCAGGCGAGCTTCGACCGCGGCAAGCTGCCCAAGGGCGCCATCCACGGCGACCTCTTCTGCGACAACGTGCTCTTTGCGGGACCGCGCGTCGCCGGCATCATCGACTTCGGCTTCGCCGCCACCGACTTCTTCGCCTACGACCTCGCGATCACCGTGAACGACTGGTGCGTCGACGATGCGGGCGCGCTCGTCCCTGACCTTGCCGGCGCGATGCTCGCGGCGTATGCCGCGCGGCGTCCACTCGCGGACGACGAGCGCGAGGCGTGGCCTTCACTGCTGCGTGCGGCGGCGCTGCGCTTCTGGCTGTCGCGCCTGTACGACCTCCACCTGCCACGCGCCGGCGAACTCGTGCATGCGCACGACCCCGCCCACTTCGAGCGGATCCTGCGCCAGCGGGCCACCTCCCCGGAGCGCTGGCTCGTGCCGGAAGCCGGCCGTGGCTAGTCCCGCCATCGCCTTCACGCGCCATCCCGCCGCGCATGGGATCGCCTGGCTGCGTCAGGCCTTTGCGATGTTCAACCGCTACCGGCTCGCGTGGATCCTGCTGTTCTGGGGCTATTTCGCAACGCTCTTCGTGGTGAACCTCGTGCCGCTGGTGGGAGCCTTCGCGGTGTTCGTCGTCAAACCCGTGCTCGCCGTGGGGCTCCTCGCCGCCGCCTGGCAACAGGAGCGCGGAGGGGCGCCGACGCTCCGGCAACTCTTCCACGGCCTGCGCAGCAACGTCCTCGCGCTGCTCGCGATCGGCGCGTTCTTCGTGGTCGGCATGGCGCTCGCGGTGCAGGCGTCGGCCTTGGTCGACGGTGGCAAGCTGCGCGACCTCGCCTCGGGACACCTGACGCTGAGCGAGGAGCAGGCGCGCGACGCACTCGCCGACCCGCGCCTGCAGTTCGCGATGCTGTTTTCGGCGCTGCTGGCGATTCCGACCCTGCTCGCGACGTGGTGGGCACCGGCCCTCGTCGTTTTCCAGGATGCGCGCGCCGGCGCCGCGCTCGCCGCGAGCCTGCGTGCCGCGCTCGCCAACTGGCGCGCGCTCGCCGCTTACGTGCTCGCCATCGCCGTCTTCGGTCTGCTGCTGCCGATGGTGCTGCTCACCATCGTGGCGCTCGTCCTGCCCGGCGCCGCATTGCAGGTGCTGATCCTCCTCGTGATGCTGCCGTACTCGATCGTCCTCACGGTGACGCTGCACATCTGCGACTACGTGAGCTATCGCGACGTCTTCCACGCCGGCGAAGCGCTGGCGCCGCTGTCGCCCGGAGCCGGCCAGGCCTGAGCGCCGCCGGCGAGTTCACGCTGCCTCGAGCTTCGCGTAGTCGAGTGCCAGCCACTTGACGCCGGCGTCGCGAAAGTTGACCTGCACGCGCGCGTCGTTCCCGCCGCCCTCGGCATCGACGATCACGCCTACGCCGAACTTCGCGTGCCGCACGCTCTGGCCGATGCGCCACGGTGAGGCCGCAGGGGTGGCCTGGGATGCGCGATTCGTGCGCGCGACCGTCTCGCCAGCGGTCATCCGACCGTATGCCGACGGCAACCACTGGACGAGTTCCGGCGGCAACTCGCTCACGAAGCGCGACGGGATGCCGTAGCGCAACTGGCCATGGAGCATGCGCTGCTGCGCCAGGGTGAGATAGAGCCGGCGCCGCGCGCGGGTGATCGCGACGTACATGAGCCGACGCTCTTCCTCGAGGCCGTCGGTCGCGGCAAGGCTGTTCTCGTGCGGGAACAGCCCCTCCTCGAGGCCGGTGACGAACACCGTGTGGAATTCGAGACCCTTGGCGGCGTGCACCGTCATGAGCTGCAGCGCGGCCTTGCCGTCGGCCGCCTGCGTGTCACCCGCCTCGAGCGCCGCGTGCGCGAGAAACCCGGGAAGCGGTGCGATCGCGTCCGCGCCCGCGCCCTCCCCCGGTGGCTCGGACGTGGGCATCGCCGGCGCCACGCAGGGTGCGTCGGCGTCGAGCCCGGCCTCGCGCACGAACGTCGCCGCGGCGGTGACGAGCTCGGTAAGGTTGTCGACGCGATCCTGTCCGTCCTTCTCGGCGGCGTAATGCGCCGCGAGACCCGAGGCGTGGATGACGTGCTCGACCGCCGCCGGTAGCGGCAGCGCACTCGCCTCCTCGCGCAGCTTTGCAAGCAGCCGGCCGAATGCCGCGAGCGCCGTACCGGCCTTGCCGGTGGCGGCACCCAACGCCGCCGCCTGCGCAAGCGAGCTGCCGTGGTGCTGCGCGAGTGCTTGCAACTGCTCCTGGGTGCGGGCACCGATCCCGCGCGGCGGGAAGTTGACCACGCGCAGGAACGCGCCGTCGTCGTCCGTCGTGGCGACGAGGCGCAGGTAGGCGAGCGCGTGCTTGACCTCCGCCCGCTCGAAGTAGCGCATCCCGCCATGGACCCGATACGGAATTCCCGCACCGAAGAGCGCGTGCTCGAAGACGCGCGACTGCGCATTCGACCGGTAGAGAAGCGCCACCTCGTCGAGCGGCAGCCCGTCCGCGGCGAGGCTGCGCACGACGTCGACCGCGAACGCCGCCTCGTCGACGTCGCTGGCAGCAGCGAAGGCGCGTATCGGCTCACCCTTCTCGTCGCTCGTCCACAGCTCCTTGCCGAGGCGCGCCTGGTTGTGGCGGATGAGCGCGTTGGCGGCGTCGAGGATATGGCCGTGCGAGCGGTAGTTGCGCTCGAGGCGAATGAGCTTGACCGGCCGCGCCGCCGTCGCGAAGTCGCGCTCGAAACGCTGCATGTGCGCGACCTTGGCGCCGCGGAAAGCGTAGATCGACTGGTCGTCGTCGCCCACCGCGAATACCGTCGTCTCCGGGCCGGTAAGGAGGCGCAGCCAGCGGTACTGCAGCGTGTTGGTGTCCTGGAACTCGTCGACCAGGATGTGCGAGAAGCGCTGCCGGTAGTGCTCGCGCAGCGATTCGTGGTCGGTGAGGAGTTCGTAGCTGCGCAACAGCAATTCGGCGAAGTCGACCACGCCCTCGCGCTGGCACATCGCCTCGTAGAGCGCGTAGTGCTCGACCTGCTGGCGCGTGAAGTCGTCGCTGGCTTCGACCATGCTCGGCCGCCGACCCTCCTCCTTGGCATCGGCGATGAACCACTGCAGTTGCCGGACCGGATAGCGGGTGTCGTCGATGCCGTGCGCCTTGTACAGACGCTTCAGCAACGAGAGCTGGTCCTGGGTGTCGATGATCTGGAAGAGCGGCGGCAGCTTCGCTTCGCGATGATGCGCGCGCAGCATGCGGTTGCACAGGCCGTGGAAGGTGCCGATCCACATGCCGCGCGTGTTGAGCGGCGTCAGCGTCGACAGGCGCAGGAGCATCTCGCGCGCGGCCTTGTTGGTGAAGGTGACCGCGAGCACCGATTGCGGCGTCGCCTGGCCGGTGGCGAGCAGCCAGGCGATGCGGGTGGTGAGCACGCGCGTCTTGCCGCTGCCGGCGCCGGCGAGGATCAGCGCCGACGCCGCGGGCAGCGTCACCGCGGCGAGTTGCTCGGGGTTGAGAGGGTCGAGGAGCGGCGAGGACATCGGTGCCGCCGGCAACGAGCGAACGGCCGGCGCAGCGTCAATGATAGCCGAGCGTCGCCGCCCACCACCGCGCCGCGCGCACCCGCTGGCAGCCGCGCGGCTATAATCGCCGCGCACTCGCGCTTCGACTGCCATGCCAGCCACCTCCGAAAGCCAGCCCGCCGCCAATTCGGCGACGATGCGTTCGTTCGTCCACCTCATCCGCTCGGCGGCACCCTACGTGCACGCCTTCCGCGGCAAGACCTTCGTCATCGCCTTCGGCGGCGAGGTCGTCGCCGACGACGAGTTCCTGGGCGTCATCCACGACCTCAACCTCCTGCACAGCCTGGGCATCAGGCTCGTCGTGGTGCACGGGTTTCGACCGCAGATCGAGGCGATCCTCGCCGCGCAGCGCATCCCCAGTCGCTATGCGAGCGGCGTGCGCATCACCGACGCCGAAACGATGGACTGCGCGCTCGAAGCCGCGGGCCAGGTACGCGCGCGCATCGAGGCGCTGCTCTCGCTAGGGCTCGCCAACTCGCCGATGGCCGGTGCGCGCAATCGCGTATCGACGGGCAACTATCTCACCGCCAAGCCGCTGGGCATCGTCGGCGGCGTCGACATGCAGCTCACCGGCGAGGTGCGCCGCATCGACACCGAAGCGATTCAGCAGCGGCTCGACGACGGCGACATCGTGCTCATCTCGCCGATCGGCTATTCGCCGACCGGTGAGATCTTCAACCTCACCGTCGAGGAAGTCGCGACGCAGGTCGCGATCCGCCTCGAGGCCACCAAGCTCATCTTCCTCCTGGACGCCGACGGCGTGCGCAACGGCCGCCGTCAGCTCCTGACCGAGCTCTCGACGAACGACGCCGAGGCGTTGCTCGCCAAGGGCGACAAGCTCGGCGCCGACGTGCGCATGTACCTGCCGGCGGCGATACGCGCCTGCAACAACGGCGTCAAGCGCGCGCACCTCATCTCGCGCCGGCTCGACGGCGCGCTGCTGCTCGAACTCTTCACCCGCGACGGTGTGGGCACCATGATCGCGTCGACGGCACTCGCGCACATCCGGAACGCGACCATCGACGACGTCGGCGGCATCCTGCAGGTGATCAGCCCGCTCGAGGAGCAGGGGATCCTCGTCCGCCGCTCGCGCGAGCGTCTGGAGAGCGAGATCGAGCGCTTCATCGTCGCCGAGTACGACCACCACATCGTCGGCTGCGCTGCGCTGTACGCCTTCGCCGACGAGAAGGTCGGTGAGCTCGCCGCCCTCGCGGTGCAGCCGGATTACCGTCGCGAAGGCTACGGCGAGGCGCTCATGCACGAGATCGAGGCGCGCGCGCGCAAGCTCAAGTTGACCGAGCTCTTCGTGCTCACCACCAAGACCGCGCACTGGTTCCTCGAGCGCGGCTATCGCACGGCGAGTGTCGCCGATCTACCGCAGCAGAAGCAGTCGCTCTACAATTACCATCGCAAATCGCTCGTCTATCGCAAGATGCTGTAAGGCGCGTCGCACGGCCCCGCCGTCGCTGCGCCGCAATCCGGAGAATGACCCCATGGCCCGCATGGTCCACTGCATCAAGCTCGGTCGCGAGGCCGAAGGACTCGACTTTCCCCCCTATCCCGGCGAACTCGGCAAGCGCATCTACGAGAGCGTCTCCAAGGAAGCCTGGGCGCAGTGGCAGCGGCAGCAGACGATGCTCGTCAACGAGAACCGCCTGAGCCTCGCCGATGCGCGCGCGCGGAAGTGGCTCGCCGAACAGATGGAGAAGCACTTCTTCGGCGGCGGCGCCGAGATGCCGGCGGGGTACGTCCCGCCGTCGAGCTGACCGACCCGCCCCGTCCCGTTCACGCCTCCAATCGACGACGAGCGCTGCCATGACCGCCATCAGCCGCTACCCCGTTCCCGAACTGCGCGATCTGCCCGACGACATCCGCGGACGCATCCTCGCCGTGCAGGAGAAGGCGGGCTTCGTCCCCAACGTCTTCCTGGCGCTCGCCCACCGCCCCGCCGAATTCCGCGCCTTCTTCGCCTTCCACGATGCGCTGATGGACAAGGAGGGCGGGCTCACCAAGGCCGAGCGCGAGATGATCGTGGTGGCGACCTCGGCGGCCAACGGCTGCCTGTACTGCGTCGTCGCCCACGGCGCGCTCCTGCGCATCTACGCGAAAAACCCGCTCCTCGCCGACCAGGTCGCGGTCGACCCTCGGCACGCCGACATCACGCCGCGCCAGAAGGCGATGCTCGACTTCGCGATGAAGGTTGCCACGCACTCCAAGGACGTCGACGACGCTGATTTCGATGCCCTGCACGCGCACGGCTTTACCGACGAG
>JBDHRR010000154.1:0-7302 GCA_039807685.1 Burkholderiales bacterium
GCGAGATCCTCGTTGACGCCGGGCTGGAACGTGATGTCGTTGGCTTCGAGCAGCGTCTTCGCGGCAAGGAGCGCGTTGTCGTAGGTGCCGAGCGGCGAGCCGCGGTAGCCGCTGATGAAGCCGGCGGTGTTCAGCCCGGCGGCGAGATCGCGCTCGCGCTGCATGAGCGGCAGGCGCACGAGCGCCTGGATGCCGGTCAGGTAGATGCGCCCCGCGCGCTGCTCGTACTTGTCGCCGAGCGAGACCTTGGCGAGTGCAGGTGGGGGAGCGGTGGGCGGGTCGCGGTCTGCCACGTGACGAGGAAGCGGACGAGGGATTCGGGTGGGAGAGTCCTGGAGACTAGCCGGGGCCCCGGGTTAAGGCAAGCGGAGACACCCGCGTGCGGGCGCGCGACCCGTCAGATCCCCGCCCACCACTGGTAGCCCTGATCTTCCCAGTAGCCGCCCTTCCCGCCGCCGATTTTCGCGAACGATTCGACGAATTCGATGCCGGTGATGTACTTGGCATGCTTGTAGCCCAGCTGGCGCTCGACGCGCAGGCGCAGCGGCGCGCCGTTGGGTACCGGCAGCGGCGCATCGTTGAGTTCGTAAGCGAGGATCGTCTGCTCGTGGCGGGCATCGTCCATGTCGATGCTCTCGTAGTACAGATCTGCCGGATTGTCCGACATCGGATCGGCGCAGTAGAACACGACGTAGCGCGCACCGGGCTCGACCTTTGCGGCGTCCATGAGGGCCGCGAGCCGCGCGCCCTTCCACTTGGCGATGGCACTCCAGCCTTCGACGCAATCATGGCGCGTGATCTGCGTGCGCGACGGCAGATCGCGCAACTGGGCGAGCGTCAACCGCTGCGGCGCCTCGCAAAGGCCGCCGATGTCCAGCGAATACGTGGCAAAGGCAGACTGCACCCACGCGGCGTACTGCGCGGTGCCGGGGTCGGCGGTGCCGTTGCTGCGAAACGTGGGCGAGCGGGCGGCCTCGTCGAATTCCTGCGCGAGCGCGCGCCGCCCCAACGCCATGGCGACCGCCTCGTTGAGCGGCGTCGCCGCTCCGAGAACCTTGGGAAACCACTCGCTGCGTGACAGGTTGTCGCAGCCAGCGAGTGCGAGCGTCGAGACGGCGCCGGCAGCGCCGCGCAGAAAGGCGCGCCGCGGCTGGCGCCTTCGCAATCGGAACGGTCGATTCATGGTGACGGCTCCGCGGGCAGGCGATAGCGGCCGGTGATCATTGCCCGCAAGTGATTCCACAGGCCGTTGACGACGAGTTCGAAGAGATGGACGAGCGCGAAGAGCACGAGGAGCCAGGCGACGATGAAATGCAGCGCGCGTGCGCTCTGCCGACCGCCGAGAAGATCGACCCAGCCCGGCCACAGCGCATTGAGCCACGGCGACATCGCCATGCCGGTGATCACCATGAGCGGCAGCAGGACGAAGATCACGACGAGGTACGCGAGCTTCTGCAGCACGTTGTAGCGCGTGGCCGCCTCGCCGTGCGCGCGGCGCAGGCGCAGATGATCGCGCAGCGAGGCGCCGATGCCGCGCCACTGGCCGCGATCCGGCACGAGATCGCGCGCGAGATGGCGACTCGCGATCGAGTAGACGATGAACGCGAGTCCGTTCAGCGCGAATACCCACGCGAAGAAGAAGTGCCACAGCCGCGCCATCGAGAGCCACTGCGAACCCGGCAGCATCATCCACGGCGGGAACGTCGAGGCCACCCACTCACCTTCGGCGTCGCGCACGAGACCCAACCACCCGCTGGTGTCGAAGGTCTTGCCGTGGATCGACGTCACGCCGTGCGGCTGGCCATTGCCGTCGAGGCGCACGCCGATCTCGAGTGCGTGCGTCGTGCCGTCGTAGGCCGAGCGACCGAAGTGAACGACCGGAAAGGCGTTGAAGATCTGCAGGCCGCTCATGAAGAGCACGGTCACTGCGAGCACGTTGATCCAGTGCATGATGCGCACCGGCAGCGTATGCCGGTAGTAGAGGGTTCCCGGAAGCGGGAGCGACGGCGCAGCGGTGCTGACGGCAGGCATCGTGCCATTGTCGCACCGCAGCCGGAGCGGCAGCGCTTGCCTCCGGCCGCAGACCCTGACCGCGGTGCCCGGTGGGCACGCCGTACAATCCCTGCCCATGACCACACGCACGAACCCGGACGCATCGACTTCCGACGCCGCCGCCGACGCGTCCGGCGACCCGACGCCGCGACCCGCTGCCGATGGCGCGCCGTACGCTTCGCTCACGCCGCATCGCATCCTCGACGCGCTCGATGGCGTCGGGATCCGCGGCGACGGGCGGCTCCTCGCGCTCAACAGCTACGAGAATCGCGTCTACCTCGTCTACTGCGACCGTGCGCCGGATGCCGCGACGTCGGTTGTCGTCAAGTTCTACCGCCCGCAGCGCTGGAGCGACGCCCAGATCCTCGAGGAGCACGCCTTCGTGCACGAACTCGTCGAGCACGAGGTGCCGGCGGTGGCGGCATTCGAGATCGGCGGCGGCACGCTCCAGCACGACGGCGACCTGCGCTTCGCGGTGTTTCCTCGCGACGGCGGGCGCACCCCGGAAATCGACGATCCGGCAACCCTCGCCTGGATCGGGCGCTACCTGGGCCGAATTCACGCGGTGGGTGCGCAGCGACCTTTCGTGCACCGCCCCACGCTCGACGTCGCGACTTTCGGCGACGCCTCGCGCGCCTTCCTGCTCGATCACGGCATCGTCCCCGACGACTTGCGTGACTCATACGCGGCGGTCTCCGCCCTCGCGCTCGCCGGCGTGCGCCGCTCGTACGAGCGCGCCGGGCCCGTCGTCACGCTGCGCCTGCACGGCGACTGCCATGCGGCCAACATTCTCTGGACGCCGGACGGGCCGCACTTCGTCGACTTCGACGATGCCCGCACCGGTCCGGCCGTGCAGGACCTGTGGATGCTGCTGTCGGGCGATCGGGGGTCGATGACCCGCCAACTGGGTGACGTGCTGTCCGGGTACGAGGCCTTTGCCGAGTTCGACCGGCGCGAACTCCACCTCGTCGAGGCGCTGCGCAGCCTGCGGCTCCTCCATTACGCGGCGTGGATCGCGCGACGCTGGCACGATCCCGCATTTCCGGCGGCGTTTCCGTGGTTCGCCACCCACCGCTACTGGCAGGATCGCATCCTCGAACTGCGCGAGCAGGTCGCGGCCATGGACGAGGAACCGCTGGTGGTGTGAGCGGGGGCACCCGGCCGCTGCGACGGCCGTCGGTCCGCGCTACCGTGACCAGTGGAAGAACAGCAGGCTCCACGCGCCCGCGACCAGCGCGACGGCCAGCGCGAAGGCGCCGAGCGCCGCCCATCGCGCCGCGGGGCGCGGGACGTCGGCCAGCTGCCGCCAGGCGAGCACGAGACTCCACGTGGCGCCGCCGGCAAGCAGGGCTGCGCGCAGGACCGGTACCGCGTGCAGCGCGATCCCTTCGTTCCGGGCGAGCGTCACGGTGAGGCTCGTGAGGCCGAGGAAGACGCCGATGCCGGCGAGCGGAATGAGCGCGTACGCAAGTCGCATCGCGTGGCGCCGGCGAGCGGTGGGATACGCGCCGGCCGCGAGCCGCAGCGCGAGCGACACCCCGCCGCCGACCACGAGCGCGGTGGCGCCGATGTAGCCGACGATCAGCGCCCCGTCGAGCCAGGTGAAGACGTCGTTGGCCTCCGGATAGTGGGTGAGCATCCACCATGGCGCGTTGTCGGCGAGGAGCCAGGTCAGGCCGTGATCGAGCGCGAAATCGGCGGCGGCGACCTTCAGCGTGACGCACCAGGGACTCGCACTCCAGTGGAAGGCGCCGAGCGCAACGCCGACGAGGCCGAAGACGATGAGCGCCGCGTCCCAGCCCGAGGCCTGCGCGAGCGGCAGCGTTGCCACCTCGTCGTTCGGCGAACGCGCGGCGAGCTCGACCGCACCCAGATGGCCGCTGCAGCGGCCGCACATGTGGCACTCGGAAGGCCCCGTCATGTGCTTGATGCGCACCAGCGGCGCGCAGTTGATCGGGTGCACCGGAACGTGGCCCGCATTGCGCTCCCACGCCGCGCGATCGACGCGGAAGGTCACCGGCGCCAGGCGCGAGAGGACGTTGAACACGCCGCTGACGGGACACAGGTAGCGGCACCACACGCGCTTCTCGCGACCGTAGACGTAGCCCACCGCGATGGCGGCGAGCGTGGATCCGCCGAGCACCAGCAGCGCCGCCTTCGGGTACTGGTAGACGCTCACCAGCTGGCCGAAGATCGTCGTCAGCACGAAGGCGACGAACGGCCAGCCGCCCCAGCGCAGCCAGCGCGGCACGCCGCGGTGGAGACCAACCTTCGACGCCGCTTCGGTGAGCGTCCCCTCGGGGCAGAAGACGCCGCACCAGGTGCGCCCCATCACGAACATCGAGGCGATGACGAAGGGCCACCAGAAGCCCCAGAACGCCCACTGCGCGAAGACGGTGAAATTGTCGAGCGCGTGCGCGTCGTTGCCCGGCAGCGGCAGCACGGCCGGCACGACGAGCAGGATCATGTAGGTACCGACGACGATCCACTGCACGCGGCGCACGACCCGCTGATGGCGTCGCAGCCAGTCGCCGTAGCGCGCGAGCCACGCGCGCTGCCGCGGCGCCGGCTGCGAGGTGCCGGCGGCGAGCGTATTCACGCCGGCCTGGCTGCGGGCTGCCGAGGTGCGCGCAGCGCGAACAGCATCACGAGCCAATACGCGGCGAGGCACAGCGTCGGCAGCAGCGCCGGCTGCGAGCGGTAGCCCGTCAGCGAGGCGACGAAGCCGCCGAAACGCGAGGTATCGTCGAGGAGCGCCGTGCTGTCCCACATCTGGTCGACGATCGGCGGCAGCACACCCATGCCGATGAGCTTGTCGAGGCCGCCGACCAGGAGGCCACCGGCGAGCAGCAGCAGCAGGATTTCGGAGAAGCGAAAGAACGCACGCCAGGAGAACCAGCGCGAGCCCTGCTGCAGGAGCCAGAAGGTGAGCCAGGCGAGGAACACGCCGACGATGAGGACGACGAGAAACGTCGGCCACGTCATCTGCGCCATGCCGACCCCATAGAGAAAGACGACGGTCTCCGCCGTCTCGCGGCCGATGGCGAGCGCGACGACGACCGTGAGCCCCCACCAGTTGGCCGCGTCGGCGTTGCGGCGCATACGCACCTCGAGGTCACGCTTCAAGGTGCGGCCGTGCCGGCGCATCCAGAAGACCATCTGTACGATGAGCGCTGCGGCGACGAGCATCATCCCCGCCTGGAAACCGTCGAGCGCATCGCCCGACAGGAAATGCGCGACGCCGAGCATCGCTGCGGCGAGCAGCAGCGCGAGGCCAAGGCCGGCAACGACACCGATCGCGAGGTAGCGGCGGCCGATCGCCGCGTCGGGCTGGCGGCGCAGCCACGCGTAGACGATGCCGATGACGAGCATCGCTTCCGCCGATTCGCGCCAGACGATGAACAGTGCGTTGCCCATGGATGCCGGGACTGCCGCTACTTGGCGACGATGAAACCCTTGGAGGTGTCGGGGTGGAACTCGTCCCAGAACGGATACTGCCCGGGCTTCAGCTTGTTGATGACGACCGACGACGTCGCGCCCGGCGCCAGCACCTTCTCGATCTTGAGCGGCAGGCTCTCGAACTCCATCGGCTCCTTGCCTTCATTGCTGATGGTGATCTTGATGCGCACGCCGGCCGGCACCTCGAGATTGGGCGGCGTGAAATGGCCGTCACGGGCGACGATCTGCACGACGTAGGGCGCGTCGGCCAGCACGGTACCGGCAGCGACGAAAACGGCGAGTGCGACGAAGCCACGGATCCGCCGCGGCCACGCCGTGGCGTGCCGCCGCGCTCCCGTCGCCCGCCCAAATCGCTCAGTAGCCACCCTTCTTCCCCGTTCCGGCAAAGGTGAATTCGTATTGCAGCGTGAACGGCGCGAACCATGGCCCCACCCCGGTCTCCTTGTCGACGTGGCGCCCGAACATGGCGTGCGTCCCGCCGGCCGGCGGGGCGACCGTGAGCTTCAGCGTGTAGCGGCCGGGGCCGGCGAGTTTCACGTTATCGCCGTAGTGCGGGCCGTCGCTCGCCACCATCGCCATCAGCGGCCCCTTGATGACGTCGGTCGAGCCCTGCTTCACGAGTTCGTAGCGGACGTCGAGGTACGGGATCCAGGTGCCGTCGGCGAAGCCGTTGGGATTCTTGTCGGTGGCGCGGATGTCGGCCTCGAGATGGATGTCGGAGGCCTTGGCGTCGCGCATCATCCCGGCAGGCTCCATGGCGATCGGCTGCAGGTAGACGGCGGCGATCTCCATGCCGTTCTTCAGTTGTGGCTTGCCGATCGGGTATTCGAGCGCCAACGCCGGCGTCGACACGGCAAGAGCGAGCACCACCACGCGGAGCGCGGAGACGGTCGATGCAAGACGTTGATTCATCGGGGTTGTTTCGAGGACGCGGAAGCGAACGACGGTGGCCGGTCTTGCCTCAGGTTCGTTCGCGAATCGTCACGTTATCAGCTTCGGCATCGTAACGCAAATAGGAATTATTTGTGTTCAGGTCGCGGCGCGCTTGCGTTGATTATGGCGATTACCGTATATTCATACGGTATCAGGGCCATCCCGTCGGGCTCTCCCCGCACCCTTTGCCTCGCCGATCTCCCGCGATCGCCGGCGCGACTCACGCCCCGTACGCTGCCTCGTACTCATGGTCGCCGATCTCCTCCCGCCGTACGCCGAGCTGCACTGCCTCACCAATTTCTCGTTCCTGCGCGGTGCCTCGCATCCGGCCGAGCTGGTGGCGCGGGCACGAAGCCTCGGCTACCGCGCGCTCGCCATCACCGACGAGTGCTCGGTGGCAGGCGTGGTCCGCGCGCACCTGGCTGCGCAGGCAACGGCCGATGCGCCGCGAATGCCGCTCGTCATCGGCAGCGAATTCACGCTCGTCGACGGCTTGCGGCTCGTCCTCCACGCCACCGACCGCGACAGCTACGGCGACCTCGCGCAGCTCGTCACGCGCGGACGCCGTAACGCGCCGAAAGGAACCTACCGCCTCGACCGCGACGACGTCGCCGCACTCGCGACGCGCTGTCTCGCGCTGTGGCTTCCCGGGTCCCGCGGCGATGCGAATGACCTCGACGCGCGCCGCGACGCGGGCTGGTTCCGCGAGGTCTTCGCCGACCGCGCCTGGCTCGCCGTCGAACGCTGCGCGCGGGCGGGGGACGCTGCCCGCGTGGCCTCCCTCGTGGCGCTGGCGCGGGCCACCGGCCTGCCGGCGGTGGCGGCGGGTGACGTCCACATGCACGTGCGCGGCCGCCG
>JBDHRR010000026.1:0-33231 GCA_039807685.1 Burkholderiales bacterium
ACAGGAGACGCAGAGGCACAGAGAAAGATTGCCTTCTCTCGGCGTCTCGGCGTCTCTTTGTGAAGGCTCTCCGTTCAGACCTTGAAGCCGGCAACGGACGAACGCAGTTCCTGCGCGAGCTTGGTCAACTGTCCGATCGACACGTTCGTCTGCTTGGTGCCCTCGGTCGTCTCCTCGGTGATCTGCAGGATGCCCTGCATGCCGCGCGTCACGTCGGTCACCGACGTCGACTGCATCTGGGTTTGCGTCGAGATCCGCGAGATCAACTCGGCGAGGTCGCGCGACACCGTCTGGATCTCGGTCAACGCCTGACCCGCCGCATCGGAGAGCTTGGTTCCTTCGACCACGCCCACGGTCGACTTCTCCATGGCCGCGACCGCGTCCTGGGTATCTGCCTGAATCGTCTTCACGATCGCCTCGATCTGCTTCGTCGCCTCCCCCGAGCGCTCGGCCAATCGCTGCACCTCCTCGGCCACCACCGTGAAGCCGCGCCCCGCTTCGCCTGCGGAGGCCGCCTGGATCGCCGCGTTCAACGCCAGCACGTTCGTCTGCTCCGTGATGTCCGAGATGAGCTCGACGATCTCGCCGATCTCCATCGACGACTCGCCGAGCCGCTTGATGCGCTTCGACGTATCCTGGATCTGCGAGCGGATCTCGTTCATCCCCGCGATCTGGTTCTGCACCACCGTACCGCCTTTCTCGGCGGCCGCGAGCGACTGCTGCGCCACGCGCGCCGACTGGTTCGCGGTCTGCGACACGTCGTTGATCGACTGCGCCATCTGCAGCACGGAGGCGGACGCCTGCTGGATCTCGCGGTTCTGCCGCTGCGATGCCTCGTAGAGCCGGTTGGAGATCGCCTGCGTCTCCTGGGTGGCACGCGTCACCTGGTCGGTCGCCGAGTTGATGCCGCGCACCAGCGTGCGCAGTTCCTCGATCGTGAAGTTGATCGAATCGGCGATGGCGCCGGTCACATCCTCGGTCACCGACGCCTGCACGGTCAGGTCGCCGTCGGCGAGATTGCCCATCTCGTTGAGCAGCCGCAGGATGGCCTCCTGGTTGCGCTTGTTCTCGCCCTCGCTGTCGATCGCGCGCAGTCGGGCGTCGTCCAGGAAGACCTTGCCCAAGAGCACGAGAGCCGCGAGCGCCAGCGCCGCGAACAAGACGGCGGCCACCACCGTCCACGTCCGCCAGGGATTGTCGACGTAGGTGTCCGCGAGCTTGGTGCTGGCCGCGAGGAGTCCGTCGGCCTCGGTATTGACGCTGCGTGCCGCCTGCTTGGCGACGACGAGCTTCGGCATGTTGGCGAGGATCGCCGCGGTACCGGTCTCGTAGGCGGCGAAGCGCTTCTGCAGATCGACGAGGGTGGCGCGCGCCTCGTCGCCGCGCACGGCCGGCAGCCGCAGCGTATCGCTGCCGCGCAGCAGTCCGGCGACGATGTCGCGGAAGGTCCCCGTGTCCTTGCCGAGGAGGAAAGCGACTTCCGGGTCGATCTCATCCGACGAGGCGAGTGCGTTCGCGTTCTTCGCGATACGCTGCGAGAGCACGGCGAGCTGATTCGCGAAATCGATCTCGCGCAGGCTGCCGCCCCCTTGCGCGATCTGCGCCGCCGCCTGCTGCGCGAGGTCGAGCAGCGTGCTGTTGCCGGTGTTGAGCGCGTCGAGTCCTTTGGCGAGGGTGGTCAGGCTCGATTCGTTTTCGACGAGTTCGCGAGCCGCGCGATCGACGCGCTGCCACCGCGCGGCTACGTCGTCGAGGAGCGGGCCCGCCGCGCCGTCGCGTGCGGAGGACAGGCTCACCCCGCGCAGCGTCCCTCCGGTATTCAGCGCCTCGAAGTTGGCCTTGAATTTTTCGCGACTGTCCTTCACCGTGGCGAACGCCGCAGCCTGCCCCTGCGCCGCCAGGGCGCTGCCGCGGGCGAGACGCTGCGAGAGCATCTGCATCTCGGTCGCCGTCGCCGCCGCCGCCGCCGCCTGCGTCGACTGCCGCGTGTCGAGGAACACCATGAGCACCGCCAGGAGGAGGAAGGCGATCATCAAGGCGCCGAGCACCTGGAATTGCTTGACCACCGTCAGGTGGCCGATGATCGGCAGGCGCCTGGGCTGCGCCGCCGGCGCCGCCACCGAGCGCGCCTGCTCCATGATCGTCGGCGACGCCAGCGGATCGTAGCCGACCGGCACCGCGCCGGCGGCCATCTTGACCTGCGTCGTGGGAAGCTCGATCTCGTCGTCGAGCCCTTTCACCTTGCCGCCGCCGAAGAGATTTCCGAATTTGAGTGCCATTGTGCGTTTGTCTCCCACTGCCGGCCCGTATGTGCCGCAGTCCTCTGCCTAGAGCCCGACTTGCAAGAACGCCGGATCGCGGGCGAGCGCCGCGAGGTCGATTTCCTGCCACGCCTCGCCGTTGCCATCCATCCAGCGCGCGCCATACCAATCCGCCGCGTCGTCGGCCGCCCCGGCGGGCGCCAATTCGGCGACATTGCGCAGGCCGAGGACCTGCGGCACCACCAGACCGGCGTTGAGTCCTCCGGTGCGCGGCCCGAAGAGCACGAGACGCGCCTGACTGCCGACCGCACCGGTGGCGTGCCCGAGGAATCGCGCGAAGTCGACGACGCTATAGAGGTTGCCGCGGATATTCGCGATGCCCAGGTACCAGGGCCTGGTAAGCGGCACCGCCGCCACCGATGGCAAAGGCACGACCTCCCCCGCATCGGCGAGACGAACCAGCCATCGGCCCTCGCCGCAGGCGAACCCAAGGCGAGACGACGCGACCTGCGCCGCGGTCTTGGCATTGAGCCGGGTGGCGAGTTCCCGCTGGAAGACGCGCAGATCGAGTTTTGCGGCACGGGCCATGATCGAGTGCTCGCGCGATCAGCCGATGGCGGCGATCTTCGCGAGAAGCTCGTCACGGTCGACGGGCTTCACGACGTAGTCGCGGGCACCCTGGCGCATGCCCCAGATCTTGTCCGTCTCCTGGCTCTTCGACGTGCACAGGATGATCGGGATGGTGCGCGTCTGCGGGTCGCGACTGATCGCGCGCGTGGCCTGGAAGCCGTTCAAGCCAGGCATGACCACGTCCATGACGATCAAGTCGGGCTTGAGCGTCCGCGCCTTGAGGATGGCGTCCTCCCCGTTGTCGCTGGTCACCACCTCGAAACCCGACTTGGTGAGCATGTCGTTCAGGACATGGCGCTCGGTGGGCGAATCGTCGACCACCAGGATGCATTTTTGCGGACCCCTGGCGGCGCCCTTGTGCGAGCCCACGACTTCCGCCGCCGTCAGCGGCGCCCGCGGTTCGTCTACGCCCCGATTGCTGTTGGCCACAACGCATCCCTCGTGCGATCGTTACGATTGTTCTGCCGGCAGTGCGGATCGGCGGCGCCCCGCCAACGCAACCCGCCGCCATCCGAACCGGTGGACGGCCCGGTGCGGGTCATGCGGCCGCCTTGTTCACGTGCGTCGCCACCGCCTTCAGCAGGCTGTCCTTGGTGAACGGTTTGGTGAGGTACTGGTCCGAGCCGACCATGCGTCCGCGCGCGCGGTCGAAGAGCCCATCCTTCGACGAGAGCATGACCACCGGCGTTTCGCGGAAATACGCATTCTTCTTGATGAGCGCGCAGGTCTGGTAGCCATCGAGTCGCGGCATCATGATGTCGACGAAGACGACGTCGGGACGGTGATCCGCGATCTTGGCGAGTGCGTCGAACCCGTCGTCGGCCAGGATGACCGTGCATCCCGCCTGCAGCAGGAAGATCTCCGCACTGCGGCGAATCGTGTTCGAGTCGTCGATCACCATCACCTTGGTGCCCTGCAATGGATTCTGGTCCGCCACTGGCTCGCGCTCCTTCCTGCTCCCTTGTCGCTCGAACGACCCCTGCCCAACCGACGCGCCACCGCGGCTTCCGCCTCGACCGCCCCGGGTCCGGTACGCCATCGCTGCGCCGACCACCACAAGCTGTCGTGTTCAAGTCTGCCATGGCCCCGACGTGTTGACTAGAGCATAAAGCTTGCCGGAAATCGCCCCGCAGGCAAAAAAAAAGGAAAACGCAACAGTGCGGCAATTTTCCCCGGCCGCACGTGACGCGCTGCGGCAGTCCGTGCCGTGCGCGGTCGCGCCCTGCCGCGGATCTCAGCGGCCGAGGAACATGCCGTACGCGACATTGGCGCTTTCGTCGACGCAGGCGTATCCGAGGCGCGCCAGAAAACGTCGAAAATCAGCCTTGTCCTTCGGGGGAACCTGCATTCCGACCAGGACGCGACCATAGTCGGCGCCGTGGTTGCGATAATGGAACAGGCTGATGTTCCAGCCGGCGCTCATGCTCTCCAGAAAACGCAGCAAGGCGCCCGGACGCTCGGGGAATTCGAAGCGGTACAGCAATTCGTGCTCGGCCGCGGGCGCGTGCCCGCCGACGAGGTAGCGAACGTGGAGCTTCGCCATCTCGTTGTCGGACAGGTCGTAGGCCTCGATGCGATGCTTGTGGAACTGCGCGAGAAGCTCGGCCGTCGCCTTGCGGCCGGCCACCTCGACGCCGACGAAGAGGTGCGCCCGGCGCGGATCCGCGTAGCGGTAATTGAATTCGGTGATGCTCCGATTGCCGAGCAATGCACAGAATTCCCGGAAGCTGCCGGGGCGCTCGGGGATGGTGACGGCAAAGATCGCCTCGCGCGCCTCGCCCAACTCGGCACGTTCGGCCACGAAGCGCAGCCGGTCGAAGTTCATGTTGGCGCCGCTCGCGATCGCCACGTAGGTGTGCCCCGGCGCGTGCTGCCGCTCGCAATGCGCCTTGATGCCCGCCACGGCAAGCGCGCCCGCCGGTTCCAGTATCGAGCGGGTGTCGGCGAAGACATCCTTGATTGCCGCGCAGATCGCATCCGAGTCGACGGTGATCATGCCGTCGACCAGTTCGCGCGCCAGGCGCAGCGTCTCCTTGCCGACCTGCTTGACCGCCACGCCGTCGGCAAACAATCCGACCTGCGGCAAGCGCACGCGCCGCCCGGCGGCGATCGAGCGCGTCATCGCATCCGAGTCGACCGGCTGCACGCCGAACACCTTGACCTGCGGCCGCACGCGCTTCACGTAGGCGGCGATCCCCGAGATGAGGCCGCCACCGCCCACCGGGACGAAGATCGCGTCGAGCGGCCCCGGGCACTGACGCAGGATCTCCATGCCGATCGTGCCCTGTCCGGCGATCACATCGGGATCGTCGTACGGATGCACGAATGTCGTGCCGGCGCGCGCCTGCTGGCGCTGCGCCTCGTCGTAGGCGTCGGAATACGAGTCGCCGTGCAGGAGCACCTTGGCACCGCGCGCCTCGACCGCGGCGATCTTGATCTGCGGCGTGGTCACCGGCATGACGATGGTGGCGGCGCACTGCAAGCGCTGCGCGGCCAGTGCCACCCCCTGCGCGTGATTGCCCGCCGAAGCGGCGATCACACCCTTCGCCCGTGCCGTCGCCGGCAGGCGCGCCATCTTGTTGTACGCTCCGCGCAACTTGAACGAGAAGACCGACTGGGTGTCTTCGCGCTTGAGGAGGACGCGCTGGCCGAGTCTTTGCGAAAGCGTGACCGCTTCGTCGAGCGGCGATTCGATCGCGACGTCGTAGACCTTCGCGGTGAGGATTTTCTGGAGGTAGTCGATGGGCATGATGGCCGAAACGCGGAATGCGCCGAGCCGGTTAGGGTAACAGGCGCGCTGCGCGCCGGCGTCCGCGCCGCATAAGCGGCGACCGCCATCGGCATCTGCTAGGCTTCGCGGGCACTTCGCACCCCCGCCTTCGCATGCGCCGCCTGCCCCTGTCGCTGGAACGCCTCGCCGCGCGCCTCAGCCCGGGGACGCTGGCCGTCGTCGACCTCGGCAGCAACAGCTTTCGCCTCGAGGTCGGCCGCGTCGAAGGTGACCAGATCTTCAGCCTCGACACCTGGCGCGAGACGATCCGCTTCGGGGCCGGCATCGACGCCAAGGGCAATCTGACGATCGGCGCTCGCAAGACCGCGCTCGCCTGCCTCGCGCGCTTCCGGGAACGACTCTCCGGGCTGCATCCGTCGGCGGTACGCGCAGTCGCCACGAACACCTTTCGGGTGGCGCGCAACGCTGCCTCGTTCCTGCCCCAGGCGGAGGCGACGCTGGGCTTCCCGATCGACGTCATCGGCGGGCACGAAGAGGCGCGCCTCATCTATCTCGGCGTCGCCCACGTGCTCCCCGCGGCCCGCGAACCGCGGCTCGTCATCGACATCGGCGGCGGATCGACCGAGTTCATCGTCGGCCGCGGCATGGTCCCCAGACGCCTCGCCTCCCTCAAGCTGGGCTGCGTCAGCATGACGTCGATGTTCTTTCCGACCGGTTCGCTGCGTGCCTCGGCGTTCTGCAAGGCCGAAACGCATGCGCGCGCCGAGATCGAAGCGATCGCCCGCGAGTTCGGATGCGAGCACTGGCGGGAAGCCTTCGCCTCGTCGGGCACCGCGCTCGCCCTCGCCGCGATCCTGGAGGAGAACGGATTGTCCGCCGGCGGCATCACGCCGCGCGGCCTCGCCCGCCTGCGGCGCCTGATGATCGACGCCGGGCGCGCCGATCGCCTCACCCTGGCCGGCGTCAAGCCCGAGCGCGCGCCGGTGCTGGCCGGCGGTTTCGCCGTGATGGCGGCCGCGGTCGCCGAACTGGGCGTCGAGCGCATCGCGCCGGTCGGCGGGGCGTTGCGCCTGGGCGTGCTCTACGACCTCTTGGGTCGCACCGCGCACCGCGATACCCGGGCGGTCACGGTGGGCAGCCTATCCGCGCGCTACCGCGTCGATCGCGCGCACGCAAGGCGCGTCGCCAGCATGGCGCGGGCCTTGTACCTCGAGGCCTCCCCGACGCCCGACCCGCACCAGGCGCAATTCGTCGAGTGGGCGGGACTCCTGCACGAGATCGGCCATAGCGTGTCGCACCTCGGCTTTCACAAGCACAGCGCGTACATCCTCCAGAACGCCGACATGCCCGGATTCTCGGCACAGGAGCAGCGCTACATCGCCGCGCTCACGCTCGGCTGTCGCGGCAATCTCGCCAAGGTGCTCCCCGCCATGCGCGACGCCGACACCGTCGCCCAGGTGCTCGCTTTGCGCCTGGCCGTGCTGTTCCACCACGCACGCCGCGCGGTCGACCTTCCACGCATTGCGATTGGCGTCGACAAGACGATCCACTTTCGCATCGCGAAACACTGGCTCGAGTCGCACCCGCTGACGGCGCATCTTCTCGACCTCGAGCGTGCGCAGTGGCGCGCGGCCGGTCGCGGCTGGAAGCCGTAGGCGCGGCGACGCAGGGCCGCAGCGCTCCGGCGTCTACACGAATTCGGGAGCGAGCGCGGCCTTCACCACGACCGCACCCGTTTCCTCGCGCGCCCGGTGCGACAGCCACCACACCGCGCCCTTGCGGATCGACCAGTAGGCCTCCTGTCCAGAGAGCAGCAAGGAGACGACGAAGCCCAGAGTGGGCTGATGTCCGACGACGAGTACCGGCTCGCGGGAGTCGGGCCAGTTGGCCGCCGCCAGCACGGTGGCTGCACTCGCTCCGGGCGCGAGCTCCGGGAGCGTACGGTACTTGCGCTGCAAGGCCTGCACGGTCTGCTGCGTACGCTCGGCCGGTGACACCAGGATGCGGCAGCTATCCGGCAGCCGCGCATCGAGCCACTGCGCCATGCGCGCCGCTTGCTTCACGCCCTTCGCGGTCAGACGCCGGTCGAGGTCCGGGATCCCCATCTCGGCTTCGGCGTGGCGCCAGAGGATCAGATCCATGACGAAGCCTCGACATCCGGAACTGGCGCGCGGGGTGCCATCTCACGCGGTGGCGCGCCACAGGCAGCGCCCGCGGGTCTCGCGAGCGAGGGCATCGAGATACGCCTCGTGTGCCGCCTCCTCTTCCACCGTCGGCGCGATGATCAGGATGGCCGACTGCCCGTCGGCAGCACGCGGCAGCGCCAGCGCCGCGAGTCCCTCGCGGACGCCCATGTCGATCGTGAGCGACTCCTGGCCACGGGTCATCGCGAGGTACACCTCGGCCAGGAGTTGCGCATCGAGCAGGGCCCCGTGCAGCGTGCGCTGCGCATTCGACACGCCAAAGCGCTCGCACAGCGCGTCGAGGTTGTTGCGCTTGCCGGGAAAAGTCTCCCGCGCCAGCACAAGCGTATCGATCACGCCGTCGTGGAGCGCCGCCGCCAGCGGCCGCTCGAGCAAGCCCAACTCGTGGTCGATGAACGCGAGATCGAACGGCGCATTGTGGATGACCCACTGCGCGCCGCGCAGGAATTCGACGACCTCCTCCACGCGATCGCGAAATCGCGGCTGCCCTTTGAGATCCTCCCAGCTCTTCCCGTGCACCTCGGTCGCGCCGGCGTCGATCTCGCGTTCCGGATCGAAGTGCAGATGGAGCGTGCGTCCGCTCGGACGGCGATCCACGAGCTCGAGCGCCGCGAGCTCGATGATCCGGTGCCCTTCGCGGGGATCGAGTCCGGTGGTCTCGGTGTCGATGATCAGTTGACGCATTCAGAGGTCAGGGATCAGGGATCAGGGATCATACTGGCGCGCTCAGCGCCGATATTTCTGGATGGTCGACTGGATCTCCTCGATCGCGTGCTCGATCTCGTCGTCGGTGAGGTCGCGCTGGGTTCCCTTGCGATCGGTAAGCGTCAGCGTGCGCTCGATCTGCGTCTCGAAATCGCCGATGCCGAGGGCTTCGGTGACGGTGGTGGTCTGCTCGTCGGTCAGCGTCTCCGGTCCCCAGCGGACGATGATCGCCGACAGATTGTCGCCGTCGGGACCGCCGCGCTTCTCCCCCTCGCGCATCATCTGTGGGGCGGTGGTGAGAATCGGCGTCGACGTGAGCCAGGTGGCGATCTCGTGCTGGTCGAGGACGCTCCACAGCCCGTCGGTGCACAGGACGAGGACGTCGCCGTTGCGCAGCGGCGTGCGCCGCGACAGATCGATCACCGGATCGACGAGTCCGCCCAGGCAACTGAAGATCTTGTTGCGATCGGGATGCACGGGAACTTCGCTGGCGGCGATGATCCCCTGGTCGACCAGGTACTGCACCTTCGAGTGATCCTTGGTCGCCCCGATGAGGCCGCCCTGGCGGAACAGGTACAGGCGCGAGTCGCCCACATGGCACCAGTAGGCGTGTCCCGCCTGCACGATGCACGCAACGCAGGTCGTGCGCGGCGTCTCCAGCATCGAGAACTGGTTGGCGTACGACGCCAGCGCGGCATGCGCGCGCAGCATGGTGTCCTGCAGGAACTTGAGCGGGTTCTTGAGGATCGGCTTCGCCTCCTGCTGGAAGCGCTCGATGAAGAGCCGCGCCGCGATCTGCGCCGCGATCTCACCTCCCGCGTGCCCCCCCATGCCGTCGGCCACGACGAGCAGGAGCGCGTCGCGGCTGTAGGTGTACGCGATGCGGTCCTGATTGGTCTTGCGCGAACCCTTGCGTGATTCCTGGAAGATCGTGAAGCGCATGCGCGAGCGTGAATTCGACGGGAACCCGGACCGGCCGCGAGTGACGTCAGGCGCCGATCTCGGAAAAGAGCATCTTCTTCAGATTGCCGAACAGGCCAAGCTTGCGCTTCATCGGCGGTATGTCGCGGATCGCTTTTTGCAGCGCGAACACGCTTTGCGGTCGCTCGAGCGGGTCGAGGCGCAGGCACCAGTCGATCACGTCGAGGATGTTGTCCGAGTACTGGCCCGCCCAGATCTTCTTCGCCGAGACGAGATGATCCTCGGACATGCGCGCGTCGGCCGCCTGCGGCGCGAAGGCCGCGAGGCAGGCGAACATCGACGCCCCCACGCCATAGACGTCGGTCCACGGCCCCAGGCGGTCGGGCTCGCGATACTGCTCGGGCGCTGCGAAGCCGGGCGTGTACATCGGCGCGAGTTTGGGCCGCGCGCTGGTGAGCGTCTGCCGCGCCGCGCCGAAATCGAGCAGCACCGGGCTGCCGTCGGTGCGCAGGTAGATATTGGCCGGCTTGATGTCGAGGTGCAGGAGCTTGTGCGTGTGCACCTCGCGCAGGCCGTTCAGGAGGTGCATGAAGACGTGCCGCACGAGTCGCTCGGACATCTGGTCCTGGCGCATCTGGATGTGTTGCTGCAGCGTACGGCCGCGCTCGTAGCGCATCACCATGTACACCGTCTCGTTGGCGCGGAAGAAGTTCAGCACGCGCACCACGTTCGGGTGGTTGATCTTGGCGAGCGCGCGACCCTCCTCGAAGAAGCACTTCATCCCGTAGCGGAACGAGGTTACGTTCTCCGCCGAACTCGCCCGCACGATGTCACCCTCGGTGCGCAGCACCAGCGACGACGGCAGGTACTCCTTGATCGCTACCGGGCTGCCTTCCTCGTCGAAGGCGCGGTAGACGATGGAGAAGCCGCCCCGGCTGATCTGCCGATCGATCCGGTAGTTGAGGAGCTGATATCCCCCGGCCAGGGCCTGGTTGGTGACGGGCATGAGAGTCGGGCGGTTCGAGTTGCGAAGCGGCGGCGTAGAACGGGCCGGAGTCGGCGACTCCGGATGGTGCAATTCGCATGCCAACGGCCGCGATCAGGATTCGCTCGCGGCCGCGAGCATCGTCATTTTCGATAACCATGCCGCCAAAGTAAAGGAAGGCGGCGAAGGCGCGCGTTTTCGCCACCCGCGCCCGGCGTCCCGCGCTCTCGGGAAAGTGCGACAATGCGGCCCGCGCCGCCCCTTCCACGGCGAAGTTTACCGACGAAAATCCCGATGATCCTCAGCATGACCGGCTTTGCCGCGGCGACCGCCGATTTACCGGGGGTTGCCCTCGTCGTCGATCTGCGCTCGGTCAATCACCGCTATCTCGATCTTTCGCTGCGCCTTCCCGACGAATTGCGCGCCGCCGAGCCCGGCTTGCGCGAGTTGCTGTCGGGAGCCCTGCGACGCGGGAAGGTCGAGTGCCGCGTGTCACTCAACCGCACGCAGCAGGGAGCCACCGGGCTGGCCATCGATGCCCAGCGCGTGGCCGACCTGGCGGCGGCGGCCGCCGAGGTCACGCGCGCCCTGCCCACGGCACGCCCGCTGTCGGTCCACGAGATCCTGCGCTGGCCGGGCGTGCTCGCCGAGCCCAGCGTCCCGGCGACCACCCTCGCCGAGCGACTCACCGCGCTCGTCGGCGAGGCGCTGCGCGAACTGGGCGCGGCGCGCCGCCGCGAAGGCGAGAAAACCGCTGCCGTGCTCGAAGCCTGCTGCGCCGGGATCGAGGCGCAGGTGGCGCGGGTGCTGCCGCGAGTACCGGCGATCCACGTGGCCTATGCGGATCGACTCGCGGCCCGCTTGCGCGAAGCGAATCTCGACCCCAACGAGGAGCGGCTGAAGCAGGAGCTCGCCTTGTTCGCGACCAAGGTCGACGTCGCCGAGGAGCTCGCGCGCCTCACCACGCACGTCGCCGAAGTGCGCCGCGTCATCGCCGCCGGCGGCAGTGCCGGCAAGCGGCTCGATTTCCTCGCGCAGGAACTGCACCGCGAGGCCAATACCCTGGGCTCGAAATCGGTCGACACCGAAGTCTCGCAGGCGTCGCTCGAATTGAAGGTGCTGATCGAGCAGATGCGCGAGCAGGTGCAGAACGTCGAATAGCCTGCTTGGCCACGGCCGTCGGGTCCCGCCGGCCGTCCGGGCTCGGCCCCGGTGCGCACCACCCACTCGCCGCTTGGTAGAATTGCCCTCTTTGCCTCGTCGCAGGCCCCCATGCGCACGCATGCTGCCGTGCCCTCCCGGCTGTATCCCGTCTCCGGCACGCCGAGCGTCGCGGCGCCGACCGACGAGCACGGGAGCGCGCGCAACCGGCGGGCCCGGGCGCCGACGCCATCCGGAACCTCGCCGCGGTATCCGGGCCTCCCCGCCTGCTGCATCGCGGGGATCGCAGCCTTCGTCCTGACCGCCGCACCGCTCCCGGCCGGAGCAGCGAGTGAACACGCGCCATTCGTCCTCGCCAAGGACGCGGCCCCAGCGGCGCGCAAGGGTCCCCCGCCGCTGCGCGGCACGTACTGGAAGCTCATCGCGCTCAGCGGCAAGCCAGCCCGCACCTTCAAGGACCAGCGCGAGCCGCACCTCGTCCTCGATGGCAACGACACTCGGGCCAGCGGCAGCGGGGGGTGCAACAACGTGGTGGGCGGCTTCGAGCAGGAGGGCGAGCGCCTGCGCTTCACGCAGATGGCCGGCACCATGATGATGTGCCCCGAGGGGATGGAACAGGAGGCAGCCTTCCTCAAGGCGCTCGAGCAGGCGGCGCGCTTTCGCCTCGCGGGCGACGCGTTGACGCTGGTCGACGCCAAGGGCAAGGCCATCGCCAAGTTCCGCGCCGGGGTGGCGCGCTAGGATGGGACGTCCGGCGCGTCCGCGCACGCCGCTGCGCGCGCCATTCGTCGCTGGGGACTCCCCGGCGCTGCCCGGAGCGCACCGCACCGGCCCGGACTCGACCACACGATGATCGCACCCACCGTCATCGCCACCCAGGCGCCGCCGGCGTCGGGCTGCCTCTTCGTGCTGGCCGCTCCGTCCGGCGGCGGCAAGACGAGCCTCGTGCGCGCCCTCCTCGAACGCGAGCCCGGCATGCGGCTGTCGGTGTCGTACACCACTCGCGCGCCGCGTCCCGGCGAACGCGACGGCGTCGATTACCACTTCGTCGACGAGGCCACGTTCCACGCGCTGCGCGAGCGTGGCGAGTTCCTCGAGCACGCGCACGTCCACGGCAACTGGTACGCGACCTCGGCCACGTGGCTCGCCGCCGAGGTTGCGGCAGGGCACGACGTCCTCCTCGAGATCGACTGGCAGGGCGCCCGCCAGGTCCGCACGCTCATCCCCGGATCGATCCTGATCTTCATCCTGCCGCCGTCGCTCGCCTCGCTCGAGGAACGACTCAACCGGCGCGGGCAGGATGCGCCAGACGTGATCGCGCGCCGCGTCGATGCCGCGCAAGAGGAGATGCGCCACGTCGGCGAATTCGATTATGTTATTATGAATCAGGACTTTGCGAGAGCAGTCGATGATCTTTCAGTGATCGTCCGCGCGGCGCGGCTGGCGGCGTCGCGACAGCAGGCGCGGCACGCCGTGCTGATCGCCGAACTCTTGCGCCCATAACTGTCGAACGGAGTACCCATGGCCCGCATCACCATCGAGGATTGTCTTGCCAGGATTCCCAATCGCTTCGAGCTGACGCTCGCGGCGACCAACCGCGCCCGCCAGATCACGGCCGGCTCCGCACCGATGGTCGACGCCGATCGCGACAAGCCGACGGTCATCGCGCTGCGCGAGATGGCAGCGGGCAAGATCGGCATCGAGATGTTGACCAGGACCGGGCCGACGCTGCCGACCGCCAGCATTTGATCCAGCGCGATCCCGGACGCATGTAACAGCGCATGTCCGAGATCGCGGAGTTCACCAAGCGCCTGGGGCACTACCTCCCCGCCCCCGACGTCGCGCTCGTCAATCGCGCCTTCGAATTCTCCGAAACGGCGCATCGCGGGCAGTTCCGCAAGTCGGGCGAGCCGTACATCACGCACCCGCTCGCGGTGGCGTCGATCCTGTCGCAGTGGCGGCTCGACGCGCAGGGTCTCGCCGCGGCGCTCCTCCACGACGTGATGGAGGACAGCGCGGTCAGCAAGGTCGAACTCGAGAGCAAGTTCGGCGGGCCGGTGGCCGAGATGGTCGACGGCGTGTCCAAGCTCAACCAGATCGAGTTCACGAGCCGTGAGGAAGTCCAGGCCGAGAGCTTTCGCAAGATGCTGCTCGCGATGGCGCGCGACGTGCGCGTCATCCTCATCAAGCTCGCCGACCGCCTGCACAACATGCGCACGCTCGATGCGATGGCGCCGGCGCAGCGCAAGCGGATCGCCAAGGAAACGCTCGACATCTACGCGCCGATCGCCAATCGCCTCGGCCTCAACTCGCTCTACCTCGAGTTGCAGAACCTGTCGTTCAAGCAGCTCAATCCGATGCGCTATCGCGTGCTGGCGACGTCGATCAAGGCGGCGCGCGGCAACCGCCGCGAGGTGATGAACCGCCTGCTCGACGTGATCCGGGAGGGACTCGCCAAGGAAAACGTCGTCGCCGTGGTGAACGGCCGCGAGAAATCGCTCTATTCGGTCTACAGCAAGATGCGCGAGAAGCGCTGCAGCTTCGCGCAGGTCTTCGACATCTACGGCGTGCGCGTGCTGGTGGCCGACAAGACCAACTGCTACGCGGCGCTCGGCGCCCTCCACGAGCTCTACAAGCCGATCCCCGGGAAGTTCAAGGACTACATCGCAATCCCCAAGGCCAACGGCTACCAGTCGCTGCACACCACGCTCTTCGGCCCGTTCGGCACGCCGCTCGAGGTGCAGATCCGCACCCACGACATGCATCGCGTGGCCGAAGCGGGGGTGGCGGCGCACTGGCTGTACAAGGCCGGCGGCGAGCTCGACCTCGCCGAGGCGCAGCGCGAAACGTCGCGCTGGCTGCAAAGCCTCCTCGAGATCCAGTCCGATACCAAGGACTCGATGGAGTTTCTGGAGAACGTCAAGGGCGACCTCTTTCCGGACGAGATCTACGTCTTCACGCCGAAGGGCAAGATCATGGCGCTGCCGCGCGGCGCCACCGCGGTCGACTTCGCCTACGGGGTGCACACCGACATCGGCCATCACTGCGTCGCGGCACGCATCAACTACGACCTGCTGCCGCTACGCACCGAGTTGAAGAACGGCGACCACGTCGAGATCCTGACCTCGCCCACCGCGCGCCCCAATCCG
Source organism: Burkholderiales bacterium (assembly GCA_039807685.1). Classification (GTDB taxonomy): domain Bacteria; phylum Pseudomonadota; class Gammaproteobacteria; order Burkholderiales; family Casimicrobiaceae; genus VBCG01. Next base: position 14,748 of record JBDHRR010000026.1, read on the forward strand.
TCGTGGCTGTCGTTCGTGGGCACCGGCAAGGCGCGCTCGCGCATCCGGCATTATCTGAAGGGCCTGCAGCAGAAGGAATCGGCCGCGCTCGGCGAGCGGCTGCTCGATCAGGCGCTGGCCACGCTCAAGGTCGAACCGCAGGCGATCTCCTGGGAACGCTGGGAGGCGCTCGCCAAAGAGTACGGCGCCAAGAGCCAGCTCGACATCCTGGCCGACATCGGCCTCGGCAAGCGGCTCTCCTTCGTGGTCGCGCAAGCGCTCACCAAGGTGCCGGGGAAGGTGGACGATCCGGCGCAGGCGCCGATGCCGGGCAAGCTCGGCGCGCTGACGCTACGCGGCGTCGAAGGCGTGGCGATCCAGTACGCGAAGTGCTGCCGCCCGATTCCGGGCGACGCGATCATCGGCCAGTTCCGCCGTGGCCAGGGACTCGTCGTGCACACGCGCGATTGCGCGACGCTCAAGAAACAGCGCAACGATCCGGGCGAAGTCGTCGACGTCGAGTGGGCGCCCGAGGTGCAGGGCGTCTTCGGAACCGGCATCCGACTGCTGGTCGCGGATCGGCCCGGCCTCCTCGCCGCCATCGCCACCGCCATCGGCGACGCCGAAGCGAACATCGATACGGTGTCGATGGAGCGCCCGGATGGCGCAGAAGTGATCGCGATGTTCTTCGGCGTGCAGGTGCGCGACCGCCGGCACCTCGCGCAGGTGCTGCGCGCGCTGCGCCGGATCCCCGACGTCAAGCGCGCGGCGCGCACCCGGACGTGACGGCGCGCTATGCCGCCGGCGACGCCAGGAGCTTCTGCAGTTCGCCGCTCGAATACATCTCGCGCACGATGTCGCAGCCGCCGACGAACTCGCCGTTGACGTAGAGCTGCGGGATCGTGGGCCAGTTGGCGTAATCCTTGATGCCCTGGCGCACGTCCTCGTCGGCGAGGACGTTGACCGAGTAGTAATCGGTGACGCCGCAGCGCTTCAGGATCTCGGCCACGGTCGCCGAAAAACCACACTGCGGAAATTGCGGTGTGCCCTTCATGTACAGCACCACGGGATGCGTGGTGACCTGGGTGCGAATGGTGTCTTGAACGCTCATGGATGCTCCGGCGCGATGGGTGCCTGATTCTACCTTCTGTGGGGACGCCACCGCGTTGCTTCAACCCGCGTACCGGCGCGTCCCGGCGGTGATCACGTAGTCGGGCCGCCCGGTGGCGAGCCAGGTCACGATGTTGCGCGCCGCCTTGCGCCGCAATTCCTTCTCCGCCTCCACCGAGTAGAACGCGGCGTGCGGCGTGAGGATCACCCGCGGATGCGCGAGGAGCGGTGAGCCTGGCGGCACCGGCTCCTCGGGCAACACGTCGAGACCCGCCGCCTTGACGGATCCCGCATGCAGCGCGGCGACGAGGTCAGGAATGTTCACGATCGCGCCGCGCGCGGTATTGACGAAATACGTGCCGGGCTTCATTGCGCCGAAGAATGCAGCATCGAGCATGCCGCGCGTCTCGCGGGTGAGCGGCGTGTGCACCGAAACCACGTCGGCGGTCCGCGCGAGATCGGCGAGCGAGTGCACACGCTCGACGTATGCCGGGAAATCGCCGTCGATGAGGTACGGATCGTAGGCGACGACGCGCGCGAACGTATCGCGCGCGATGTGCGCCATGCGCTTGCCGATGCGGCCGAGGCCGACGATGCCGAGCGTCAACGATGCGGCGCGCGGGATGGTGCCCGACGACTCGAAGTGCCAGCGGCCGGCGCGCACGTCGCGGTCGTAGGCGACGATATTGCGGATCGACGCCAGCGCCAGCGCGAGCGCGTGCGTGGCGACCTCGCCCACACCGTAATCCGGCGAATTCGCAACCCAGACGCCCGCCTTCGCGCAGGCCTCGACGTCGACCGTGTCGAAGCCGGCGCCGATGCGACTCACGATCCCGACCTGCGGGAGCGCCGCGATCACCTTCGCGGTGATCGGCGCGTACTGCAGGAGGATCGCGCTGCAGCCCGCGCCGTGGCGAATCACGTCGTCCTCGGTCTTGCACTGCGCAGTCACGACCTCGACTCCAGCAGGGTCGAAGATCGCGCGTTCGAGATCGATGTCGGGGTAGTCGTAATCGGCGTAGAGGATGCGCGGCATGAGGTTCGGCGGAGTCGGGACGGTGGCTGCGCCGGCAACGGCGCAAGAAGCCAGAGAGGGTACGGGTGGCACCCGCCGCGGGTCAAGCAAAGTGAGGGACGGCGGCACGCGCGGCGATCCGGAACTTCTGGCGGCGGCCGCTGGTCGATTTCCAGGGATATTTTCGCTGGCGTAAGGGGTATTCCCAAACGGCTACGCTTCGCGTATGCTCCCAAAGGTGTTTTGTTTCAAGTACTTTAAGCACGCCCAAGCCCGATCGGCGGCGCGGCAGCAGCCGCGCCGTTCGTGATTGCGGTTCCGTACTTTTCTGTCCTTGAGAATGAAACATGGGGCGGGCACCCGCCCGCCGATCACTTATCTTGAGGAAATTCGGAAATGGCAACTGGTACCGTGAAGTGGTTCAACGATGCGAAGGGCTTCGGCTTCATTACGCCCGACGGCGGAGGCGAGGATCTCTTCGCGCATTTCTCCGCGATCAACATGCCGGGGTTCAAGACGCTGAAGGAAGGCCAGAAGGTCTCCTTCGAAGTCACGCAGGGCCCGAAGGGCAAGCAGGCGAGCAACATCCAGGCGGGCTGACCCCGCGCGGATCGGGCAAGGCCGACGGCATCCCTTCGGCTTCGCGCATGGTCGCCTGACGACCCCGATCCGCTCGAGCGCTCCACCGGGCGCTCCCAAGAAAAAGCCGGGCAATGCCCGGCTTTTTCTTTGCTGCAAATCCGCGGCGCGCCGTGTCAGCGCACCCTCACCCGCTGCCGGCGCAGCTGCCAGCCACCGGCCAGGGCCAGGGCGAGCGCGGCGAGCAGCAACGCGAGCGGCGAGTCCACCGGAATGGGTTGCGTCGGCCCCGGCGGCGGCGTGATCGGCTGGATCGGCGTCACCACGGTCGACGAATCGTCACCCGGATCACCACCGCCCTGGACGTGGGCGACGTTGATCACGTTCCCCGACGCCGATGCCGACACGTTGACGGTCAGCGTGATCGGCGGATAGCTCGCGCCCGGCGCCAGCGGATCGGAGCGCGTGCAGGGACCGGCAGGCTGCGTGCAGGTCCAGCCGGGACCGGAGATGCCGGTCGCCGTGAGTCCCGCCGGCACGGTGTCGGTCACCGTCACCACGCCCGAGGTGGGGATGGTCCCGTGGTTGGTCACCACGATCGTGTACGTTGCCCCCACCTGACCGGCCGTGAAGGTGCCGTTCGCGGTCTTCACGATGCCGAGGTCGACCTTCGGCGTCCCTGGGATCGGCACCACGACCGTCGACGTGTTGTTGTCGAGGTTGGGATCGTTGACGCCGGGCGGCGGGGTGATCGTCGCCGTATTGCTGACGGAGCCGCTCGCCGAGCCGGAGACACTGGCGGTCACCGTGAAGGTGGCGCTGCCGCCGACCGGGAGGTTGACCGCTGCGTTGAGGTTGCCGACCCCGGAGGCAGGACAGCTCGCTCCCGGCGACGCCGTACACGTCCAGGTGACGTTGTTCAGCGTGCTGGCGAAGGGATCCGAGACGATGGCACCGGTGACCGGCGACGGTCCGGCATTGTGCGCAACGATCGTGTAGGTGATCGTGCCGCCGGGGGCTACCGACCCAGCGCCTGCCGTCTTCACCACCGACAGGTCGGCCTGCGGCACCGTTCCGCTGATGACCGTGAGCGGTGCGCTGGCCGGGGGTGCGGTGCCGATGCGGGTCTCGAGCGAGCCGGTGGTGTTGATCACCGTGCCGACGGTCGATGAGGTGATCGCCACGACGATCGTGCAGCCGCCAGCCGGCAGCGTGCTGCCCGCGGGCAGCGTGAGCGTCGTGCTGGTCACCAGCACACCGGCACAGGTCCCGCCGTTGCTGGCCGAGGTGATGGTGACACCCGCCGGCATCGTATCGACGAAGGGTGCCGACAACGCAGTTGCGTTGGGTGTCGGATTGCCCAGCGTGATGGTGAGCGTCGCGCTGCCGCCCGCCACGATCGTCGCTGGGGCGATCGTCTTGCCGAGCGACACTGCGGCCGTCGCGAGACGATTGCTGTCCGACGCCGAAGCGCTCGCCCCCGATTGCTTGTCGGTCACCGACACCGTGTTCACCAGCGGGTCGGTGGTCATCCCGGCCGCGAAGGCGACCGGAACCTGGAAGGTGAGCGTATTGCCGCCACCCGCCGGAATGACCGAGCCGCTCGTTCCGAACGTGCCGGAGCCCATGGCGCCGCCCAGGATCGTGCCGCAATTCGCCCCTCCGGCAGGCGTGCAGGTCACCGGACCAGCGATCGACACTCCGGGCGGCAGCACCTCGTTGACCGCCACCGTGACGGCGTCGGAGGTACCCGTATTGCCGACCACGATCGTGTACGTCGCCGTGGTGCCGGGCGTGTACGTCTCCTGGCCGTCGGTCTTGGTGATGGTGAGCGCGACCTCCCGAGCGAGCGTATTGCTGTCGCTGCCGCTCGCCGTCGCACCCGAAGCGAGATCGCTGGCCGTCGCCGTATTGACGAGCGGATTGCTGTCGAGATTCGCGGCAAAGGCAACCGGCGCGCTGAATACGAGCGAATTGCCGGCGCCGGCGGCAATCGCCGCTCCGGTCGTCCCCAGTGCCGCCTGTCCGGCGGTACCGGTGACGGTGCCGCACAGCGCAACGCCGTTGGGAACGCAGGTGGCGCTTCCGGTCAAGGTCACGCCTGGCGGCAGCGCATCCTGGACCGTCACGTTGAGCGCGTCCGAGGTCCCGGTGTTGGTGACCGTGATCACGTAGGTCGCAGTGCCGCCAGGGACGTAGGTCGGGCTGTTGTCCGTCTTGGTGACGGCGAGGCTGACCTGCGCGGTCCGGCGATTGCTGTCCGAACCCGAACCGGTCGCGCCGCTCGGGCCGTCGGTCGCGGTGGCGGTATTCACCAGCGGATCGGTGGCGAGATCAGCGGCAAACGCCACCGGCACGGTGAACACGAGCGCATTCGGGGCTCCCGGCACGATGACCGCAGTCGTCGTCCCGAGAATCGATCCGCCCGTCCCACCGACGACGGTGCCGCAGTCCGAGCCGCCCGCCGTCGCGCAGGTGACCGTTCCGGTCAGCGTGACGCCCGCGGGAAGCGCGTCGGTCAGCGTGACGCTGCTCGCGGTGGACAACCCGGTATTGGTCACCGTGATCGTGTACGTGGCGGTGCCGCCCGGCGTGTAGGTGCTGCTGCCGTCGGTCTTGGTGACGGCGAGCGACACGTTGCGCGCCAGCGTATTGGAATCGCTGCCATTCGCCGTGCTGCCGGAGGGCACGTCGGTCGCGGTCGCGACGTTCACCAGCGGATTGGTCGTCATGCCGGGCGCAAATGCCACCGGCACGGTGAAGACCAGCGCGTCACCGGCCGCGGCACCCAGCGTCGCCCCGGTGGTGCCGAACGAAGTCCCGCCCGTCCCGCCGGTTACCGTGCCGCAGGTCGCGACGCCGGTCGGCGCACAGGTCACCGCACCGGTGAGCGTGACACCCGTCGGCAGCGCATCGGTCACCGTCAGGTTCGTCGAATTCGACGGCCCCGTATTCCTGATGGTCACCATGTACGTCGCGGTGCCCCCCGGGGTGTACGTTTCACTGCCATCGGTCTTGGTGACCGCGAGGGCCACGCGCGGCGTCGGCGTATTGTGCGCGCTGCCCGAGGCCGGCGGACTCGACGGTGCGGTCGCGGTGGCGGTGTTGGTCAGCGGATTCGTCGTGAGCGACGATGCATACGTGACCGGCACCGTGAACACGATCGAGTTGCCCGCGCCTGCGGCAATCGAGGCGCCGGTGGCACCGAACGCCGTCTGCCCGGCGATCCCGCTCACGCTGCCGCAGTTGGCAGTGCCATTGGGAACGCAGGTAACCGTCCCGCCGAGCGTCACGCCCGCAGGCAGGTTGTCGGTGACCGTCACGTTACTCGCCGCCGACGGACCGCCGTTGCTCACGGTGACGGTGTACGTCCCGGTGCCGCCCGGCACGTAGGTCGGGCTGTCGACCGTCTTGCTGAGCGCGAGACTCGATACCACCGACGGCGCCGTGCTGGCGCTCGACGTGTTGTTGTTCGGATTCGGATCCTGCGTCGTCGAGCTGATCGTCGCAGTGTTGAGGTACGGCCCCGTCGGCTGCACGGTGGCGACGATGGTGAGCGTCGCCGTGGCGCCGTTGGCGAAATTGCCGATCGTCCACACACCGCCGCTGTAGGAGCCTACCGACGGCGTGGCGCTCACCAGCGTATAGCCCGCCGGCAGCGCGTCGGCAACCTGCGCCGCCACCGCGGCGTTGGGGCCGAGGTTCTGCGCGGTGATCGTGAAGGTCACGTTCGCCCCCACCGCCGGCGCACCGTTGTCGACCGTCTTGTTCACGGCGAGGTCGGCCTGCGGCGTCACGTCGGTCGTGGCGGTCGACGTGTTGTTGCCCGGGACGAGATCGATCTCGTTCACGGTCGTGACCGTCGCCGAATTCACGAGCGGGGTCGTGCCATTGAATGGCTGGTTCACGGTGACATTGATGGCGAGCGCGGTACTGCCGCCGTTGGCAAGCGTGCCGAGCGTGCAGGTCACCACTCCCACCGCGAACGTGCAGCCGGGGCTCGCGCTGACGAAGGTCACGCCGGCCGGCAGCGTATCGGTGACCTTCGCGCCAGTCGACGAGTGAGGCCCGTTGTTGGTGACGTTGAGGTTCCACGTCAGCGCCGCTCCCGGCAGGACGCTCGCTGCCGACGCGGTCTTGACGATCGCGAGATCGGCGGCCTGACGCGACGTCGTCGAGTGCACCGTCGTGTTGTTCGCGGGCTGCGTTTCCGGCTCGTTGGCGGCGACCACTGCCTGGTTGAACGTCGTCCCCGACGTGCCCGCGTCGATGCCGTCGGCGCGCATGTCGTAGGTGACGCGGATCGACTGCCCCGCGGCGAGCCCCGGGAAAACGCACGAGATCACGCCAGTCGTCGCATTGATCGCCGGCTCCGCGCACGTCCCCGCGCCCGGTGGCGTGATCGCGAGGTTGCCCTGGTAGCTGAACGTCGCCGTCGGCACACCGCCGGTACGGAAGGTGTCGACGAGCGTGACGTTGGTCGCATACGACGGTCCCGCGTTGGTCACCGTGACGACGTAACCCGTCGTCTGTCCGACCGCGACCGGATCGATCGTGTCGACCTTGTTGACGAGGATGTCGACCGCCGCCGCGGTGACCGCCGTGTCGGCGGTCGCCGAATTGTTGGTGGTGGACGCCTCCTCGGTCGTGGTGGTCACGCTCGCCACGTTGTGGACGCTGGTCGCACCGGTCAGCGGCCGCACGACGATGGTTACCGTTTGCTGGCTCGCTGTAGCGATCGACCCCCACGTGCACTGCACCGTACCGCCAACGTCGTTGACGGCTGGTGTGGTGCAGGTGCCACCGCCAGACGCCGTCGCCGAGATGAAGGCGACGTTGGCCGGCAAGGGATCGGTCACCACCACCGTCGATGCGGTCGACGGTCCCGCATTGCGCGCGGTGAGGACGTAGGTGAGCGGCGTTCCCGCCTGTACCGGATCGGGCGTGTCGGTCTTGCTGAGCGTCATGTCGACGAGCGCCGTGACCTGCGAGGTGACCGAACCGCTGTTGTTGTTGCGATTGGGATCGGCAATGTCCGCGGAACTGATGCGGGCCGTATTGGTCCGCGCCGCGCTCGTCGCGGCCAGCGGTCGCACGACGACGGTGATCGTCGCCGTGCCACCGTTGACGAGCGTCCCCAACGCACAGCTCAGGTTGATCGTCGCGCCGTCGGCCGGCGCGGCCGGCGTGCACGTGCCCTGCGACGTCGTGACCGATTGCAGGCTGCCGGTGGCGACAAGGCTCGTGAGCGAATCGGTGACGACGACGTTGGTCGCGTCGACCGGGCCGTTGTTGCGCACGCTGATGACGTAGGTGAGGTTCTCGCCGGCACGTACCGGATCCGGCGCTGCCGTCTTGGACACCACTTCGAGATCGGCGCCTGCACCAGTCGGCGTGCTGGGGACACTCGCACCGTTGCAGTTGTTCGCCGGATTGTTGTCGACCGGGCCCGCGCCGGAGAGTGCCACGCAGGTGCTGTTCACGAACGTGCCGACGCTGTTGGTCTCGGCCGGAATCGTGATCGCCGGGAAGTTCCCCGTGGGGAAGGTTGCGGCGAGCGTACGGGTACAGGTGACGGTCTGCGGACCGGCCGCGGGATACGGCGGCGCGCCGCTCACGCTGCACGTCCAGCCGGTGCCGGTAGGCGCTGCGCGGATGTTGAAGCCGGCCGGCACCGTATCGGTGACGGTCACGACCTGTCCGATTGCCAGCGGCGCGGGGCCGTTGTTGCGCGGGGTGAGGGTGAAATTGAAATCGTCGCCGGGGAAGACGGCGTAGCCCGGCCCCGTTTTGGTGATCGACAGGTCGGCGTCGTTGCTGCCGGTGACGTTCACGCTCGACTGGTTGTTCGCCGGGACCGGATCGGACTCGGGAGCATCGATGCGCGCGGTATTGCTGACCGTTCCCGCCGCCGTGACCGTGGCGACGATGGTGATCACCGGCATGTTCGTGAAGTTGCCGCCGGTGTAGGGGCCCGGGCGCTCGCAGGTCACCACGGGTGAGGCGTAGGTGCACGTCCAGCCGGAACCCGCGGCCGACACGAAACTGAGCCCTGCGCCCAGCGTGTCGGTCACCGTGATGACGTTCGGCGCGAGCGTGCCCGGCGGTTCGCCGCCGTTGAAGCGCGGCGTCAGCGTATAGGTGACGTTGCTCCCGACGCCAACGGTGGTCGGGCTCGCGGTCTTCGTCATCTGCACGTCCGACGACCCGCCGATGACCGTGGTCGTCGCGGTGACGGTATTGTCGGTCGGGTCACCGTCGGGCAGCGGCGAACTCACCGTGAACGAGCCGGTGATCGAGCCGCCGATGTTGGCGACTGCAGGCACGGTGAGAGCGGGCGCGCTCGCGCCGTTGTTGAGCGTGGTGCTGCGCACGCAGGACACCGTGCCCGAACACAGGGGGTAGCCACCCGACGGGGTGCACGACCAGCCGCCTCCCGTGGGCACGCTGCGGATGCAGGCGCCAGTGGGCACCGGAAACGAGATGGTCTGCGACGTTGCGGGTGCCGGTCCGTGGTTCACCGCGGTGACGGTGTAGCTGTAATTGGCCCCCGCCGCGACCGGATCGGGCGCATCGACGACGGTGAGCGTCATGTTCGACGCGTTCACCGCCGTGGTGTCTTCGGTGACGTTGACGTTGTTCGCCGAATTCGGGTCCGGCGTGCTCGAGGTCGCGGTGAACGTGTTCACGTACACGCCCGCCGCCGGCAGCACGACCTGCAGCGTGACGGTGGCGTGCTCGAGGAACGCGAGATCGCCGAGCGCGCAGGTGAACACGCCGGCGATCGGCGCGGTGCACGAGCCGTGGGTCGAGGTGGCGCTGACGAAGGTGGCGCCCGGCGGCAGCGTGTCCGAAGTATTGACCCCGATCGCCGCGTCGGGTCCGTTGTTGTCGACGCGGATCGTATAGGTGAAGACGCCGCCCGCTGGCCCGGGATCCGGGCTGTCCGCCTGGTTCACCACGAGGTCGGCCGATTGCGCGAACGCCGGGACGGCGCCCAGCGCGAGGCTCACGAAGAGTGCGCCGATGACGAGCCGAGCGGGTTGCAACATGGCAGCGCGAGCACGCGCAAGGAACGATGCGAGCATGACAAATCCCTGAATTCGTCGCCAGATCGGCGCCTCGACCGCGGCGCCTTGTTCTTGGCTACCGGCAGGCGTGAGCGCTACCGGCGTACTGCGAAACCCATTGTGAAGCTTCGTGCGCCCATCGGCATGAGTTCACGAAGCGATTGCGTCGACCCTAGACCTTATCCCAGATCGCGTCGGTTGATGAACCGAAACCGACGAATGGTCACGAAATAAACCAACGTTTAGCGGCGCGTTACCGCCACGAAACAATCTGTACTACGCAAGCCCGCGCAATTCACGCAGCGCGACGGCGAGCATCGCCGCGTCGGGCGGCGCCGCGGCGCGCACCTCGTCGAGCACCTGCATGGCTCGATCGAGCTCGCGCGCATGGGCCGAGGCCCAGGCCTCGACGCGGGCCATCGCCGCTGCGTGCTCGCCGTCCGTCGACGTCGTTCGGTCGCGATCGAGGTCGAGCACGCGGGCCGTGATGTTGCGCGCGATGCCCGTCGCGTCGTCTTCCATCGCCGCGCGCGCGAGAACGTGCCAGTGGGCGCCGCCCGGCAGTGCCCCGATCTGCTCCGCGAGCCACGTCAGCCCCAGCCGCTCGGCCACCGCGAAGTGGACGGCGGCGACCTCGACCACCGGCCTGCCGGACGCTGCCGCCAGCTCGGCAGCGTCGAGCGCGGCCTGCAGGGTGCCGAAGACCGCGACCCGATGCGCGAGATCGGCCGGCACGCCCTGCGCGACCAGGTCGTCGATCCGGGCCGCAAGCGTTGCCTGCGCGGGCGCAGCGAGCAATCGCGGCAGCGCGTCGGCGAGCGCGGCGACGTTGCGCTGGAAGTGCGCGATCGTCGTCGCCATGTCGTCGGCGAGCCGCCGCGAGCGCAGGAACCACACGGTGGCCCGCTCGATCTGCACGCTGGTGTCGACGAGGAGCGCCGCCTGCACGGCATCGTCGATATGATTGTCGAGCGCCTCGATCGCGCTCCACAGCGGGACGACGCCGTAGACCTCGCGGGCGAGGAGGTACGCGCGCACGACCTCGTGTGGCTTGGCGCCGGTCGACTCGGTCAGCCGGTGCACGAACGTGCTGCCGACCCGGTTGACCATGCTGTTGAGCACGTGCGTGGCGATGATCTCGCGACGCAGCGGATGCCGCGGCAGGTACGCGGCGTAGCGCGTCGCGAGCGCCGCCGGGAAGTAGCGCTCGAAAGCGGTGGCGATCCACGGGTCGTCGGGGAGAGCCGACCCGACGAGTTCGTCGGCGAGCCACATCTTGCAGTACGCGAGGAGCACCGCCGCCTCGGGGCGAGTAAGGCCGCGACCCGCCTGCCGGCGTGCCGCGAGCTCGTCGTCGGCGGGCAGGAATTCGAGCGCCCTGTTCAAGCGCCCTTCGTGCTCGAGGTGACGGATGAAGCGCGCCTGCGCATCGAGGAGCTGCGGCGCGATGCGGTTGGTCACCGACAGCACCTGCGTCTGGAAATAATTGTCGCGCAGCACCTCCGCCGCCACGTCGTCGGTGCACGCCGCGAGTTGCGCGTTGCGCTCGTCGTTCGTGAGCTGCCCTTCCGCGATGGACAGCGACAGCAGGATCTTGATGTTGACCTCGTGATCGGAGGTGTCCACGCCGGCCGAGTTGTCGATGGCGTCGGTATTGATGCGCCCGCCGGCCTGCGCATACTCGATGCGCCCCAGCTGCGTGCAGCCCAGGTTCCCGCCCTCGACGAACACCTTGCAGCGCAGCTCGCCACCGTCGACGCGCACCGCGTCGTTCGCGCGGTCGCCCACTGCGGCGTGCGTCTCGCTCGTCGCCTTGACGTAGGTGCCGATGCCGCCGTTGTAGATGAGATCGACCGGTGCCTGCAGGATCGCGTGGACGAGTTCCGCCGGCGTCAGCGCATCGGCATCGATCGCCAGCGCCGCCTTGACCTCGGGCGTGATCGCGATCGACTTCGCGCTGCGCGGATGCACGCCACCGCCCGCCGAGATGCGCGTCGCATCGTAGTCGGCCCACGACGAGCCCGGCAGCGCGAAGAGGCGCTCGCGCTCGCGCCAACCCGTTGCGGCGTCGGCGCCCGGATCGAGGAAGACGTGGCGATGATCGAAGGCGGCCACGAGGCGGATGTGCGGCGAGCGCAGCATCCCGTTACCGAAGACGTCGCCCGACATGTCGCCGATCCCCGCCACCGTGAAATCGGTCGTCTGCGTATCGATGCCCAGTTCGCGGAAGTGGCGCTTCGCCGCTTCCCAGGCGCCACGCGCGGTGATGCCCATCGCCTTGTGATCGTAGCCCACCGATCCCCCCGACGCGAACGCATCGCCCAGCCAGTAGCCGTACTCGGCGCTGACCGCATTGGCGTGATCGGAGAAACGAGCGGTCCCCTTGTCGGCCGCCACGACGAGATACGGATCGTCGGCATCGTGCCGCCGCACCGCCGGTGGCGGCACCACCTTGCCGTCGACGAGATTGTCGGTGAGATCGAGGAGGCCGCGCAGATAGTCCTGGTAGCAGGCGACACCCTCGGCGAGATAGGCGGCGCGATCGGTTGGCAACGGCGCGCGCTTCAGCACGAAACCGCCCTTGCTGCCGACCGGCACGATCACCGTGTTCTTGACCATCTGCGCCTTGACGAGGCCGAGGACCTCGGTGCGGAAGTCCTCCGGTCGATCCGACCAGCGCAGGCCCCCGCGGGCGACGCGCCCGCCGCGCAGATGCACCCCCTCGAAGCGCAGCGCGTAGACGAAGATCTCCGCGAAAGGTCGGGGCTCCGGCATTCCCGGCACCTTGGCCGGGTCGAACTTGAAGGAGAGGAAGGAACGCCTGCCGCCCGCCGGATCGCGGCGCCAGAAATTCGTGCGCGTCGTCGCGCGGATCAACGCCAGGTACTGGCGGAGCACGCGATCGTGGGAGAGGTTGTCCACGGCATCGAACGCCGCCTCGATCGCGCGCTCGCAGTCGATCGCGCGCGCATCGGCGGGGTCGCCGCCGTCGGGATCGAAGCGCGCGTGGAACAATGCGACCAGCAGGCGCGCAATGCCGGCATGCGCCACCAGCGTGCCTTCGATGAACGTCTGCGACAACGGAAAGCCGATCTGGCGCAGGTACTTCGCATACGCGCGCAGGATCACGATGTCGCGGGCCGGCAACCCCGCGGCGACCACGAGGCGGTTGAAATCGTCGCTCTCGACCTCGCCACGGAAGATCGCTGCAAAGGCGTCCTCGAATACGTCGCGCAGCGCCTCGACGTCGAGGCCGGCGCCCGGGGCGGTCGGCTGCAAGCCGAAATCATGCAGTGCGACCGGCACCGAATCGGCAGGCGTGAGGCGATACGGGAACTCGTCGAGCACGCGCAGTCCCATGTGCTCCAGCATCGGCAGGCTGTCGGAGAGCACGATCGGATCACCGCGATGAACGACCTGGAAGCGCACCGTACCGGGCGCCGCCGTGACCGGCCGATACAGCCGCATCGCGATCGGTGCGTCCGCGCTGAGTCGCGCCATCATCCCGATCGTGGTGACCGTGGCCGCCGGCGTGAACATCTCGCGGTAGCCCGCCGGAAAGGCGTGCCGGTACAGGCGGTCGCGCTCGCCCCCCTGCGCCTCGCCCAGTGCGGCGGCGAGCGCCACGGCAAGGTCGTCGGTCCAGCGCCGCGCGGCGGCGGCCAGCCGCGCCTCGAGTTCCTTCACGTCGTAGGCCGGAATCGCCCCTGGCGTGGTGCGCACCACGATCTCGATGCGGGCGAGCGGCGAGTCGGCGAGCGTCGCATTGAACTGCGAGCCCGTCCCGGCGAAGGCATCGACGAGGATCGCCTGCCACGCCCGGCGCAATTCGGTCGAGTATTGCTCGCGCGGGACGTAGATGAGGCACGACGCGAAGCGCTCGAAGGCGTCGTGCCGCACGAAGAGGCGAATGCGCTGCCGGTCGTAGAGGTGGACGATGCCCAGCGCCGTGCGCAGGAGATCGTCGTCGCCGGTCTGGAAGAGTTCGTCGCGCGGATACGTGGCCAGCACGTTGGCGAGCGCCTTGTCCGCGTGGCTGCCCGCGGCGAGGCCGGCACGCGCCATCACGGTGGCCACCTTGCGCCGCAGGAGCGGAATGGCGGCCGGATTCGCGCTGTACGCGGTGGAGGTGAAGAGGCCGAGGAAGCGGTCTTCGCCGACGACGCGGCCCGTGGCGTCGAAGCGCTTGACCGCGACGTAGTCGAGGTAGCCCGGCTTGTGCACCGTCGAACGCGACGTCGATTTGGCGATCACCAGGAGTTCCGGCCGGCGCGCGAGGGCGCGGATCGCCGGCGGCAACGCCGCAAAGCTCGCGGCAGCTTCACCCGAACCGCCGTGTCCCGCTTTGTCGCGGAGAATGCCAAGCCCGGTGCCCGGCACCACCTTGAGCGCATCGGCGCCACCGTCGGTGACGAGGTCGTGCCGACGGTAGCCCAGGAACGTGAAGTGATGGTCGGCGAGCCAGCGCAGGAACGCCTTGCCCTCGTCGCGGTCGGCCGCCGGCAGCGGTGGCGGGACGGCGTCGATCGCCGCGATCGCTGCCGTCACCTGCGCCTGCATCGCCGCCCAATCGGTGACCGCCGCCCGCACGTCGCCCAGCACCCGCTCGAGGTCCTGCGCAAGCGCGTCCCGCTCCTTGGGTGCGGCGATGCGGTCCACTTCCAGGTGGATGAACGACTCGCGCGATGCGCCCGGCGTTGCCCCTTTCGCCACGCCGGTCAGCGTGCCGTCGCCAGCGCGGACGACGTCGATCAGCGGATGAACGATCACGTGCAATGCAAGGCCATGCCGCTGCGCCTCCATCGTCACCGAATCGACGAGGAACGGCATGTCGTCGTTGACGATCTCGACGATCGTGTGCGGGGATTGCCAGCCGTGCTCCGCAGCGGCGGGATTGAAGACGCGAACCTGTGCCATGCCCGGCTTGCGGTGGCGGGCGAAGGCGAAGTGAGACGCCGCCGCCGCATACAGGTCGGCGGCCGCACGATCGGCGAGGTCCTCGGGATCGGCGTTGCCGTAGTACGCCGCCACGAAGGCCGCGAGCGTCGCCCGCTCGCTGCTGGGCGCCTGCGATTGCACGAGCGCGCCCAGTTCGGCGAGTCGCTGACCATGGCGCTCCTGTTCACTGCGATCGTTCATGTCCCCTCCCGACGGGTACGCGGTGACGGGCACGGATGGCCGCCGCCGCGCAGCGCGATGGCGCCATTATGGGAGACGCGCCGGGCCGGTGGCGACATCCGGACACCGGCTCGGGCATCGGCCCGCGACCCGCGCCGCCCATTTGGCCGGGGCAGTTGCCCGTTGCCAGGGGCCATCACGTGGAACGATAATGAGCCGTGGGTCCAACCGATTGACAAGGAGTCAGACGATGCATGCCACACGATTGCACGGTGCGGCGCTCATTGGCGGTCTGGCGCTTGCGCTGCCGACGCTCGCGGCGACGTCGTTCTTCTTCGAGGGCGACATGGTGCGCGGCGGCACCGAGAAGGGCATGACCGGTCCCGTTTGCGTGCTGGCGAGCCAGTTCAAGCGCGGGGAGTCGGTGGTCTGGCGCATCCGCCTGCGCGATGCGCAAGGTCGCGACGTCGATGGCAGCATGGTGAAGAGCGTGACCGTGAAGCTCCCCGACGGCCAGACGTTCCCGGCGCGCTTCGGCCCGCATCCCAAGGGCAAGGACACCGACCGGTTCTGGTCGACGTCGTGGCTGGTGCCGGCCGACTACCCAACCGGAATGCTGTCGTACCAGGTGATCGCCACCGCCGGCGACGGCAGCCAGCACGCGTGGTCGCCGTTCAAGGTGGCGATGTCCGAGCTCACCATCGTGCCCGGCGAGGTGACGTACAGCAAGTGATGGCCGCGTCGGCTCGAGGGGGACGCGCGATGGGTACCGTGCCGCGAACGCGCCCGGGCCCTACCGGCACGTGCGTCACGGTGCCCGCGATGGACGCGGCGCGCTCGGTACGATTCTGGGCGACCGTTTTCGCCGTAGCGACCTTCGCCGGGCTGCTCGCCAGCGTGGCGGCGGCCGTACCCGCGCCGGCGCAGGCGGCAACGGCGCCGGTGTCCGGGCCCTTGCGTCCGGCCAGCGCACTAGGCCCCGAGATCGTCCCCGGCACGCCGCAAGGCGGCTACGTCGGGCGACTGACGCTCGCACCCGCGCACGCGCCGGCCGGCACGCCGGTCATCATGCGTGCCTCGGGACTGCCGATTCGACAGCCGTTCGACCTCGTGTGGACGACCATGGAGGGGCGGTGGAAAGCCGCCGACGGTGAGTACAAGGGTCGCGAGTACCGGCCGGTCGCCTATCGCATCGCATCCGTCACGAGCGACGCGCGCGGCGAGGTCGAGGCCTCGTTCGTCGTGCCCGAGGATTTCGGGTTCAGCCACGACGTGCTGCTGCAACAGGGCGCGCGCCTGTTCACCAAGGCCGGATTCGACGTCGACATGACCGTCGCGATCTCGCCGGCGCAGGGCCCACCGGGGACGCCGATCACCGTCGACGTCAAGGGCATCGGCTGGCGGCACATGGAAAACAGCTGGCTCCTCCTCTACGACAACCGCTTCACCGGCTGGATGTCGGCGCTGACGACGCCAGGCTCGGCGCGCTTCACCATTCCGGCCGCCGGCGCGCCGGGCGTGCACGTCCTCGAGGTGCTGCACGGCGACTTCACGTTTCCCTACCGCAACATGCAGCAGTCGCCGGTCCCCGACCGGCCGCAGTTCGTGCGCGAATTCACCGTCACCGAAGGCGCTCCCGTGTTGCCGCCGCCCGTCGAGCAGCAGGCCCTCGCGCAGCCGCGCCTGCCGGCGGCTCAGGGAACGCTCGTCACCACGCCAGCCTTCTCCGTGGTCGGCGAGCCGCTGCGTATCGAGGGTCGTGGTCTCACGCCCGGCAAGACCTACGACGTCACCTGGCAAACGGTGAGCGGCAACCGCGTCGGCGGCGGTGGCTGGCAAGCGCAGACGCGCCGGCTGGGCAAGGCGCGCGCCGACGCTGCCGGCACGCTCGCGCTCGCGCTCGCCACGCCCGACGACCTCGGCGGCGCGCACGTCATCGGCATCGACGACGGCGCTGCCGTGCGCAGCGGCGTGCACTGGATCATGCCGAGTGCCAAGCCGCTCGACGTCGCGCGCGGACGCGCCGGCACGCGCTTTCGCATCCACCTGAAGGGCGTCGGCTGGACCGAGACCGCGAACATCTACACGGTCGTCTACGACAACGCCTACATCGGCTACGGCTGCGGCTTCAACAGCCAGGGCGACGCCGAATTCACCCTCTACGCCTCCGGCCCGCCCGGCTGGCACTTCATCGACCTCTACCCGGCGATCTACAAGGGGACCGAAGCGCGCCCGCTCAATTTCCGCATCCCGCAGCTCACCTACGCGCAAGACCACCCCGGCGAGGACCTGCCGGCGTTTCGCTTCGCTTTCGAGGTGGTCGAGGACGCGCAGTAGCGTCGCTCAGGGCGCGGCGCCACGTCTGGCAAGACGCGCCGGAATGTCGCGGCAGGCCGCGCGCGGCAACGCCTGGATCTCGCGCAGCAGCGCGTGCGTGACCGGGGCGAGACCAAAGCGGCGCTCGAGGTCGCGACCGAGGCGCAGCAGCAGGTTTGCGGCGGTCTCCGCATCGGCCAGCGCGCGGTGCTGGCGCCCCGCCACCGGCAGCCCCGCGAATTCCGCGAGCGTCCCCAGCTTGTGGTTGGGCGCCTCCGGGTAGATCCGCCGCGCGAGCAGCATCGTGCAGGCGAACGACTGCGTGCGGCGCTGCCCGATGCGATCGAGCTCGGCGTCCCAGAAGCGGCAGTCGAACGACGCATTGTGCGCGACCAGCGGATGCGTGCCGACGAAGTCGCTCACCTCGCGCATCACTCGCGCGGCCGGCGGCGCGGCCCGCACCATCGCATTGCTGATGCCGGTCAGCGTCTCGATGAACGGCGGGACGTACGCGCCGGCATTCATCAGGCTCTGGTAGCGGCCGACGATGCGATCACCGCGCAGCAGCACCGCCGCAATTTCGGTCGCCCGCGCGCCGGCGTCCGGCGACATGCCGGTGGTCTCGAAGTCGATGACGGCGACGGTTTCCATCGTGGCGGGCCCGTGGGCGCCGCCGATGATAGCCGTCGGCCGCCCCCATTGACAGCGTGCGCGGCGGGAATAAAGTGAGTTCCTGCCACGGCGACGAGAACGGCCGGCGGTGGAGGAGGAGGCGACATGGACTTCCGGATGGAAAGGCACGGCGACAAGCTGCTGGTGCACATCGTCGACGCCAGCCGCACCGAGCAAGGCGTATTCGAGCGAATCAACAGTTGCCGCGGCGCCAGCTGGTGGTCATGTCCTTCGGGCGAATGCGCGAAGATCGGCGACTGCGAGACGTTGCGCGACGGCGATGCCACGGTGCTGACGCTCACCCCACGACCGGGTGAAACGCTGTCGTCGGCAGGCATCGAGGAGTGCCTGCGCTACGTGCTCGCCGAGCCGGCGGGTGGGGTGCCGCCGGCAGGGACCACGGCGACCCGGTAAGGCGACCCTCTTCCGCCGGGTCGCCTACTACCCGGTCGGTCGTCTGGCGACGCGAAAAAAAACCAACCGGGAGTGGTTGGTTCTTGGAATGATGGTGGCCAAGGGCGGAATTGAACCACCGACACAAGGATTTTCAGTCCTCTGCTCTACCAACTGAGCTACTTGGCCAAGCCTGAAATTATAGCAGAACGACCGGCCGCAACTGCGGCGG
>JBDHRR010000155.1:0-7217 GCA_039807685.1 Burkholderiales bacterium
CAGCGCATTCGTAATGCGAAGGTCGGGGGTTCGACTCCCTCTACCGGCACCATCAAATCAAGCACCTGCGACATCATCGTCTCGCGATGAGCCGTGCCGGAGCGGTGCGGTGACCGCAAGGACCCCGCCATTCCAGGTACGTCCGGGCGACGCGCGGCGGCCGCGGCACGACCGCGCGCTCGCGCCGTCCCGCCCACGAGCGGTGCATCATTCGATCTCGACCAACGGAGACCATGACGATGACGACGAACTCGGGCTACCTCGCCCTCGGCGAGGGGGAAATGGTGTTTTCGGTCAGCGCGTCGCCGATCAAGTTCGGCGTGGGCGCGCTCGGCGAACTCGGCGCGGATGCGGTTACGCTCGGCATGAAGCGCGTCGCCATGTTCGTCGATCCGCACGTGCTCACGAGCGCCTCGGGCGAGACGGCGCTCGCCGCGCTGCGCGGCGCCGGTGTCGACGCGGTCGTCTACGATCACGCGCGTTGCGAACCCAACAGCGATTCGTTCGAGGCGGCGGCGGCGTTCGCGCGTGACGGCCACTTCGACGGCTTCGTGTCGCTGGGCGGCGGCTCGGTAATGGATACCGCAAAGGCGGCAAACCTTCTTGCGACGTATCCGGACGACCTCCTCGCCTACGTCAATGCGCCGATCGGCCGAGCGAAGCCGATTCCGGGAAAGCTGAAGCCGCACATCGCCTGCCCGACGACCTGCGGCACCGGCAGCGAGACGACCGGCATCACCGTCGTCGACATCAAGTCGGTGGGGTTGAAGACCGGCATCGCGTCGCCGCTGCTCAAACCCTCGCTCGCGATCGTCGATCCCACCACCTGCGAGTCCCTGCCCGGTGGTGTGGTCGCCGCCTGCGGCTTCGACGTGCTGACGCACGCCGTCGAGTCGTACACGGCGCGCCCCTACACCAGCCGTCCGCGCCCCGCGCATCCGTCGCAGCGCCCGCCGTACCAGGGGTCGACGCCGTACAACGACATCGGCAGCCTCGCGGCGATCCGGCTGGGCGGCCGCTATCTCGCGCGCGCCGTGCGTGATGCGCAGGACATCGAGGCACGACACCAGCTGATGTTCGCCTCCACGCTGGCAGGCCTCGCTTTCGGCAGTGCGGGCGTGCACATCCCGCACGCGATGTCGTATTCGGTGGCAACGCTGAAGCACACGTACCGTGCGCGCGGTTACGAGGAATGCGACCCGATGGTCCCGCACGGCATCGCGGTCGTCATCAATGCACCCGCGGCGTTCCGCTTCACCGCCGCGTCGAACCCGGCACGGCACCTCGACGCGGCGGCGGCACTCGGTGTCGAGGTCGCCGGTGCCCGCCCGGAGGATGCCGGCACGATCCTCGCCGATGCCTTCATCGCGCTGATGCGCGAGACGGGACTGCCGTCGGGGATCGCGGCCTTGGGCTACGTCGAAGCCGACGTCCCCGCGCTCGCCGCCGGGGCCTACGCGCAGCAGCGCCCGCTCACGATGGCGCCGCGCGCCGTCTCGCAGCAGGATCTCGAGGGCCTCTACCGCGACGCGATGCGCTACTGGTGAGCGCGCCGGCGCCACGCTCGCGTGGCGTCAGGCGCCGCCGGATGGCAACGTGTGCAAGAGATCGCGCGCCCACTGCCGGGCGCGCAGGATCCGCCGGGCGCGACCGTCGGCGCCGCCGGCAAAAGCAGCGCCGTGATATTTCGCGACGAGGGCGCGGTTGCCGGTATGCGTCGCGCGGCCGAGGGTCCGACCGGCCTGCGCCAGTGTCCCGGCAAGGAGTTGCGCCCGCTGGCCGCAGAGCACCACGATGGCGCAGCCCGCGAGTTCCGCGACCACGCGCTCGAGGTTGTCGGGTGCGAGGATCTGCGCAGGTGTGGCCTCCGACGCCCGGTGCCCGAGGCTCGCCGCGAGCGGGTCGGTGTGGGCGTTGGTGATGCGATAGTCGTAACGGTCGGTCGACGGAAAGCGGCGCGGGTCGAGCGCATGCAACTCGTGCAAGCCGAAGTCGAGATTCTCCCCCGTCACGCCAGCGACAGGCCGGCCGGCGGCAAGCTCGCGGGCGCCGGGCGTGCTGAACACGAAGGCGACCGGATACCGGCCGCGATTGTAGTGCGCGTTGTGCATCGGGTGCGGTCGCGGCGTCAGGTGAAGAGCCGGGTGAGTCCGTAGGTCGCGGCGGCAATGGCGCCGGCGGCGGGCAGCGTCACCACCCAGGCGATGACGATGCGCTGCGCGACGCCCCAGCGCACCGCGGCAGCGCGGCGTGCCGCACCTACACCCACGATCGCGCCGGTGATCGTATGGGTGGTCGATACCGGCACCCCGAGGGCGGTGGCCGCGAAGAGGGTGAGCGCCCCACCGGTCTCGGCGCAGAAGCCTTGCACCGGTTTCAACGACGTGATGCGCGAGCCCAGCGTGCGCACGATGCGCCAGCCGCCCATGAGCGTCCCCAGCGCCATCGCCGCCTGGCAGGTGAGGATCACCCACAGCGGGACGTGGAAGCCGCCTTCGAGCATCCCCTGCGAGTAGAGCAGCACGGCGATGATGCCCATGGTCTTCTGCGCGTCGTTGCCGCCGTGGCCGAGCGAGTAGGCCGCGGCGGAGAAGAGCTGCAGCACGCGAAAGCGGCGGTCCACCGCGAAGGGCGAGCGCTGGCGATGGGTCCAGGTGACCACGAGGACGAGGAGTTGGGCGAGCACGAAGCCAAGCACCGGAGAGGCCACGATGCCGATGGCGGTCACCGCGAGGCCCTTCACCACGATCGCCGACAGCCCTGCCTTCGCGATCCCGGCGCCGGCGAGGCCGCCGATGAGCGCGTGACTGGAGGACGACGGGATGCCGAGCCGCCAGGTGATCACGTTCCACGCGATCGCGCCGACCAGCGCGCCGAAGATCACCGCACCGTCGACGAGGCCGGGGGCGACGATGCCGGTGCCCACGGTCTGCGCTACGTGCAGGCCGAAGACGGCGAAGGCGATGAAGTTGAAGAAGGCCGCCCACGCCACCGCGGTGGCCGGCCGCAGGACGCGCGTGGCGACGACGGTGGCGATCGAGTTGGCAGCGTCGTGCAGGCCATTCATGAAGTCGAAGGCGAGCGCGATCGCGATGAGTCCGACGAGCAGCGGAAAGCCGAGCGCGGTGGGGTCCATGGATGCGCTCGAGCCTCGCGTACGAGACGATCAGACGTGCTTGGTGGTGACGGTCTGCACCGCGTTGGCGATGTCGTCGCACTTGTCGACCACGCTCTCCACGAGTTCGTAGAGCTCCTTGCGGTCGAGGTACGTGATGGTGTCGATCTCGCCGGTGCGCAACTGTGCGCGGAGTTGGGTGAGCGCGTGATCGAAGGCCTCGTCGGCCTCGCCTTCGATGGCGCCGATCTCGGCGCACAGCCGGAAGATCTCGCGGTGCTCGCGGGTCGGTGCGTCGAGGTGCGGCATGACCGCCCGCAGCCGCTCGGCGCAGGCGACGATGCCGTCGGCCATCTGCATCAATTCCGCTGGAAACGCACGGACCTCGTAGCGGGCGATGCCCTTGACGGTGTCCTCGATGAGATCGACCGCATCGTCCAGTTCGCGGCCCAGCGCCAGGATGTCCTCGCGGTCGAGCGGCGCGTTGAAGGTGCGGTTGGCGGCGAGGAAGACCTTGCGGGCGATCGCGTCGGCGGCGTGCTCGACGGTGCGGATCGCCTGCACCTGCCGCTCGTAGTCCGCCTCGCCGGCCATCATCGCGCGCAGCGTCGTCGCCGCGTCCAGGATGCACTGCGCCTGCTCGCCGAAGAGCACGGTGAAGCGCTCGTCGGGTGGCATCAGGGCGCCGAAGAGATTGAGGGCCACGTCGTACTCCGCTGTCGATTCGTGCGTTGTGGCGGCGACCGGGGCGTCAGCGCGGATCCGCCGCGTCCGGCGCCGGCCGGACGTGCGCGATCCAGCGCGCCGTCAGCTTCTCCTGGACGGCATTCTGCCGCAGCCGCAGGTCGAGCGCCGCGAAGTCGACCTCGTCGAGCGGCTGGTCCTGGTTGAAGCACGAAAACACGTAGCTCTCCTTGCCGGTGACCGGATCGCGGTGGAGTTGCAGGCATTGCGCGCAGACCTCCTTCATCATGCACTGCATCGGCGAGTTGATCGACCCCAGCGCGCGATGGCCGGCATCGAGGTACGGCGCCAGCAGGTCGTGCCGCGCGCGGCCGACTGCGGCCATCATCTTGTCCGAGCCGATGGCGATGATGCGATCACAGTCGCGCAGCGCGATCGAAGGCACGCCCAGACCGCCGGTGGCGTACGCGTGCAGCGCCTGCACGATGTTGCCCACGAAGCTGCGATCCTGCGGACGATCAGGCACGAATCCCGGCGCCTCGTCGCAGCACCAGACGACGACGTCGGCCGCCGCTTCGATCTCGGCGGTCTTGTAGCGATCGACGATCTTCTTGTAACCCGCGAAATACAGCACCCGCGAGCTGGCGGCGCGAAACGCGTGCCCGATCGAGAAGAGCACCGCATTGCCGAGGCCACCGCCCACCAGGGCGACCGTCTCGCCGGCGGCGATCTCGGTCGGGCTGCCGGTAGGGCCCATGAGCACCACCGGTTCGCCGGGCTGCAACTGCGCGCACAGGTTCGACGAGCCGCCCATCTCGAGGACGATGAGCGAGACGAGACCACGCTCGCGATCGACCCAGGCACCGGTGAGGGCGAGGCCTTCCATGGCGAGGCGGGTGCCGGCGCGCACGGGGGCGAGCGCTTCGTAGTTCTGCAGGCGATAGAACTGGCCCGGCGCGAAGCGCGCCGCTGCCGCCGGCGCGTGCACGACGACCTCGACAATGGTCGGCGTCAGGCGCTCGACGCGCTCGACGCGGGCGCGCAGGCGTTCGTCGAGGAAGCCGTAGAACTGCGCATCGCTGAGCGTCGACGCCGGCGCGATCTTGGCGAGTTGCCGATCGACGATCGGCCAGCCGGCCTTCGCGCTGCTCATCGCCTTCACCACATTGCCGAAGAACGACGGATGGAGATCTCCAAAGAAACTCGTGGCGCGGCCATCGGGAAGGATGTCGGTGAGCACCGCCGGCTGCGCGGGCTTGGCGAGGCCACGGACCACCTTCACGGGCTGGCCGTCCTCGTCGAGAACGCGGAAGTACTTGCCGTCGAGATGGAAGTGCGCGGCATCCTCGCGGGCGAGCACCGTATTGGGCTGCGTGCCGGCGGCAATCAAGATCGTGCGCGCCGGCAGGGTCGCCCGCGTGACCTCATGCCATACGCCGTCGCCGTCGGTCTTCTGCTGCGAGACCGTGAGGCCGCTCGCCGCACCACGCTCGTCGAGGGTGATGGCGATCGGCGTCAGACCTTCGGCGAAACGGATCCCCTCCTCCAGCGCTTTCTCGATCTCCTCGTGATTGAGCGTGTACGACGGGCTGTCGACCAAGCGGCGCCGATACGCGATGGTCGCGCCGCCCCATTCGTGGAGCAAAGCGGCGACCCGGGTCGGGCGCCCGGCGCGGGCGGCTGCCGCGCGCTCCTCCCGCAGTGCGCGGCCGTGCGCGAGGAACTCCTGCGCGACGATCGCTTCCTCGAAGCTCCACATCGCCTCGACCGCATCGCGGCCCTGCGCCGCGGCCAGCGCCTCGTAGCGGGCGAGGAATTTCTCCACCTGCACGGGATAGTAGGCGAGCGCCTCGGTCGCGGTATCGATGGCGGTGAGCCCGCCACCCACCACGATCACCGGCAGCCGCAGCTGCATGTTGGCGATCGAGTCGCGCTTGGCCGCGCCCGTCAGTTGCAGCGCCATCAGGAAATCGGACGCCGTGCGCACGCCGTTGGCAAGCCCGTTCGGAAGGTCGAGCACGGTGGGTTTGCCGGCACCGGTGGCCAGCGCGATGTGATCGAAGCCGATGGCGAAGGCGCCGGTATCGTCGAGCGTGCCGCCGAAGCGCACGCCGCCGTACAGCGCGAAACGCTCGCGTCGCTCGAGGAGGAGTCGCACGATCTTCAGGAAATTCTTGTCCCAGCGCACCGTGATGCCGTACTCGGCGACCCCGCCGAAGCCCGCCATCAGCCGCGCGTCGAGCGGCTCGGCGAGGCTCGTCGCATCGCGGATGGGGACGAACGGTACGCGCTCGCCGGCGAGCGTGATGCCGGTGAGCGCCGCAGCGAGCGGCTCGATCTTGAGGCCATCGATGCCGACCACCGTGTGTCCAGCATTGACGAGGTGGTGCGCGAGCGTGAAGCCGGCCGGGCCCAACCCGACCACCAGCACGCGCTTGCCGGTGCGCTCGGCGGGGTACGGATGGCGCAGGTTGAGCGGGTTCCAGCGGGTGAGCAGCGAGTAGATCTCGAAGCCCCACGGCAGCGCCAGCACGTCCTTCAGCACGCGGGTTTCCGACTGCGGAATGTCGACCGGATCCTGCTTCTGGTAGATGCACGCCTTCATGCAATCGTTGCAGATGCGGTGCCCGGTCGCCGCCACCATCGGATTGTCGATGACGATCATGGCGAGCGCGCCGAGCGGCCAGCCGTCGGCGCGCAGCTTGTGGAATTCCGAGATGCGCTCCTCGAGCGGACAGCCGGCCAGCGTCACGTCGAAGGGCGACTTCTTGAAGGGAACTGCCCCTGGCTCCGCGTTCTTCTCGGGCAATCCCTGCGCGCACGAGTCCTTGCCCTGCTCGTGGCACCAGATGCAGTAGTGCGCCTGGTCGAGGGCGCCGGCGAGGTCCGTGCCGCGGTCGGTCAGCGCGAAGCCATCGCGCTCGCGCGTCGGGTGTCCGCTCGCGAGTTTCCAGGCGGTGACGCCGTGCCGCTCTTCCGGCTCGACCGGCACGAGGCGCATGAAGTCGAGCTTGCGCGCAATCCTGAACAGGACGCCGCCGCGGTGCGCCATGCGACCGGCCGGCGTGTGCGCGGCCCACGCGGCATAGCGCGCGGCAACGTCGAGGCGTGATGCGTGCGCGGTCTCATCCGCGCGCCAACGGGTGACCGCTTCGGCGAAGGCCAATTCCGAAAACGGCATGCCCAGCGCCGACTCGATCTGCGCGCGCAGCGCTGGGCCGTCGAAGCTCGCCGCAACCTCGGCCTTGTACGCATTCATCGCCTTGCGCTGGACGAACTGGCGCTTGACCGCAAACAGCGGCGCCAGCTCATGATGGCGGGCCTCCAGCGCGCGAACCTCGGCGGCGATCCCGAAGAGTTCGCCGAGGAAGTCCTCGAGATGCGGCGCCACCGCGATCAGGAGATCGGCTTCGGCCTT
>JBDHRR010000156.1:0-7114 GCA_039807685.1 Burkholderiales bacterium
ATCTCGCCGACGACCCGCAGGTGCAATGCGTCTTCGAGATCGTCTTCCACAAGAGCGAGCTCGTCGACGAACTCGCCGGCCTCGCCTCGGCGCGGCGTCACGATCACGACGCCTGTCTCGTCGAGATCGCCGCCGTGATCCGTCGCGCGGCCGCCGCCGGACAGCTGCCGGCCGACATCGATGCACCGCTCGCCGCGCGGGGCCTGCACGCCGCAATCGTCGGCATCATGCACGAATGGGTGCTCGACCCGACCGCCTACGACCTGTCGGCCATGGCGCCGGCGCTCATCGACATGTTCCTCGCGGGCATGCGCGCCCAGCCGCCACGCGTGGCGGCCGGCGACACCCGGACCCGCGATGCGGTGGCCTGCGGCCGCGAATCCGCGGGCGGCCCGCGAGCGGCGAAGACGGCATAATCGCGAACTCGCTCTCCAACGAACGGCAAGGCAACGGACATGGCAACGATCGAACGGGTAGGCGTCATCGGCGCCGGCACCATGGGCAACGGCATCGCCCAGGCCTGCGCGGCAGCGGGCATCGACACGGTGATGGTCGACGTCGCGCAGGCGGCAGTGGACCGGGGCCTCGCCGCCATCGCCGGCAGCCTCGACCGGCTCGTCAAGAAGGACAAGCTCAGCGCTGCCGACAAGGCGACGGTCGTCGCTCGCGTGCACGGAACCGTGCGCTACGACGATCTTGCGACCTGCGATCTCGTCATCGAGGCCGCCACCGAGAACTTGGAGATCAAGCTCAAGATCCTGCGCCAGGTGGCGGCGCTCGCGAAGGCAGATGCGCTCATCGCCTCGAACACCTCGTCGATCTCGATCACCACGCTCGCCGCGGTGATGCCGCGTCCGGAGGCATTTCTCGGCGTGCACTTCTTCAATCCGGTGCCGCTGATGGCGCTCGTCGAACTGGTGCGCGGCCTGCAAACCGGGGACGCCGCGGTCGAGGCCGCCACCGCCTTCGCGCGGCGCCTCGGCAAGACGCCGATCGTCGTCAAGAACAGCCCCGGCTTCGCGGTCAATCGCATCCTGTGCCCGATGCTCAACGAGGCGATCTTCGCGCTGCAGGAGGGGCTTGCCCCCGCGCAGGCGATCGACGATGGCATGAAGCTGGGCTGCGCGCACCCGATCGGCCCGCTCGCACTGTGCGACCTCGTCGGGCTCGACGTGCTGCTCGCGGTGATGAACGTCTTCTACGCCGACTTCAACGATCCGAAGTACCGTCCGGCACCGCTGCTGAAGGAAATGGTCGCGGCCGGCTGGCTCGGGCGCAAGACCGGGCGCGGCTTCTACACCTACGCCTGACGGCTCTGGCGCGACGTCAGCGCGCGCCACGCTGCCACGGCGTCCCGGCGCCGCGCGGCCAGCGGCGCCCGATCAGCCCTGGTACTGGCGCAGGCCGGCGAGGTCGCGCACGGTGACGCCGCCGTAGTCGATGCGCACGAGCCCGGCCTGCTCGAGGCGCTGCAATGCCTGGTTCGCGCGCTGTCGCGACAGCCCCGCGAGTTGGGCGATCTCCTCCTGCGAGATCGGCAGCGAGGGCCGCACGCCGGGATAGAGCACCGGATTGAACATCGCCGCGAGGCAGTGCGCGAGCCGCGCCTCGGGCCCCAGCAGGCGATCGTGCTCGACCATGCCGATGAACTGCCCGAGCCGCTCGTTCAACTGGGTGATGATGCAGCGGTTGAACGGCATGCTGGTGTCGAGGAGCCACCGGAAGGTCGCCTTCGGCATGTACGCGACGACGCTCTCGCGCAGCGCCACGATGTCGTAGCGGCGGGGCTCGTCCTTGAGCAGCGACCCCTCGCCGAACCAGCCGCCGGAGCCGACGCCGACGAAGCTCGTCGGCTTGCCGTGCGCGGAGACGTTGGTCATCTTCACGAGGCCTTCCACGATGCCGATCCACGCCTCGGCCGCCTCGCCCTTGCGGCAGACGAGACTGCCGCTGGCGCAGGTGCGCACGACGGTCTCGGCCTCGACGCGCGCGAGGTCGCCGGGCGGAAGCGACAGCGCCCAGGGCATCGCCCGGAGCATGGCGGCGAGGGAATTCATGCGTGAGTAGGGTACGCGATTGTCGGCGAGGCGACAGCTTCGGCGGCGGCCTGCCCCTACATTTACGGACTTGGCCGCGACCGGCATTCCCGGCGGCGTACCGGCTGCGACGGACCGCGCGCGCTGTGCTGCCGGCGTCGACGGGCTAAGATAGGGATCGCAGACACCCCGCAAGAGGGCGCTGCAAAGCCCCATGGGCTCTTTGGAGGACGTCGATGGACGACGTGCAGGACACGTTTCCGCGTCTGCTGTTGCAGCACGCTCGCGTGCGTCCGGAGCATCCGGCCACGCGCGAGAAGGACCTCGGGATCTGGCAGACCTGGTCATGGCGCGAAGTCGCCGACGAGGTGCGCGCGCTCGCCTGCGGGCTCGCCGCACACGGCTTCACGCGCGGGATGCACCTCGCCATCGTCGGCGACAACCGGCCGCGCCTGTACTGGGCGATGGTCGCCGCGCAGGCGCTGGGCGGCGTGCCGGTGCCGATGTACCAGGATGCGCCGGCGGTCGATTTCGTCTACGTCCTGAACGATGCGGCGATCGCCTACGCGATCGTCGAGGACCAGGAGCAGGTCGACAAGCTCCTCGAGTCGAGAGCCGAGGTGCCCACCCTCGCGCACATCTTCTACGACGACCCGCGCGGCTTGCGCCATTACGAAGGGGTGACCGCGTACGACCGGCTCGTCGAGGACGGCCGCGCCTTCGATCGCGCGCATCCGGGCTGGTACGAGGCCGAGGTCGCCAAGGGCCGCAGCGACGACGTCTCGGTGATGCTCTACACCTCGGGGACGACCGGGCGCCCCAAGGGCGTGCGCGCGAGCCACGCCGCATTCATCGCCGCGGCGCGCGGCGGCTGCGAATTCGATCGCCTCGATGCCTCCGACAGCGTGCTGTCGTACCTGCCGATGGCGTGGGTGGGGGACCACCTCTTCTCGGTCGCGCAATGGCTCGTCGCGGGCTTCACCATCAATTGCCCCGAGTCGGGCGACACGGTGCTGACCGACCTGCGCGAGATCGGCCCCACGTACTACTTCGCGCCGCCGCGCGTCTTCGAGAACCTGCTCACCCAGGTGACCATCCGCATGGAGGACGCCGGCGCGCTCAAGCGCTGGCTCTATCGTCACTTCATGGCGGTGGCGCGTCGTTGCGGGGCGGAGATCCTGGGCGGCAAGCCGGTGTCGATGGCGGATCGCCTCCACTACGCACTCGGCAACTGGCTCGTCTACGGCCCGCTGCGCAACGTGCTCGGCATGAGCCGCATCCGCGTCGCGTACACCGCAGGAGCGGCGATCGGTCCCGACCTCTTCCGTTTCTACCGCTCGATCGGCATCAACCTGAAGCAGCTCTACGGCCAGACCGAGACCTGCGCGTATGCCTGCCTGCAGCCCGACGGCGACGTGAAGCTCGATGCGGTGGGGATTCCCGCGCCCGGCGTCGAGCTGAAGATCACCGCCGGCGGCGAAGTCCTGGTGCGCGGGCCGATGCTGCTCACCGAGTACTACAACCGGCCGGATGCCACCGCGGAGTCGATCGACGCCGAGGGCTACTTCCACACCGGCGACGCCGGCTTCCTCGACGACTCCGGGCAGCTCAAGATCATCGACCGCGCCAAGGACGTGGGCAGACTCGCGAGCGGCGCCATGTTCGCGCCCAACTACATCGAGAACAAGCTCAAGTTCTTCGCGCACATCAAGGAGGCGGTCGCGTTCGGCGACGGCCGCGATCGCGTGTGCGCCTTCGTGAACATCGACATGGGCTCGGTCGGCAACTGGGCGGAGCGGCGCGGGCTCGCCTACTCCGGCTACACCGATCTCGCCGCCAAGCCCGAGGTCTACGCGCTGGTGCGCGAGTGCATCGAGAAGACCAATGCGGAGCTCGCGCACGAGGGCGAACTCGCGCAATCGCAGGTGCACCGCTTCCTCATCCTGCACAAGGAGCTCGACCCCGACGACGAGGAGCTCACGCGCACGCGCAAGGTCCGGCGCGGCTTCGTCGCCGACAAGTACGCGGTGCTGGTCGACGCGCTCTATGCCGGCCGCGACGTGCAGCACATCGAGACGCTCGTCCGCTTCGAGGACGGGCGCAGCCGGATGGTCGCCGCGGACATCGTCATCGCCGACGCGAAGACCTACCCGGCGCTGTCCGGCAAGGCGGCGTGACGTGAGCGGCCCCACCCGCGGCGCCGGCGAGGTGATCCTCGCGCTGGAGCGCATCTCGCTCGCGTTCGGCGGCGTGAAGGCGCTGACCGACATCAGCTTCGACGTCCGCGAGCACGAGATCCGGGCGATCATCGGCCCCAACGGTGCCGGCAAGAGCTCGATGCTCAACGTCATCAACGGCGTTTACCGGCCGCAGGAGGGGACGATCACCTTCCGCGGCGCCGTGCGCCGCGACATGAATTCGCACGACGTCGCCAAGAACGGCATCGCGCGCACCTTCCAGAACATCGCGCTCTTCCGCGGCATGAGCGTGCTCGACAACATCATGACCGGGCGCAACCTCAAGATGCGGGCGGGCATCCTCGAGCAGGCCATCTGGATCGGGCGCGCCCGGCGCGAGGAGCTCGCGAACCGGCTCAAGGTCGAGGAGGTGATCGACTTCCTCGAGATCCAGCACATCCGCAAGACGCCCGTCGGCCGGCTGCCGTACGGGCTGCAGAAGCGCGTCGAGCTCGCCCGCGCGCTGGCCGCCGAGCCGACACTCCTCCTCCTCGACGAGCCGATGGCCGGGATGAACGTCGAGGAGAAGCAGGACATGTGCCGCTTCATCCTCGACGTCAACGAGCAGTACGGCACGACCATCGTGCTGATCGAGCACGACATGGGGGTGGTGATGGACATCTGCGACCGGGTGGTCGTGCTCGACTACGGCAAGAAGATCGGCGACGGCACCCCCGACGAGGTGCGCGCGAGCAAGACGGTGATCGACGCCTATCTCGGGGTTGCGCATTGAACTGCGCTCACCACGAGACGTCAGGGCGTCGCGCGGGGCGTGCCAGAGGTCCTCGGCGTCTCGGCGCCTCTTTGTGAAGATTTGCTGACCGGCCATGTCATTCTTCCTCGAAGTCCTGATCGGCGGCCTGCTCTCGGGCGTCATGTACTCGCTCGTGGCGCTGGGCTTCGTGCTGATCTACAAGGCGTCCGGCGTGCTCAATTTCGCGCAGGGCGCGATGGTCTTCTTCGCGGCGCTCACCTACGTCGGGCTCCTCGAATTCAACCTCTCGCCGTGGCTCGCGATTCCGGCCACGCTCGTGGTGATGGTGATCCTGGGCCTCCTCACCGAGCGCATCGTGCTGCGGCCGCTCGTCAACCAGCCGCAGATCACGCTCTTCATGGCCACCATCGGGCTCGCCTTCTTCGTCGAGGGGCTCGCGCAGATGCTGTGGGGCGCCAACGTGCGCGCGCTCGACCTCGGCCTGCAGGACGAGCCGATCGCCTGGATATCCGATCGCTGGAACATGAGCATCTCCAAGTTCGACCTCGCCGCGGCCGGCGTGGCGGCGCTGCTCGTGACCGGGCTCGCGCTCTTCTTCAGCCGCACGCGCATCGGCCGCGCGCTGCGCGCGGTCGCCGACGATCACCAGGCGGCCCTTGCCGTCGGCATCCCGCTGCAGCAGATCTGGGGCATCGTGTGGGGAGTCGCGGGGTTCCTCGCACTCGTCGCCGGCCTCCTGTGGGGCGCGCGCAACGGCGTGCAGTTCGCGCTCACCTTCGTCGCGCTGAAGGCGCTGCCGGTGCTGATCCTCGGTGGCTTCGAGTCGATCCCCGGCGCCATCGTCGGCGGCCTCGTCATCGGCGCCACCGAGAAACTCGCCGAGGTCTACTTCGGGCCGCTGGTCGGCGGCGGCATCGAGGGCTGGTTCCCGTACATGCTCGCCCTCGTCTTCCTGCTCGTGCGCCCGGAAGGCATCTTCGGCGAGAAGATCATCCGTCGCATCTGACGCCGCAGCAACCCACTCCCACGACGGTCCCCCATGTTCTATCGCGAAGCCGGCCAGTTCAAGACGTCCTACGAGAAGGACGCGGCGATCTTCCCGATCCGGCAGGACCGGATCGGCATGGCGATCGTGCTGGTGCTGGCCTTCGTCGTCGTGCCGCT
Source organism: Burkholderiales bacterium (assembly GCA_039807685.1). Lineage (GTDB taxonomy): Bacteria > Pseudomonadota > Gammaproteobacteria > Burkholderiales > Casimicrobiaceae > VBCG01. Next base: position 6,153 of record JBDHRR010000156.1, read on the forward strand.
GGTCGCGACCCCGTACGTGTTCACGGCGATCCTGACGCCGTTCCTCATCCTGGCGCTCGCCGCGATCGGCCTCAACATCCTCACCGGATACTGCGGACAGCTCTCGCTCGGCACCGCCGCCTTCATGGCGATCGGCGCCTTCGCCTCGTACAACTTCATGCTGCGCGTGCCGGGGATGCCGATCCTCGTCGCCTTCGCACTGGGCGGCGGGATCAGCGCGATCGTGGGGATGATCTTCGGGCTGCCGAGCCTGCGCATCCGCGGCTTCTATCTCGCGGTGACCACGCTCGCTGCGCAGTTCTTCATCGTGTGGTGCCTCGCCAAGGTGGGCTGGTTCTCGAACTACAGCGCGTCTGGGGTCATCACCGCGCAGCAGGTCGAGATCTTCGGTTACGCCTTCACGACGGAGGAGTCGAGGTACCTGCTGGTGCTCGTCATCGTGTCGTTGATGGCGCTCGCCGCGAAGAACATCGTGCGCAGCAATACCGGGCGCTCGTGGATGGCGGTGCGCGACATGGACGTGGCGGCCGAAGTGATCGGCATCCGCCTGATGCCGGCCAAGCTCACGGCCTTTGCCATCAGCTCGTTCTACTGCGGCGTCGCCGGCGCGCTCTACGCGTACCTGTACCTCGGCACCGTCGAGCCGGAAGCCTACAACCTCGATCTGTCGTTCCGCATCCTGTTCATGATCATCATCGGCGGCGTGGGGTCGATCTTGGGCTCGTTCCTGGGCAGCGCCTTCATCACGCTGCTGCCGGTCTTCCTGAGTCTCGTCGTCGGCTTCCTCGAAACGACGGTCCACCTGCCGCTGTCGAAGGCGATCACTTCGAACCTGGAGCTCATGACCTTCGGCGCGCTGATCATCTTCTTCCTGATCGTCGAGCCGCACGGGCTCGCCCGGCTGTGGCAGATCGCCAAGGAGAAATTGCGGCTATGGCCATTCCCGTACTGACCGCGGTGCC
>JBDHRR010000027.1:0-32739 GCA_039807685.1 Burkholderiales bacterium
AGGAGATTGCCGGCATCGAGGAGCGCCTGAAGTCCCGCTTCGGCTGGGGCCTCACGGTCGCCGTGGAGCCGCCGGAGCTCGAGATGCGGGTGGCGATCCTGCTCGCCAAGGCGCAGTCGGAAGGCGTGCGGATGGACGAGCAGGTGGCGTTCTTCATCGCCAAGCACATCCGCAGCAACGTACGCGAACTGGAGGGGGCGCTGAAGCGAGTCCTCGCTTACTCCAACTTCCACGGCCAGGAGATCTCGCTCGCGCTGGCCAAGGAAGCGCTACGCGACCTCCTGGCGGTGCAAAACCGCCAGATCAGCATCGAGAACATCCAGAAGACCGTCGCCGACTACTACAAGATCCGCGTCACCGACATGCACTCGAAGAAGCGCTCGCGAGCGATCGCCCGGCCGCGACAGGTCGCCATGGCGCTCGCCAAGGAGCTGACGCAGATGTCGCTGCCCGAGATCGGCAGCAACTTCGGTGGTCGCGACCATACGACCGTCCTGCACGCCTGCCGGCAGATCGCAAAACTCCGGGAGACGCTCCCGGACATGAGTCACGACGTCAATTTCCTGCTCCAGGTCCTGCGCAGCTGAGCGCGCCGCGAGGTCGATCGCGACCGGCGCGCGCCGCGCCGACGCCGCGCCGTTCCCTGGGAAAGCGGGTCTTCGCGCTGTATAATTGGCAGGTTCATCGTGTAACGAACGCGGACAATCTGGGGACAAGGCGCATCTTCCGCAAAAGCGACATTTCATCCCCAAACCGTCCACTTCCCAAACAGGCGCTCGGCGCAACTTGTGGAATGGGCGAAGCGATTGAGAAACAAGCACTTCTGGAGCTCATCCCCAGCGCGGGCCGTCCCTTATTAACTAGTTTTATCTTCAGACAAAATGCAACTGAAACAGATCGCTCGCGATGCGCTCTTGAAACCGTTGCAGGCCGTCTCCGGCATCGTCGAGCGCCGACACACGCTGCCGATCCTCGCCAACGTGCTGCTCGAGCAGAAGAACGGCAGCCTGCACGTCACGGCGACCGATCTCGAAATGCAGATAACCGCGAAGAGCGAGATGACGGGCACGGACGGTCAGGCGATCACCGTCGGCGCGCGCAAGCTGCAGGACCTCCTGCGTGCCTTGCCCGATGACGTGCACCTCAACGTCGACGCTACCGGCAACAAGATGACGGTCAAGGCGGGTCGCTCGCGCTTCAACCTGCAAACGCTCGCCGCTGCCGACTATCCGCGGATCGGCGTGTCGAGCGAGCAGATCCATTCGCTGACGCTGCCGCAGAAGGACCTGCGCGCGCTCTTCAAGCACGTCGAATTCGCGATGGCGCAGCAGGACATCCGCTACTACCTCAACGGGATGCTGCTCGTCATCGGCGGCGGCACGTTGCAAGCCGTGGCCACCGACGGGCATCGGCTCGCCTGGGCGAGCATCGCGGTCGATGGTGCCATGCCGACGTCGGCGCCCCCGTCGGCCGAGGACGTGGGTGAGCCGGCGCGCCAGGAAGTGATCCTGCCGCGCAAGACGGTTCTCGAGGTCGGCAAGCTCTTGAGCGACAGCACCGAACCCGCCACCATCGAACTTCTCGCCAATCAGGTGCGCTTTCGCTTCGGCAACATCGAACTCGTGAGCAAGGTCGTCGACGGCAAGTTTCCCGACTTCAACCGGGTCATTCCCGTCGGTCACAGCAAGCACATCGAGACGAGCCGCACCGAGCTCCTGGCGGCACTGCAGCGTGCGGCGATCCTCTCCAACGAGAAGTTTCGCGGCGTGCGTGTCGTGCTCGGCACGGATCAGCTGAAGATCATCTGTACCAACAGCGAGCAGGAAGAGGCCGAAGAAGAACTCGCCGTCGATTACCAGGGCGATTCGCTCGACATCGGCTTCAACATCACCTATCTCGTCGATGCGCTGTCGAACCTCGACGTCGACAAGGTGAGGTTCGCATTCGGCGATGCCGGTTCCAGCGCGCTCGTCACCATGCCGGACCGCGACGACTACAAGTACGTCGTGATGCCGATGCGCATCTAGCGCCCGGCTTTTTGCATCGGAGTTTCATGTCTGCACCAGCCGAACCGCTGCCGCAGTCGCCAGGCGGCGATTACGATTCGTCCAGCATCAAGATCCTGAAGGGCCTCGAGGCAGTCCGGAAGCGCCCCGGGATGTACATCGGCGACACCTCCGATGGCACCGGCCTGCACCACATGGTGTTCGAGGTCCTCGACAACGCCATCGACGAGGCGCTCGCCGGGGTGTGCGACGACATCAAGGTCACGATCCACGCCGACAACTCGGTCTCGGTGCTCGACAACGGACGCGGCATCCCCACTGGTATCAAGGACGACGACGAACTCGGACGCTCGGCAGCGGAGATCGTGATGACCGAGCTCCACGCCGGCGGCAAGTTCGACAGCAACAGCTACAAGGTGTCGGGTGGCCTGCACGGCGTCGGCGTGTCGGTGGTGAATGCGCTCTCCGATTGGCTGAAGCTCAAGATCTGGCGCGGCGGCCAGTTGCACCAGATCGAATTCCGCCGCGGGGTGGCGGTGGCGCCGCTCGCCGTCGTCGGTCCGTCGAGCCTGCGCGGGACCGAAGTCCACTTCATGGCCTCGCGCGAGACGTTCGGCAACGTCGAATACCACTTCGACATCCTCGCGAAGCGCATCCGCGAGCTCTCGTTCCTCAACAACGGCGTCAAGATCGAGCTCATCGACCAGCGCACCGGCAAGAGCGAGAACTTTGCCTACTCGGGCGGCGTGAAGGGCTTCGTCGAATTCATGAATCGCAGCAAGACGGTGCTGCATCCGAAGGTCTTCCACGCGATCGGCGACAAGGACGGGATCACCGTCGAGGTCGCCATGCAGTGGAACGACAGCTACGCCGAAACCGTGCAGTGCTTCACCAACAACATTCCCCAGCGCGACGGCGGCACGCATCTGACCGGCCTGCGCCAGGCGATGACACGCACGCTCAACCAGTACATCGAGAAGGAAGAGATCGGCAAGAAGGCCAAGGTCGAGACCAGCGGCGACGACATGCGCGAAGGTCTCACCTGCGTGCTGTCGATCAAGGCACCCGAACCCAAGTTCAGTTCGCAGACCAAGGACAAGCTCGTCTCCTCCGAAGTCGGTCCGGTGGTGCAGGAGGTGGTGGCGGCCAAGCTCGCCGATTTCCTCCTCGAGAATCCGCAGGACGCGAAGATCATCTGCGGCAAGATCGTCGAGGCGGCGCGGGCGCGCGAGGCGGCGCGCAAGGCGCGTGAACTCACCCGGCGCAAGGGGGTGCTCGACGGCTTGGGCCTGCCCGGCAAGCTCGCCGATTGCCAGGAGAAGGATCCGACGCTGTGCGAGCTCTACCTCGTCGAGGGCGACTCCGCCGGCGGCTCGGCCAAGCAGGGTCGCGATCGCAAGTTCCAGGCGATCCTGCCGCTGCGCGGCAAGATCCTCAACGTCGAGCGCGCGCGCTTCGAGAAACTGTTGTCCTCCGACGCGATCGCCACGCTCATCACCGCGCTCGGCGCGGGCATCGGCAAGGCGGCCGGGAACGGCAATGGCAATGGTCACGGGAATGGCAACGGTCACGAGAAGGACGACAAGGACGCCTTCTCCGCCGACAAGTTGCGCTACCACCGCATCATCATCATGACCGACGCCGACGTCGACGGCTCGCACATTCGCACGCTGCTGCTGACGTTCTTCTACCGGCACATGCCGGAACTCGTCGAGCGCGGGCACATCTACATCGCGCAGCCGCCGCTGTACAAGGCCAAGCAGGGCCGCGAGGAGGTCTATCTCAAGGACGACCAGGCATTGCAGCAGCATCTGCTGCGCTCGGCCCTGCGCAACGCCGAGTTCGTTCCGGGAACGGACATGGCCCCGCTTGCGCCCGATGCCCTGGCCGACGTCGCGCGCAAGTACCAGCTTGCCGAGGCGGTGATCGCGCGCCTCACCCGGGTGATCGACGTCGCGGCGCTGACCGCGCTCCTCAACGGCGTCGAGGTGAGCCTCGATTCCGAGGCGGCCGCCAGCCAAAGCGCTGCCGCGCTACAGCAGGCGATCGGCGATCCGCACGTCACCGTCGAGGCGCGTTACGATGCGACGACCGAAACGCGGCGTCTCGTCGTCAAGCGCATTCATCATGGGACGCCGCATCTCACCGGCATCGATGCCGGGTTCCTCGCCAGCGAGGATGCCCAGGTGATTCGCGATGCCGCCGCCGTCGTGCGCGGCATCGTGCACTCCGGCGCGGCGGTCAAGCGCGGCGACAAGCAGATCGGCGTCAAGAGCTTCAAGGAAGCGCTCGACTGGCTGCTCGCGCAGGCGCGCGATGCAACATCGATCCAGCGCTACAAGGGACTGGGCGAGATGAATCCCGAGCAACTCTGGGAAACGACGATGGATCCCAAGGTGCGCACGCTCCTCAAGGTGCAGATCGACGACGCGATCGCCTCCGACGAGATCTTCAGCACGCTGATGGGCGAGCAGGTCGAGCCGCGTCGCGCATTCATCGAGACCAACGCGCTCGGGGTGCGCAACCTCGACGTGTAGGGCCCAGTACTGCACCGGCGCCGCCGGTGCGAGTTGGATCAGCCGCGCGGCCGCCCGCGCTTGGCGCTTCGCTTGGATCCGCGCTTGGTGCCGGGCTTCGGTCCTCGTTTCGCGCGTACGGGAGGCGCACTCGGCGCCTCGCGCGAGGGTGCTCCCGCACCGCTGAGCGCCACGCCAACGAGCCCGACCAGCGCCTGCTGGACCGCGCGATCATGCAGGATGCCGGCCACGATCGTCGCGCCGGCACGCGTGAAGCGCGCGACCAGCGCCGATTCGAACGCGCCGGTAACACCGTCGATGGCAGCCAGACCGCGCCCGATCGTGGCGTCGACCGGGAAACCTCGACCTGCCCCCGCAGTGCGCACGCCGGCTGCCGCCAGTTCCTTGTTCATCCATGAAACGAGCGACGGATAGATCGTCCGCCGGCGTGCAGCCGGCAGCACCGCTTGCGCGTTTTCGATGAGCTCCTTCACGCTCTTGTTCCAACCCTGCGACCGGAGAGCGCCGCATTGCGTGATGAGCGCCGCCTTTTCCTCGGCGGTCCAGCGGATTCGTGATTGCTTGCCTTTGCCCTGTGCACTCAATTGGACTACCCTCCCGTAGGCGCCGGATCACCGCTACGTTACCCGTGCCGGCGATACGACAGAGACGCCATTGTGACAGACATTTGCGTAGCCCCTAGCATAGTGCCTCGCCGGATCCATGCGTCCGGTACTGCGAGGATCCGGAGATCGCGATGCCAAATACTCCCCACCCCGATGCGGCTGCCCAGCTCGCCCACCTCGTTCGCGAGCTGGAGGAGGCCGAACTCTACGAGCAGAGGCTGCACGCGCGGATCGTCGCCATCCGTGACGCGCTCGCCGACGGGCGCGCCGCGCAAGCGCTCTCGCTGTGCAACGAGGCATTGAACGAGATCGACGACGCGACCGACGTCGTGACTCCTTCGCGAACCGCGGAGTAGCGCGGTGCCAGCATCGAGTTGTGATGCGCAGGACGGGGACGCCATCGCCGCGGCGCGCACTCCGCGCATGACGCGTCGCTCGCTGCGTGGTCTGGTCGCGGGGATCCTTCTCGCGATGGCGAGCCTCGCGTCCGCACAAACCGTCGACCAATTCAGTCCCCGCGGCGAGGTCAAGGGCGTGCGCCAGGTCACCGCGCGCTTCGCGAAGCCGATGGTGCCATTCGGCGATCCGCGCGAAGTCGATCCCTTCACGATCGACTGCGTCGAGAAGGGAACCGGCCGCTGGGCCGATCCGCGGCACTGGGTCTTCGACTTCGCGCGCGACCTGCCTGCAGGCGTGCGTTGCGCGTTCACGGTCAAGGCGGGGCTCACCGATGTCGATGGTGTCGCACTCACCGGCGGCCAGCGCTTCGAGTTCAGCACCGGCGGTCCCGCCATCCTGCGCAGCCTGCCGGGCGAAGGCGAGCAGATCGACGAGAACCAGATCTTCATCCTTGGGCTCGATGCGCCGGCGAAGCCGGAGACGATCGTCGCCAACGCGCGCTGCGTGGCGGCGGGCGTGAACGAGGAGATCGGCGTGCGCCTCGTCACCGGCGAGGAGCGACGCATCGTCCTCGACAATCGCAAGTCGTTCGCGGCGAGCTACCTGCGCCTCGTCCTGCTCGCGCAGGGCGAAGGACGCACGCGCTCGTTCCTCTTCACGCTGCCGACGACCGGCAGCGAGCGCGACCGCTTCCTCCGGTTGCGCGACGCGGCCGACTCGCCGCTCGTCACGCTCGCCTGCGCGCGGACGCTGCCGGCAGGCGCCGAGATGAAGCTCGTCTGGGGCAAGGGCATCGCCGCTACCACGGGTGTCGCGACGAACGCTGCGCAGGCGCTCGCCTTCAACGTGCGTCCGGCATTCCGTGCGACGTTCTCCTGCGAGCGCGTCAATGCGCAGGCGCAGTGCATCCCGATCCTGCCGCTGGCGCTGACGTTCACGGCGGCGATCGGGAAGGCCGATGCGCAGCGGATCCGGCTCGTCGATGCCGGCAGCGGCGCGTCGTGGCCGGCCGTGCTCCCCAAGGAGGCGAGCGACGGCATCACCGGCGTCACCTTCGGTCCGGGGTTGCCCGAGCAGGCGCAGTTCCGCATCGAACTGCCGGCCGGACTCAAGGACGACGCGGGGCGCCCGCTCGCCAATGCGCGCGCATTCCCGCTGCGCGTGCGCACCGACGTCAATCCGCCGCTCGTCAAGTTCGCCGCCGACTTCGGGATTCTCGAACGCGTGCTGCCTAACGGCGAGACGCCGCTCCTGCCGGTGACCGTGCGCAACGTCGAGCCCGTGCTGCCGGGGCGGGTGGCCACGGTGCAGGGAGACGCCACGGGTGCGCCGATCCCCGGGCGCGTCATGCAGGTAGCGCGCGGCGAGGAAATGCTGATCGTCGATTGGCTGCGACGGCTGGCACTCGCCAACCGGATCGACCGCGAATACGACGACAAGAACGACAAGTGGATCGTCAAGCGCAACGGCTTCGCATCGTCGATCTTCACCAAAGGCGACCGCACGACGGCGCTCTCGGTCCCGAAGCCGGGCGGCAGCAAGGCCTTCGAGGTGGTGGGAATCCCGTTGCCCAAACCGGGCTTCTACCTCGTCGAACTCGCGAGCCCGCGTCTCGGCGCCGCGCTGATCGCGCCGCCCAAGCCCTTCCACGTCCGCGCGGCTGCGCTCGTCACCAACCTCGGCGTGCACGTCAAGCTGGGGCGCGAGTCGTCGCTCGTGTGGGTCACCCGGCTCGCCGACGCGACCCCGGTCGCCGGCGCCGACGTGGCAATTCGCGACTGCGGGGGGAAGGTTCACTTCGCTGGGCGTACCGACGACAGCGGCATGCTGCGCGTGCCACGCGTCCTGCCTTCGCGCAATGCGCTGCCGCCATGCGGACTGGGTCAGGAGCGCAAGGAATATTTCGTCACCGCGCGCAGCGCCGACGACTTCGCCTACGCCTTCACCGATTGGGGCGAAGGGATCGCACCGTGGCGGTTCAATGCGCCGCCGGGAAACTGGCAGGGACCGTACGTCGCGCACACCGTCCTCGATCGTTCGCTCGTGCGCGGCGGCGAGACGGTATCGATGAAGGTCTTCGTCCGCCGGCAAACGGGCACCGGCTTCGCGTTGCCGCCGCGGCAGGCGCTGGAGGACACGCTCCTGATCCGCCATTCCGGGTCGCAGAAGGAGTACCGCGTGCCGGTGACGTGGAACGGTGCCGGTGGCGTGACCTCCGGCGAGGCGGCGTTCAAGGTGCCGGCGGATGCGTATACGGGGACCTACGAGATCCTCGTCGGCGATACGCTGTCACAACAGACGAGGCAGGCGCAGGAGCGTGCGGCGGGAACGTTCCGGGTCGAGGCCTTTCGCGTGCCGCTCCTGCGGGCGCGACTGCAGGCGGTCGGCACGCCGCTCGTCGCGGTCCGGCAGGCGAGCATCGACGCACAGGTCAACTATCTCGCGGGGGGTGGCGCGGGCGGGCTGCCGGTCGTGCTGCGCTCGCAGGTCGAGCGCAAGACCGTTGCATTCCCCGACTACGAGGACTACGAGTTCGCCGGCGGCGACGTCAAGCCGGGCCGTGAAGACGAGGGCGATGCCGCCGCGCGTTCCGGGGACTTCTCGTTCTCCGATCCCGATCTTGGCGATTCCGAGCCGGACGCGGCACCGCGTCCGACGCGCGGGCGCGACCTGCCGCTGACCCTCGATGCGAGCGGCGGCGCCCGGGCGACGATTGCCGACATCGAGCCCGCGGAGTACCCGCGCGATCTTGTCGCCGAACTCGAATACCGCGATCCCAACGGCGAGACGCTCACCGCGGCGACTCGCGTGCCGCTGTGGCCGTCGCGGATCCTGCTCGGGATCCGGCCCGACAGCTGGGTCGCAAGCCGCGAGCGCATCAAGTTCACCGTCGTTGCGCTCGACCTCGCCGGCCAGCCGGCGGCCAACGTGAAGGTAGCGACCGACGTCTTCAAGCGCGATTTCTTCTCGCATCGCCGGCGCCTCATCGGCGGCTTCTACGCCTACGAGCACGGTTACGACACCACGCGCGTGGGACCGCTGTGCGAAGGCACGACCAATGCGCAGGGCTTCGTCTTCTGCGAGGTTGCGCCACCCACCACCGGCAATCTCATCGTGCGCGCGCAGGCCGCCGACGCCGAAGGTCGTGCCTCGTTCGCGCGCACCGAGTTCTTCGTGCCGGCCGCCGGCGACGAGACGTGGTTCGCCGCATCCGACAACGACCGCATCGACCTTCTGCCGGAGAAGAAGCGCTACGAGCCCGGCGACACGGCGCGCTTCCAGGTGCGCATGCCGTTCAAGGAGGCGGCGATGCTCGTCACCGTCGAGCGCGAAGGCGTGCTCGACGCCTTCGTGAAGACGATCTCGCGCGCGGATCCGACGCTCGAGCTGGCGATCAAGGGCGCGTATGCGCCGAACGTCTTCGTCTCGGCGTTCCTGGTGCGCGGACGGGTCGACGGCGTGGCGCCCACGGCGCTGGTCGACCTCGGAAGGCCGGCGTTCAAGATGGGTCTCGCCGAAGTGCGCGTCGGCTGGGCGGCACACGAGCTCGCCGTGAAGGTCACGCCCGCGCGCACGGTGGCGAAGGTGCGCGAGAAGGTGCCGGTGACGATTGCCGTACGCCGACCCGACGGGAGCGCGCCGCCCGCGGGCAGCGAGATCGCGCTCGCTGCGGTCGACGAGGGGCTCCTCGAGTTGATGCCCAACGCGTCGTGGAAGCTTCTCGACGCGATGATGACCCGGCGCGGCGAGGAAGTGGAGACCGCGACCGCGCAGATGCAGGTCATCGGCAAGCGTCACTTCGGGCGCAAGGCGCTCGCCGCCGGGGGCGGCGGTGGCCGCGGGAGCGCGCGCGAGCTCTTCGATACGCTGCTCCTGTGGCGCGCCCGGGTGCCGCTCGATGCGGCGGGCAATGCGACCGCCGAGATTCCCCTCAACGATTCGCTCACGAGCTTTCGCATCGTCGCGGTCGCATCGGCGGCCGCGGGGCTCTTCGGTACCGGCGAGGCGTCGCTGCGCTCGACGCAGGACCTCATGCTGTTGTCCGGGTTGCCGCGGGTGGTGCGCAACGGCGATGTGTTCCGCGCCACGTTCACGGTGCGCAACGCCGGCGAACGCCCGCTCGCCGTGGCGCTCGCCCCGCGTATCGGTGGCGATGCGCTGGCGCCGCGGAACGCCGACCTGGCACCCGGCGCCGCGCGCGAATTGGGCTGGGACGTGACGGTACCGGCGACGGCGAGCGCGCTCGACTGGCGGGTCGACGCCACCGAACGCGATGCACCGGCCGGAGTGACGCCGGCCCGCGATGCGCTGAAGGTCACGCAGCAAGTGGAACCCGCCGTTCCCGAGCGCACGTACCAGGCGACGATGCTGCAGATCGACGCGCCGCAGCGGGTGGCGGTCGAGCGCCCGCACGATGCGATTCCCGAGCGCGGCGGCATCGGCGTGCAGATGCAGGCGCGACTCGCCGGCGACTTGCCCGGCGTGCGCGACTGGCTCGCCGCGTATCCCTTCTCCTGCTTCGAGCAGCTGGCGTCGGTGGCGATCGGCCTGCAGGATCGCGCGCGCTGGCAGCGGCTCATGACGACGCTTCCCGATCATCTCGATCGCGACGGCTTCGTGAAGTACTGGCCGGTGCTGCACAGCGGCGACGACGTCCTCACCGCGTATGTCCTGTCGATTGCCGGTGCGGCGGGCTATCCCCTTCCCGACCGCGAGCGCGAGCGCATGGAGGCGGCGCTCGTTGCCTTCATCGAGGGCCGCGTCGTCCGCACCTCGCCGTTGCCGACGGCGGACCTCGCGATCCGCAAGGTGGCGGCGCTCGAAGCGTTGTCGCGCCGCGCCGAGCCGCTCGATCCCAAGTGGCTCGACAGCTTTGCCATCGAGCCCAACCTGTGGCCGACGTCGGCGGTGATCGACTGGTACCTCGTGCAGAAACGCCAGCCGAAGCTTCCCAGGCGCGCCGAGCGGCTCGCCCAAGCGGATCAGATCCTGCGCGCGCGGCTCAACTTCCAGGGCACGACGCTGGGCTTTTCCACCGAGCGGCGCGATGCGCTGTGGTGGCTCATGATCTCGGCGGACGTCAATGCCAACAAGCTGCTCGTCGCCGTCAACGACGCTCCCGACTGGAAGGACGACATGCCGCGGCTCGTGCGCGGCTCGCTCGGCCGCATGCAGCGCGGGCGCTGGAACACGACCGTGGCCAACGCCTGGGGGGTCGTCGCGCTGCACCGGTTCTCCGATCGCTTCGAGCGCGCGCCGGTCACCGGCGTGACCGCGGCGGTATTGGGCGAGCAGGTGTTCAAGCACGCGTGGCGACCCGAGGATGGCAATGCGGCCTTCGCGCAGCGCCTCGCGTGGCCCGCCACCCGGGAGAACGTCGGCATCGCGCACGACGGCACCGGGGCGCCGTGGGTCAGCTTGCGCAGCATCGCTGCCATCCCGCTCACCGAGCCGTTGTCGTCGGGCTATCGGATCACCCGCACGGTGACGCCGGTGCAGCAGCAGGTGACCGGCGAGTGGCGGCGCGGCGACGTCGCGCGCGTCAGCCTCGAGGTCGAGGCGCAGTCGGACATGACCTGGGTGGTCGTCGACGATGCGCTGCCCGCCGGCGCCACCGCACTCGGCCGCGGCCTGGGCGGCGACTCGACGATCACCACGCAAGGCGAGCGCCGGCAGGGAGCGGTCTGGCCCGCCTTCGAGGAGCGGACGTTCACGTCGTACCGCGCGTACTTCCGCTACGTGCCCAAGGGACGCTTCGTGACCTCGTACACAGTGCGCCTCAACAATCCGGGCACCTTCATGTTGCCTCCCACGCGGGTGGAGGCGATGTACGCGCCGGAGATGTTCGGTGAACTTCCGGTAGCGCCGTGGACGGTCGCGCCATGAGACGTCGCCCCTTGCACGGGGCGCGGGTTCGCAACCCCGTCGCGTGGCTGGCGCTCGCCCTTGGGATGGGTGCCGCCGCGCCGAGCGATGCCGCGTCGCCGCCCCTTCCAGTAACGCCAGCATCAGTAGTGAGTGCTCGCTTATGGAGCTCCGGCAGCGCTGTCCCACCGACCTTTGCCACCGTGCGCGAGGGGGTACCGGCGACGACGGCGCCCCTCCTCGATCGTCACGGCATCGAGCTTGGCCAGGTCCGCGTCGATGCCTCCTCGCGCCGTCTCGCGTGGACGCCGCTCGCGGAGATTTCCCCTGCCCTGCAAGCGGCGCTCGTTGCCGGCGAGGACAAGCGCTTCCATGCGCACGCCGGCGTCGACTGGCCGGGCCTCGTGGTTGCGGCCTGGGACAGCCTGTGGCGGGCGAGCGGCGGGCGGCGCGTGCGCGGCGGCTCGACCCTCACCATGCAGCTCGCCGCGCTCCTCGACCCGGCACTCAAGCCCGTCGGCAGCGATCCGCGGGCGATCGGCCAGAAGTGGGAGCAGATCGTCGCGGCGCAGGCGCTCGAGCGCGCGTGGTCGAAGGCCGAGATCCTCGAGGCGTACCTCAACCTCGTCGCGTACCGCGGCGAGCTCATCGGGATTGGTGCCGCATCGCGCGGACTCTTCGGCAAGGTGCCGTCGGGTCTCGATGCGCGGGAAGCGGCGATTCTCGTGGCGCTCCTGCGCGCTCCCGGCGCGCAGCCCGCCATCGTCGCGCAGCGGGCGTGTGCCGTGGCGACGGCCGCCGGATCGGCCGCGCCCGGCGAGGCGATCCGCGCGCGCGTGAGCGTCGCCCTCGCCGGTGGGTACCGCGCCGCACCGGATGCCGGCAGCGCGCCGCACCTCGCGGCCCGGCTCCGGCGGACGGGTCCGCCGGCGCTCGCGACGACGCTCGATGCCGAGATCCAGCGCTTTGCCGTGCGCACGCTGCGCGATCGCCTCGCCGACCTCGCCGGGCGTGACGCCGAGGATGGCGCCATCGTCGTCCTCGACAATGCGACCGGCGACGTGCTCGCCTACGTCGGCAGCAGCGGCGAGTTGTCGCGGGCGCCGGAAGTCGACGGCGCCGCCGCGCCGCGGCAGGCGGGATCGACGCTGAAGCCCTTTCTCTACGCGCGCGCCATCGACGATCGAGTGCTCACCGCCGCCTCGCTCGTCGATGATTCGCCGCTGGCGATCGCCACCGCACGCGGCGCCTACGTCCCCCAGAATTACGATCACGGCTTCCACGGCGCGGTAAGCGTGCGCGCCGCACTCGCGGGCTCGCTCAACGTTCCGGCGGTGCGCACGGTCGAACTCGTCGGCATCGCGCGCGTGTACGACGACTTGCGCGATCTCGGTCTCGATACGCTCACCGAGGACGCCGACCACTACGGCGCGGCGCTTGCGCTGGGCGGCGCCGACGTCACGCTGGTGGCACTCACCAATGCGTACCGTGCGCTTGCCAACGACGGGGTGTGGAGCCCGACGCGCGTGCGGCTGGACGCCCCGCGCGACGCCGAGCGAAGACGCGTCTTCCGGGCCGGGGCCGCGTTCATCGTCGCCGACATCCTGGCCGACCGCGGCGCGCGCGCCGGCACCTTCGGTCTCGACAATCCGCTCGCCACCCGCGTGTGGAGCGCGGTCAAGACCGGCACGTCGAAGGACATGCGCGACAACTGGTGCGTGGGATTCACCGCGCGTTACACGATCGGCGTGTGGGTGGGCAATTTCTCGGGCGCGCCGATGCACGACGTGTCCGGGATCGCGGGCGCCGCCCCCATCTTCCGCGACCTCGTCCACTTCCTCCATCGCGACGATGTGTCGGCAGCGCCACGCGCGCCGGAAGGCGTCGTCGCGCAGACGGTGAGCTTCGAGCCGCCGGTCGAACCGCCGCGTCGCGAGTGGTTCGTGCGCGGGACCGCGATGGACACCGTGCGCGCCGTGACGAGTGGCGATGCGACCGCGCTCACGCCGCGCATCCGCTATCCCGTCCGCGATACGCTGGTGGCGCTCGATCCCGACATCCCGCCCGGGCACCAGCGCGTCGTCTTCCTCGCCGCGCCCGGCACGCCGCAGTTGCGCTGGCGCATCGACGGCGAATTGCTCGAGGCTGCCGGCCCGCGCGTCGCCTGGACGCCGGTGGGCGGGCGCCACCGGGTCGGCCTCGAGGATGCCGCCGGAAGCGAGTTGTCGAGCGTCGAATTCGAGGTGCGCGGCGACAGCATCGCGCGCCGGTGAATGCAGCGGCGGCGACCCGGCCGCGCGAACCTCACCCGGTTACGGCTTGTCCGTCGACAGCTTGCCGGTGCCGGTCGTCGATCCGCCGCGCTCGCGTCGACGCTCGCGGGTCTTCACCACGAAGAGCGCGATCTGCCACGCGAAGAAGAGTCCGACCAGGCCCAGCAGCGTACCGCTGATCGGGCGGGTGAAGAAGACCGAGAAGCTGCCGCGGCTCAATAGCAGTGCGCGGCGGAAATTCTCCTCCAGCATCGGCCCCAGGATGAAGCCCAGCATGAGCGGCGGCGGATCGAGGTCCAGCCGGCTGAAGAGATAGCCCAGCGCGCCGAACACCACCGTGATGTAGATGTCGTCGAGGCTGTTGTTGACGCTGTAGGTGCCGATGCAGATGAAGAACAGGATCGAAGGAAACAGCACGTTGTACGGGATCTTGAACACCGACAGCCAGTAGCGAACCATCGGCACGTTCAGGATCAGCAGGAATACGTTGCCGATCCACATGCTCGCCACGAGTCCCCAGAAGAGATCGGGATGGCCGGCGATCATGTTGGGCCCCGGCTGGATTCCGTTGATGATGAACGCGGCCATCATCAGCGCGGTCACCGCGTTCTCGGGGATGCCGATGCTCATGAGCGGAATGAAGCTCGTGCGCGCCGCCGCCTCGTCGGCTGCGGCCTGGCCCGCGACTCCTTCGATGCAGCCGGTGCCGATCTCGTGCTTGTACTTGCTCACCTTCTTGTCGATGGCGTAGGCGGCGAACTGCGCCATCGCCGCGCCGCCGCCGGGCAGGATCCCGAGGAACGAGCCCACCGCACTGCCGCGCAGCGCGCTCGGGATGATGCGCTTGAACTCCGGCCAGGACGGAATCAGGTGGATCTTGCCGGTGAACGGCGTGCGCTCGGAGTGCTCGTCGAGGGTCTTCACGATCTCGGCGATGCCGAAGCAACCGAGCGCCACGCTCACGAGGCCGATGCCGTCGGAGAGGAATGGCAGCCCCATCGTGAAGCGCATCATCCCGCTGTTGACGTCGGTCCCGATCTGGCCGAGCAGCACGCCGATGAGGCACATCGCGAAACCGCTGATGAGACTGCCGGTGGTGACGAAACTCACGCACACGAAGCCGACCAGCATCAGCGCGCAGTAATCGGCGGGACCGAAGCGCAGCGCAACTTCGCCCAGCGCCGGCGCCAGCGTCGCCAGCACGACGATGGCGACGCTGCCGCCGATGAAGCTCGATACGCCTGCGGTGAAGAGCGCAAGGCCCGTCCTGCCCTTGAGCGTCATCTGGTAGCCGTCGATGCAGGCGACGATGCTGGAGGCGTGCGGGATCTTCATCGTGATCGCGCTCACGCTGTCCCCGTACTGCGCTCCGTAGTAGATGCCGGCGAGCATGATGAGCGCGCCGTTCACCGGGATCGAATAGGTGAGCGGGAGGAGCAGGCTGATCGTAGCGAGCGGGCCCAGCCCGGGCAGCATGCCGATGAAGGTGCCGATGGTGCAGCCGATGGCGCAGAACATGAGGTTCTGCAGCGTCAGCGCGTGCTCGAAACCGAAAGCGAGGTTGGCCAGGATGTCCATCAGAAGAGCCCCAACTGGAGGCCGAGGCCCTTCCAGAAACCGAAGGCGATCACGATGAGCACCGCGGTGATCTTGAGGTTGCGCTTCACCGAGTAACTGCTGCCGGCGAGCGTGCAGACGAACACCAGGACGGCGATGCCGGCGATCAGGTTCACGTATTGGGAGGCGAGCGCGAATCCGCACAGGCTCAAGAGCACGATCACGATGTTCCTGACGGTGCCGTCGAACGGAACGCGCTCGGTGAGCAGCGCGCGGATGACGCTGGCGATGCCCAGCAGCAGCAGGAGGCCGCTCACGAGCACCGGAAACAAGCCGGGCCCGGCGCGCCCAAAGGAGCCCAGCGGATAGCGCAGCGCGGTAAGGCCGAACACCAGCGAGAAGGCGATCAGGAACACGCCCTTCAATAGGTTTCGATTGTTCATGCGATCACCCGCTGCGCAGCGGCGACGCACCGCCACCGCCTCGCATTCCTCCTGCAACTGCAAATGGATCGCGCACCGATCGCCGGTCACGATCGCCCTGTCGCGCGACGCGGTTTGCATCATGCTCCGCGTACGCTTTCAAATCGCTTGCGAAAGCGGCGGCGTGCGCCGGGTTCTCCGGCGCGCGGCAGGTTCGGGAAGACGGGAACGGCCGAGCGCCGCGCTCGTTGCCGGCGCGGGAGAACCCGGGGTGGCGGTCGTCAGGAGGTCTTGCGGGTGCCGGTGGTCTTGCGTGCGGCGCTCTTGGTCGCCGCCGGCCTGGCGCTTGCGGTGCGCGCCGTCGGCGCCTTCGACGTGCGGGACGTCCTGGCAACGGGCGTCGCTGTCGTCTTCGCCACCGTCTTGGCGGTGGTCTTCGTCGCTGTCCTCGCTGCGGTCTTGGTTGCCGTCTTGGCCACCGCCTTCGTGACCGTCTTCGCGGTGTCGGGCGCTTGCGTCGCGCCAGCCCCGGCGCGCCGTGCCCCGCGCGCGGGTGTGGTCTTCGCCTTGCTCGCGCGTGTGGTGCTGCCGCCACGACCGGACTTCGCCGCGAGGAGCGCCACTGCCTCCTCGAGCGTGATCGATTCGACGTTCTGGCCGGCGGGCAGCGTGGCGTTGACGCTGCCGTGTTTCACGTACGGACCATAGCGGCCGGAAAAGAGCTCGACCGGTTGGCGATCGCGCGGATGCGGTCCAAGGACCCGCAGTGCTGCGGCGCCGCGCGCACCACGGGCCTTCGCAGGATCGCGTGGTTCGAATTCGAAGCCGACCTTGCCGTCGGGCTGCACGACGAGGAATGCCGAGAACGGGCGTCGCGTGCGGCTCGATACGAATTGCAGGAGGTCGGTCTTGCGCTGCGCGAGGAGCTTTCGCATCTGCTCGGGCTCGATCGCGCGCATGAGGATCGTGCGGCCGCTGCGAAAGTCGCAGGTCCGATCCGGACCGACCGCCTTCTCGCACACGTAGGCATTGCCGTGCTCGTACACGTTGGCGGAGCACTTCGGGCAGGATCCGAGCGACTGCTGCTGCGAAAAATCGGGCGGCGTCTCGTCGTCACCCGCATCGGCATTGCCGAAATCGAACGCCACCTCGTGATCGTTGCCGAGCTTGAGAGCCGCGGAGAAGGGTCGCCCCATCTTGCTGCGGAAGCCGTCGAGCGGTCCGATCGCCCGCTCGCGCAGCAGTTGATCGGCCTCCTGCGGCTCGATCTGGCGCCCGCCCATGATCTTCCAGAACGCAAAATCGCACGCGGGATTCGCGCACTGGAATTTCTTGTACTTTTCGTGGACCTCGCCGCCGCATTTGGGACAGCGCGTCGCGAGGGTGGCGAAGTCGCCGGGAATCGTATCGCTCTCGTAGTTCTTCGCCTGGCCGACGATGTGCTCGGTCATCGCCACGATCTCGCGCATGAACTCGGGGCGTGCGAGGTGGCCGCGCTCCATCTGCGCGAGCTTGAATTCCCATTCGGCGGTGAGCTCGGGCGAGAAGAGCTCGGGCACGCCCAGGCCGTGCAGGAGCGTCATCAGCGAAAAGGCCTTGGCGGTCGGGGTGAGTTCCTTGCCTTCGCGGTGGACGTAGCGTTCGGCGATGAGTCCCTCGATGATCGACGCGCGCGTGGCGGGCGTGCCGAGCCCCTTCTCGCGCATCGCTTCGCGCAACTCGTCGTCCTCGATCGACTTGCCGGCACCTTCCATCGCCGAGAGCAGCGTCGCTTCGCTGTAGCGCGGCGGCGGGCGCGTGACGAGTTCGTTCGCCTCGACACGTTCGGTGGCGACCGTCTCCTCGCCGATAAACGAGCGCTTGCCGGAGCCCTCCGCGCGCGCGCCTTCGCCGGCGCCCTCCTTGCCGTCCGCGGCGACGCGCTTGCGGGCGACGTCGGCGCGGGCACCTTCCGCTGCGACCTCGCGCACGCGCACCGGCACCAGCGTCGCCTCGTCGCCTTGCGCTTCCTTGCCGTACACCGCGAGCCAACCCGGATCGACGAGCACCTTGCCGTCGGTGCGGAAAGGCTCATCGGCGACGCGCGTGATGCGCGTCGTCTCCAGATACTGCGCGGCGGGATAGAACACCGCGAGAAAGCGGCGCACGACGAAATCGTAGAGCTTGGCCTCGACCTCGCTCAGATGCTTCGGATGCGCGAGCGTCGGAATGATCGCGAAGTGATCGGAGACCTGCGCATTGTTGAAGATGCGCCGGTTCGGGACGACCCAGTTCTTCTTCAGGATCTCGCGGGCGTGGCGGCCGAATGCGTTCGTCTCGCCCAATCCCTCGAGCGTGTGCCTGACCGTGCCGAGATAGTCCTCGGGGAGCGCGCGCGAATCGGTGCGCGGGTAAGTGAGCACCTTGTGCTTTTCGTAGAGCGCCTGCGCGATCGACAGCGTGGTGCGCGCCGAGAAGCCGAAGCGGTTGTTCGCTTCGCGCTGCAGCGTGGTGAGGTCGTACAGCTGCGGGGCGATCCGGCTCGACGGCCGCGATTCCTCGCTGACCTCGCCCGGCCTGCCCGCGCACTTGGCGACGAGGGCCCGCGCGCGCGCTTCGTCGAAGAGCCGCTCCGCCTTGAGGTCCGGGTCGTCGTCGCTGCGCTTCCATTTCTCGTCGAACCAGCGCCCCTGATATTCGCCCGCTTCGGCCTTGAACGTGCCGATGACTTCCCAGTACTTGCGCGGAACGAAGGCGCGGATCTTCGCCTCGCGTTCGACCATGATCGCGAGCGTCGGCGTCTGCACCCGCCCCACCGTGGTGAGCTGGAAACCACCGGACTTCGAATTGAACGCCGTCATCGCGCGCGTGCCGTTGATGCCGACGAGCCAGTCGGCCTCCGACCGGCACTTGGCGGCATCGGCGAGCGGCAACATGTCGGCATCGCTGCGCAGCCTCTCGAAGCCGTCACGGATCGCCGCGGACGTCATCGATTGCAGCCACAGGCGCTTGATCGGTTTCGTCGTCTTCGCGTACTGCGCGATGTAGCGGAAGATGAGTTCGCCCTCGCGCCCGGCGTCGCACGCGTTCACGAGCGCCGTCACGTCCTTGCGCTTGATGAGCTTCAATAGGGTCTTCAGCCGATTCTCGTTCTTCTCGATCGGCTTCAGCGCGAAGTGCGACGGCAGAGCGGGCAGGTGCGCGAACGTCCACTTCCCGCGCTTGACCTCCTCGTCCTCCGGCATCCCGATTTCCAGGAGGTGTCCCACCGCCGACGAGATGACGGCGCCGTCGCTCTCGAAGTAGTCGTCGTGGCGCGTGAAGCCGCCGAGCGCCTTGGCGATGTCGGCGGCTACGGAGGGTTTTTCGGCGATGATCAGGGACTTGGACACGGTTTTTGCAAGCCTCCGGGAGATTGTCTCCCCGGCCACGGAGCGCGGCCGAGGAGGTCGAAGGGACCGGAATACTACCCTACGGTTCCGTCTGGACCGCCAGCGGTGCCCCCACGGCAAGGCAGCACACCGAGCGATCGACGCCCGGCGGGTGGGTGCGGCCGGTCGTGCGCCACGGGCGTCGTGCGCCTGCCGATCGCCTACCCGTGGCGCCGCTGCCAGCGGCCTCCGGCGACGCTGCCGACCTCGCCGGCCAGTTCGAGTGCACTCAACTGCGCGGCAATTGCCGCCGCCGACAATCCGGTGCGCGCGACGAGGGTATCGACGTCGACCGGATCCTCGCCCAGCGCTGCCAGCACCGCGTTCGCGCAGATGGGTTCGGGTCCCGCCGAATGCAACCCGCGCACCCGGCTCTTCCCCGCGCCGGGCCTGGCCCCGGCCGCCGCCAGGCCGAGTTCCTCCAGCACGTCCTGCGCGGTCTCGACCAGCTTGGCGCCCTCGCGGATGAGTCGGTGGCACCCTTTGGACAGTGGCGAATGGATCGACCCGGGAATCGCGAAGACCTCCCGTCCCTGCTCGCCGGCGAGCCGTGCGGTGATGAGCGATCCCGACTTCGCGGCCGCTTCGACGACGAGCACGCCACGCGCGAGCCCGCTGATCAGGCGATTGCGGCGAGGAAAGTGATGTGCACGTACCGGTGTCCCGGGTGGAAATTCGGAGACGAGGAGTCCACGCTCGGCGATCGCGTGCGCCAGCGCCCGGTGCGCTGCCGGATACACGCGGTCGAGCCCGGTGCCCGTCACCGCGATCGTCGACCCCACGCCGTCGAGCGCGCCCTCGTGCGCCGCACCGTCGATTCCGGCGGCGAGTCCCGACACGATCGTCACGCCCGCCGCCGCCAGCGCGTGCGCAAAGGCTCGCGCATTGTCGAGCCCTTGCGGCGTCGCGCTGCGGCTGCCGACGATCGCGAGCGCGGGCCGCTGCACGAGTTGGGTGCGACCGACGACGTAGAGGACCGGCGGTGCGTGTCCGAGTTCGAGCAGTGCCGGTGGATAGCGCGGATCGTCCCAGGTGAGAATGTCATGTCCCGGCGCGGCCAGCCAATCGAGGGCACGCGGGAGTTCCGCGGGCGGGGCTGCGGCAAATGCCGGCTCGGCACCGGCGGCAACCGCGGCTCGCTGGGCGGGCGCTGCGGCAAGCACCGCGCCGGCGCTGCCGAAGGCCTGCAGCAGCGCCACGAGCGCCGGCACCGGGATGCCGCGCAGCGACAGTTCCACCCACGCACGCCGCTCTGCATCGTCCATGGCCAGGGAGTATGCCGCGACGCCGGGTGTCGCGACATCGGACCGACGGTCGAGGCGCGCCGCGCCGGCGCGCGAACGCGACCCGGCACGGGGTGCGCCCGCCCGGGGTCCGGCGCGCCGGTGATGCGATGCGGCGTACTTACGGTGTGCGCGCGTAGTCGCCGGGACGTACCGGTTCGGTCGTGTTGAGCAGCACCGCGAATGCCACGCGATCGAAGGTACGGAAGACGAAGAGGAGTCCGGTGCGCTCGTCCGCCGCCTGCACGTATTCGCGGGGGGTGAATACGGTCGTGGGATCGAGATAGCGCAGGATGATCGTTTGTTGGCGTGACGGCCGCGGATCCTCGATCGGCGGATTGACACGGTACACGGCGAGCACGTTGCCGACCTCGAGGCCATCGGCCGTGCCCTTGTCGAGGGTGACGATACCGCCACGAGCGGTCTCGAGCCCGCCGAACGGCACCCGCAGGATGCGGGCGTCGATCGGCGTCGACGGGGCGTGCGGCACGTAGTTGACCAGCGTGTCGCGGGGTGCGGGCAGCATGCGGTCGCCGACCAGGATCTCCTCGACGGCGGATTCGATGCGCACCGTGGAGAGATCGCCGAATTTCTCGACGCGAGCCGTGCCCAGGAACTTGTTCTCGTAGCCCAGCACCTCGGTGCCGTCGATGTTCACGATGGCGCCGGCCGGACGATAGATGTACCAGAAGTCACCGGCCTTGGGATCGATGCCGAGCACGTAGACGATGTCGCCGGTGCCGCGAACCACCCGTGCTCGCTCGCGGCCTTGCAGGATCTCGGCCGACCCATCGAGGCCACGCGTGGCGGTGACAAGCGGCCGCGTGAGGTACGGTTCGAGATCGTTGGGTGGGATCGATGGGATCGCGCGCCCCGCAAGCGGGCTCACGCGCACGGTCGGCGAGACGATGACGGCGTCGTTGCGGGTGACCGACAGTTGGGGCTCGCCGCCGACGAAGGAGAGTTTGATGACGTCGCCCGGATAGATGAGGTGCGGATTGCGGATCTCGTCGCGATTCATCCGCCACAGGTCGGGCCAGCGCCACGGCTCCTTCAAATACTTGCCGGAGATGCCCCACAGCGTGTCGCCCTTCTGGACGGTGTAGGTCTCGGGTGGACGATCGACGAGTTGCAGGTTCTGCGCCTGCACGGTGGCCACGCTCAGCAGCGCAACGGCGCCGATGCGCAACGCCATGGTAAACTGTTGAAGCATAACGCCTCTTTTCTTCGCGCGAGATGCGGTTACGGCGGCCGCCAGCACGTCATGGCGGCGTCAGGCGACGATGCAAGCACGATGTGCGCCCGACGAGATCTGCCGCGCGTGACCGGCGATCACCGACTTGCCATCGTCCTAAACCGCCACAAAATAAGCACTTAAGACGGATTCTGCAACCGACCTATCGGCTTTGGCAAGCAATGGCGCTCCTTCCCATCCTCGAATACCCCGATCCGCGTCTTAGAAAAGTTGCAGCGCCGGTCACGGCGTTCACGCCGGACGTCGTGCGGTTCGTCCGCGACATGGCCGAGACGATGTACGCGGCGCCGGGTGTGGGCCTCGCGGCGACCCAGGTGGACGTCCACAAGCGCATCATCGTCATCGACACCTCGGAGGCCAAGGACGATCTCCTCGTCCTCGTCAACCCCGAGATCGTCGCTGCCGAAGGCGAGGTCGAACACGAGGAGGGTTGCCTCTCGGTGCCCGGATACTACGACCTCGTCACCCGGGCCGCGCGCATCACGGTGCGCGCCCACGACGAGCACGGGCGGCCATTCGAGCGTCGTGCGGATGAACTCCTCGCCGTGTGCATCCAGCACGAGATGGACCATCTGGTCGGGAAGGTCTTCGTCGACTACCTCTCGCCATTGAAGCGCAATCGGCTGGCGGCGAAGCAGCGAAAGAAGCAGCGCCTGGCCGGTTAGCCGGGCCGGGCCGGGATGACCACCGTCGCGCTCGCTGCGCCCGGAGAGCAGGCTCGCGCGGCCGCGACCACGATCGGGGTTTTCCGTGGCGCAGCGCCGCTTGCGGCGCTGCGGATCGGATTTGCCGGCACGCCACCCTTTGCTGCCGCTGCGCTCGCCGCGATCCGCGCCGCAGGTGGGCGCATAGAGTTAGTGCTTACTCAGCCGGACCGGCCGAGTGGACGGGGGATGGCCGTAGTTCCCTCGGCGGTCAAGGGGTTCGCGGTCGAGCACGATCTGCGCGTGCTCCAGCCGCCGACGCTCAAGACCGATGCGGCGCAGAAGCCGCTTCTCGACATCGCCCTCGACGTGCTCGTGGTCGCCGCGTATGGGCTCATCCTGCCGCCGGCGATCCTCGCCTGGCCGCGCCACGGTTGCCTCAACATCCACGCCTCGCTGCTACCGCGGTGGCGTGGGGCGGCGCCGATCCAGCGCGCGATCCTCGCCGGCGACCCGGTGACCGGCATCACCATCATGCAGATGGATGCGGGGCTCGATACCGGGCCGATGATCGCGACGCAGGAGGCGCCGATCGGGGCGCGCGACACCGCCGGGAGCCTCACTGCCCGGCTCGCCGAGGTCGGCGCCGAGGCGATCGTGCGCGTCCTTGTCGGGCTCGCGGTCGACGGCACCCTCACCGCTACGCCGCAGCCCGCGGACGGCGCGACGTACGCCGGCAAGATCGGCCGCGCCGACGCCGAACTCGACTGGCAGCGCGACGCGACCGACCTCGACCGGGCGATCCGCGCCTTCGACCCGGCGCCGGGCGCCGCGACCTCGGTCGCCGGTGATCCCGTCAAGCTGTGGTCGGCGCAATCCCTGCCCGGCGAACCCGGCGTCCCGCCCGGGACCGTCCTCGCGGTGGGTCCGGCGGGCATCGACGTGGCCTGCGGCAGCGGCGTGCTGCGCCTCGTCACCGTGCAGCCGGCCGGCGGCAAGCGAATGGCCGCCGCCGCCTTCGCCACCGGGCGCGCAGTGACCCCGGGCCGTCGCTTCGGCACGCGCGAGTAGAGCGGTGCAGCAGGAGCAACGCGCCGCTGCGCTGGTCGTGCGCCGGGTCATGGAGGGCCGCACCCTGCCGGTGGCGCTCGCTGACGTCGCGCCGGCCGGCACGTCCGGCAACCCCGCCTTCATCCGCGAACTCGCGAGCGGTACGCTGCGCCATTGGGGCCGCCTCGCGGCGCTCGTGCAGGCGCTCGCGCAGCGCGAGCCCGCGCCACCGCTCGCGGCGCTCATCGCGGTGGCCTTGTATCAGCTCGACCACACCCGGGCGCCGTCGTTTGCCGTCGTCGATCGCGCGGTGGATGCGGCGGCGGCGCTCGCACACCCCGGCGTCAAGTCTTTCGTCAATGCGCTGTTGCGACGCTACCTGCGCGAGCGCGACGCGCTCAACGCCGCGGTTGCGGCGGCGAGTCCGGTCGCCCGCTGGTCGTATCCGCGCTGGTGGATCGGCCGCGTGCAGGCCGATCATCCGACGCACTGGGAATCGATCCTTGCCGTGGGCAACGAGCGCCCGCCGCTCACGCTGCGCGTGAATCGACGCGTCACCACGCGCACCACGCTTGCCGCCGAGTTCGCGGCGGGTGGCATCGAGGTATCGCCGGTCGGTGCCGCCGGACTCATCGTGCGCGAACCGCGGCCGGTTGCCGACCTGCCCGGCTTTGCCGAGGGTGCGTTTTCGGTGCAGGATGCGGGCGCGCAACTCGCCGCACCGCTGCTCGCCGCCGCCGACGGCATGCGCGTGCTCGATGCCTGTGCAGCACCTGGCGGGAAGACCACACACGTCCTGGAACTCGCCGACGTCGAACTCGTGGCGCTCGACGTCGACGCTGCCCGTTTGGGCCGCGTCGGCGACAATCTCGCGCGCCTACGCCTTGCGCAGCGGCAGGTCACGCTGCGCACCGGCGATGCCGGCGCACCACCGGCTTGGTGGGACGGGCGCGCCTTCGACCGGATCCTGGCCGATGTGCCGTGCACCGCCTCCGGCATCGTCCGCCGGCATCCCGACGGCAAGTGGTTGCGCCGCAAGAGCGATCTCGCGAGCTTTGCCGCGCAGCAGCAGCGCATCCTCGCCGCACTGTGGACCGTGCTCGCGCCCAGGGGCGTGCTGCTCTATGCCACGTGCTCCGTCTTTGCACAGGAGAACGAATGCGCGGTGCGCGCATTTCTCGAACGCCATCCGGACGCGTTGCGCGAATCCATCAACCTTGGCCCCGACGTCACGCACGACGGCGGGCAACTCTTGCCAGCCGGAGAAGGCACGGGCCACAATCAGGATGGTTTCTTCTACGCGCGGTTGCACAAGGCAGCGTAGCGCCATGCGCAGCCGCGGCCACGACCGCCGCGCGGGGCGCGGTTGCGCGCGGCTCGTGCCGGCATCGTCGACGCTCTCTACCGGCATGGCGCTCTCCTTTGCTCCCGTCCGCTCGCGCACCCCACGCCCGGGGCGCTCGCCGTGGGCGATGCTCGCCGCACTCGTCATCGGCGCGGGGCTGGTACTGTGTACGCTCGCCGCTCATGCCGACACGATCGCCGTCAAGGCCGCCGAGTTGCGCATCGAGGACGGTGAAGTGCTGCTGACCGCCGATTTCGACCTCGCCGTGAACGCGACGCTCGAGGACGCGCTGCAAAACGGCATTCCGCTCTACTTCGTGCTCGACTTCGAGCTGACGCGCCCCCGCTGGTACTGGCTCGACGACAAGGTCGTGCAGACGTCGATCACCTATCGGGTCTCGTACACCGCCCTCACGCGCCAGTACCGGGTCAGCAGCGGATTGCTCGCGCAGACCTTCAACACGCTCGAGGAAGTGCAGCGCTACGTGGGTCGCGTGACCTCGCGGCCCGTCGTTTCCGCGTCGGCGCTGACCAAGGACGCGCACTACGACGCAGGCGTCCGCCTGCGCCTCGACATCAACCAGCTCCCGAAGCCGTTCCAGGTCAACGCGCTCGCCTCGCGCGAATGGACGCTCGCCTCGGAATGGCACCGCTGGAGCTTCGTCCCATGAGCGGCCGCCTCCTCGGCAGGCACGGCCTGCGCTGGCTCCTGCTCGCATCGGCGTCGCTGTCGACGATCGGCGTGTTCCTGCTCGCGACCGCCACGTCCAACACCAGCCTCTTTGCCACCGGCTACGACACGCTGCTCATCGTCAACGGCGTGCTGATCGGCTTGCTCATGCTGGTCGTGGGCTCGCAGCTCTGGCGCCTGCGGCGACGCCGTCGCAAGGGCGTCTTCGGTTCGCGGCTCGCGGTGCGCCTCGTGCTCCTCTTCGCGGTCGTGGCGATCCTGCCCGGCGCGCTCGTCTATGCGGTATCGGTGCAGTTCATCGGACGCAGCATCGAGAGCTGGTTCGACGTGCGCGTCGAGCGCGCGCTCGAAGGCGGCCTCGCGCTCGGCCAGCGAACGCTCGACTTTCTCCTGAAGGACGCGGTGCACAGGGCGACGCAGATGGCCGGAGCGCTCACCGACAGCGGTGCCAACCCGGCCGCAGCGCTCGGCCGCGCCGCCGAGCAGGCGAACGTCTACGAGGCTGCCCTCTTCTCACCCTCCGGCGCCGTGATCGCGGTCGCCGGCAGCGGCGCGTCGCGCGCCACGCCCGAGCCGCCGCCGCTCGCGGCGCTGCGTCTCGCGCGCTTGCAGCAGGCATACTCGAAGATCGAGCAAACCTCCGACGGCGGCCTCCAGCTGCGCGTCGTGGTCGCGGTAAACACCGACGATGGCCTCAATCCGCTGCGCCTGCTGCAGCTCGTCGAGCCGGTGCCGAAGGCGCTCGCGCAGGATGCCGAGCGCGTGCAGGCGGGCGTCCGCGATTATCGGGAACTCACATTCTCGCGCGGTGCGCTGAAGCGCCTGTACGCGCTGACGCTCACGTTGACACTGCTGCTCGCGCTCACCTCGGCGCTCGGCCTCGCCGTCGTACTCTCGGAACGCTTCGCAGCGCCGCTGGGGCTCCTCGCCGAGGGCACGCGAGCCGTCGCGCAGGGCGACTTCACCCGTCGACAGCCGGTGGTGTCGCGCGACGAACTGGGCGTTCTCACGCAATCGTTCAATACGATGACCGCGCAGCTCGCGCAGGCGCGGGAGCGCGAGGAGGAGAGCCGGCGCGCGATCGAGACGACGAGCGCGTACCTCGAGAGCATCCTCGGCAACCTGTCGACGGGCGTCCTCGTCCTCGACGACGCGCATCGCGTACGCACCGTCAATCCGAGTGCGGCGGTCATCCTGCAGCAGCCGATCGCCGACCTCGTCGATCTCCCGCTCGCCGAATGGCATGCGCGGCAACCCGCGCTCGGTCCGTTCGCCGATCTCGTTGCCGAAGGCTTTCGCGGCAGCCGCGACGGACACTGGCAGAAGGAGGCCGCGCTCACCGTGGCGAATCTCTCGCGTACGCTGCTCATGCGCGGCACGCGCCTGCCCGGGTCGACCGGCAGCGGCGGCTACGTCGTCGTCTTCGACGATGTTTCCGAACTCGTCCAGGCGCAGCGCGACGCCGCGTGGGCCGAAGTCGCGCGGCGCCTCGCGCACGAGATCAAGAATCCGCTGACGCCGATCCAGCTCTCCGCCGAGCGGCTTGCCGTCAAGCTCGCGCCCAAGCTCGATGGCGCCGACGCCGAGGCGCTGCGCCGCGGCACGCAGACCATCGTGTCGCAGGTCGGCGCGATGAAGCACATGGTCGACGACTTCGCGGTCTACGCGCGCCAGCCGCGTCCGGGGCAGTTCACGCGAGTGGACCTCGGCGGTCTGCTCCTCGACGTGCTTGCGCTGTACGACAACCTCGGGTCGTCGGTTGCGTTATCCTTGCCGGATGCGCCCGTCACCATCCAGGGCGAACCCACCCGCCTGCGCCAGGTGTTCCACAATCTCCTCTCGAATGCGATCGAAGCCCAGGTCGAGGCAGTGAGCCCGCGTTTTGCGATCGGACTCACCGCCCGCGCGGGCGAGGCGCGGCTCACCGTCGAGGACGGCGGTCCCGGCTTCCCGGAGAACGTCCTTGCGCACGCGTTCGAGCCTTACGTCACCACCAAGGCGAAGGGTACGGGGCTGGGCCTCGCCATCGTGAAGAAGATCGTCGACGAGCACGGTGGGCACGTCACGCTCGCCAATGCAGCGCGGGGCGGGGCCTGCGTGACGGTCACCCTCCCGGCGGCGGAAGCAACCGTCGGACCCATCGCGGCAGCGTGAGCGAGTCCGCTCCAATACCATGGCGCAAGCGAAGGAAGTACTGATCGTCGACGATGAAGTCGGCATCCGGGAACTCCTCTCGGAGATCCTGCAGGACGAGGGTTATCGCGTGGCGCTTGCGGAGAACGCGGGTGAAGCGCGCGCGTACCGCCTCCAGCAGCAGCCGGCGCTCGTCCTGCTCGATATCTGGATGCCCGACACCGACGGCGTCACGCTGCTGCGCGAATGGGCGGCAAACGGACTCCTGACGATGCCAGTGGTGATGATGTCCGGCCATGGCACGATCGAGACGGCGGTCGACGCGACACGGATTGGCGCCTTCGACTTCCTCGAAAAGCCGGTCGGGCTGCAGAAGCTCCTCGCGACGATCACGCGGGCATTGAAGTCGGCGGCGGTGCAGGAGCCGCGTCGCGTATCGCTCACCGTACTGGGTGCCAGTCCCGCGATCCGCGAGACCGAGCGCAGTTTCGAGCAATTGTTGGCCGTCCGCCGCCCGATCCTGATCCTCGGCGAGCCCGGCACCGGGCACGACCTCGCGGCGCAGGCACTGCGCACGGCGGAGACGCCGTTCGTCACGCTGCCTGCCGGCATGCAGAAGCTCACCGCGAGCCCGCTCGTACTGCTCGAGGAGGCGCGCGACGGCGTACTCTACTGCCCGGAAATCGGCCAGTATTCGCGGCTCGAGCAGAAAAGTCTTGCGTTCCTCGTGCCGAAGCTCGACAAGCAAAACGTCACCCTGGTGGCGACGAGCAGCGAACCGCTCGGCAATCTCGCAGCGGAGGGCAAGTTCGATGCGACGCTTCTTGCGCTGCTATCGGCGGGTACGGTGATGCTGCCGCCGCTGCGCAAGCGTCGCGAGGACATCCCGCCGCTCATCGAACGCTACTGGCGCGACGCGACGCGCGACGCGTCTGCCCCGCCGTTGCTCTCCGCGCTGCCGCCCGCGGCGCTCACCGTGCTGTCGAATGCGTACTGGCCCGGTAATCTCGACCACCTCGCGAGCTTCGTCGCCAACCTGGCGCTCGTGTCCGGCGAGATCACCGCCGAGCACGTGAAGCGCGTGCTCGGCGAAGCCGCGGCACCCAATCCGACGCCGGCGCCGGAGATCACGTCGCGCTTTTTCGAAATGCCGCTGCGCGAGGCGCGCGAAGCGTTCGAGCGGATCTACTTCGAGCAACTCCTGGGTCGCGAGCAGAGCAACATGAGCAAGGTGGCCGAGCGCGCCGGCCTCGAACGCACGCACCTGTACCGCAAGCTCAAGCAACTCAATATCCGCTTCTCGCGCCGCACGGACGACAGCGCGTAGCGCCGACCGCGCGCCGCTCGCGAGCGAAGCCATTCCTTGAGCGCAGTCCCCGCCGATCGCAAGACCTCCGCGGCGCTCGTCGTCGGCGCCATCGGCGTCGTCTACGGCGACCTCGGGACGAGTCCGCTGTACGTGCTGCGCACGGCGTTCGCCGGCGAGCACGGGTTGCCAGCGACGCCCGACAACATCTACGGCGTCCTGTCTTGCGTCTTCTGGTCGCTCATCGTGGTCGTGACGCTGAAGTACATCACGCTCATCATGCGGGCCGACAACAACGGGGAAGGCGGCATCCTCGCGCTGACGGCGCTGGTCTCACGCGGACTCGCGCGCGGCGAGACGCGTCGCTGGTGGCTCGTCGGACTCGGCATCTTCGGCGCTGCAATGTTCTACGGCGACGGGATGATCACGCCGGCGATCTCGGTGCTGTCGGCGGTCGAGGGGCTCGAGGTCGCCACTCCTGCACTTCACCCGTACATCGTGCCGATCACGCTGGTGATCATCGTCCTGCTGTTCGGCATCCAGAAGCACGGGACGGCACGCGTGGGCATGTTCTTCGGCCCCGTCATGCTCTTCTATTTCGCGGTGCTCGCGGTGCTCGGCGTCGCCCAGATCGTCGAGCAGCCGGCGATCCTGGGAGCGCTCGATCCACGTCACGCGTGGCGATTCTTCATGACGACGCCGCTCGCCGCCTTCATCTCCCTGGGCGCGGTCGTCCTCGCGCTGACCGGAACCGAGGCCCTGTGCGCCGACATGGGCCATTTCGGCCGGCCGCCGATCCGACGCGCGTGGCTCATGTTCGTGCTGCCGTCGCTGCTGCTCAACTATCTCGGGCAGGGCGCGCTCCTGGTTGCCCAGCCCGATGCGATCCGGAATCCGTTCTATCTCCTGGCGCCGTCGTGGGCGCTCATCCCCCTCGTCGTGCTCGCGACCTGTGCGACGGTGATCGCCTCGCAGGCGGTGATCTCGGGCACGTACTCGCTGACGCGGGCGGCGATCCAGATGGGCTATTGCCCGCGTCTGAAGATCGAGCACACGTCCGAACGGCAGATCGGCCAGATCTACGTACCCTTCGTCAACTGGTCGCTGTTCGTCGCCGTTGTCCTTCTCGTCGTCGCGTTTCGCAAGTCCGACAATCTCGCCGCGGCGTATGGGATCGCCGTGACGCTTGCGATGCTGATCGACTCGATCCTGATCTTCGTCGTCATGCGCCGGCTGTGGAAGTGGCCAGCCGTGACGGCGATAGCCATCGCCGCCCCGCTGCTCACGATCGACCTGGGCTTCCTCGCCTCCAACTCGCTCAAGATCATCGACGGCGGCTGGTTCCCGCTCGCCATCGGTGCGCTCGTGTTCACGCTCCTCACGACATGGAAGCGCGGGCGGATGCTCCTCATGGATCGGCTGGCGAGCGAGGCACTGCCGCTCGACCTCTTCATCCAGAGCATCGAGGTATCGCCACCCACGCGCGTCGAGGGCACCGCGGTGTTCATGACGTCGAGGCCGAACCTCGTGCCGCACGCGCTTCTGCACAATCTCAAGCACAACAAGGTGCTGCACGAGCGCGTCGTCTTCCTCACGGTGGTGATTCGCGACATTCCGTACGTCGCCGCCGACGAGCGCATCGAGCTCAAGCAACTCGGCGCCAACTTCTACCAGTTCGTCGCCTACTACGGCTTCAAGGAGAATCCCGACGTTCCCGAACTCCTCGCGGAGGCGGCCCGCATGGGGTTGCCGTTCGAGATGATGGAAACGAGTTTCTTCGTGTCGCGGGAGACGCTCATCCCGACGGTATCGCCCGGGATGGCGCTATGGCGCGAGCGGCTCTTCGCATCGATGTCGAAGAATGCGGTGAAGGCGAGCGAGTTCTTCGGGATCCCGACCAACCGGGTCGTCGAACTCGGGACACAGATCGAACTGTAGATCGCCGGCCCCGCCGGGCGGGACCACCGAGTCCGGGTCGCGGGCGCCACCGCGCGAAGCGCACGCCGGTCGCTTGCGCGCGACCGGCGTTGCCGACGGGAGGAACGTGCCTTGGGGTCAGTGCGCCTCGATCATCTGTGAGCGCATCGTCTTCATGGCCTTGCTTTCGATCTGGCGGATCCGCTCGGCCGACACGCCATACTCGTCGGCGAGATCCTGCAAGGTCGCGGCGTCGTCCTCGCGCAGCCATCGCGCCTCGATGATGCGGCGGCTGCGGTCGTCGAGCTTGGCCAGCGCGCTCTGCAGACCCTTGGTGCGGTTGCGCGCCGTTTCCTCGCGTTCCAGGATCTGCGCTGGTTCGTCCTCGCTATCGGTGAGATAGGCGATCGGCGAGACGAAATTCTCCTCGTCACCCGGCGCCGGATCGAGCGCCACGTCGTGCCCGCCGAGACGCATTTCCATCTCGACGACCTCTTCGGGCTTCACGCCGAGATCCTTGGCGATCGCCTTGGCCTCGGCGACCGACAGCGCAGCACTGCTCGCCTTGAGGCTGCGCAGGTTGAAGAACAGTTTGCGCTGCGCCTTGGTCGTCGCGATCTTGACGAGGCGCCAGTTGCGCAGGATGTACTCGTGCATTTCGGCGCGGATCCAGTGCAGCGCGAACGACACCAAACGCACGCCACGCTCCGGATCGAAGCGGCGCACCGCCTTCATGAGGCCGACGTTGCCTTCCTGGATCAGGTCTGCTTGCGGCAGCCCATAGCCCAAGTAGTTGCGTGATACCGCGACCACCAGCCGCAGGTGCGACAACACCAGCTGCCGCGCAGCGTCGAGATCACCGCTTCGACTCAGTTCGCGACCCAACGCCGTCTCCTGCTCTGGCGAGAGCAGCGGGAACCGGTTGACCGCCTGAATGTAATGGTCGAGGCTGCCCAGCGAAGTCGGGGTCGGGAACGTCAGGGTCGTATTGGTCATGACCTATGTCTCCTCGTCTGTCGTTGCGGGTCGCCGGCGCACACATTGGCAACTTGAATCCGCGCCTCACGACACCATTTTAGCACTCGCAGCATGAGAGTGCTAATCGAGCGAATAGTTCCCGACTGTTCAAGTCGGGTTATCGAGGCTTCGCGGTGTTAGGTGCTGCCCGTCGGCGATCGTTCACGTCACGCAGGGTCTCGCGACGAGTCGCGCTTTGGGCGGACGATGCGCGCCGGCGCGCGACCGGCGTCAGGCGTCCCCGGGCAGCAGCGCGTCGACGAAATCGCCGGCGACGAACGGGCGCAGGTCGTCGACGCCTTCGCCGACGCCGATGAACTTGAGCGGTACGGGGTGCTGCTTGGCGATTGCCGCCACGACGCCTCCCTTGGCGCTGCCGTCCAGCTTGGTGAGGATGAGCCCCGTCAGTCCGGCGACGGCATCGAAGGCCTTGACCTGCGCGAGGGCGTTCTGGCCGGTATTGGCATCCACCACGAGGAGGACCTCGTGCGGAGCGCCCTCGTGGGCGCGACCGAGAACTCGCTTCACCTTGCGCAATTCCTCCATGAGGTGCGCCTGCGTGGGCAGGCGGCCGGCGGTATCCGCGAGGACGACGTCGATGCCGCGCGCCTTGGCGGCGTTGACGGCATCGAACATCACCGATGCGGCATCGCCACTCGTCTGCTGGATGACGGCCACGCCGTTGCGCTCACCCCAGGCGGCGAGTTGCTCGCGCGCCGCCGCACGAAAAGTGTCGCCGGCGGCGAGGAGCACGGTGAGCCCCTGCTGCTGCAGCCACTTCGCGAGTTTCCCGATGGAGGTCGTTTTGCCGGCGCCGTTGACGCCCGCCAGCATGATGACGAACGGTCGTTCGGGGCCGATGACCAGCGGGCGTTCGAGCGGGGCCACGAGATCGACGAGCGCCGCCGCGAGTTCTCGGCGTGGGTTCGCGTTGTCGCCGGCACGCTTCCAGCGACTCTTGAGGTCGGTGATGAGGTGCGCCGCGGCGTCCACGCCGACGTCGCCGGCGATCAGGGCATCCTCCA
>JBDHRR010000157.1:0-7030 GCA_039807685.1 Burkholderiales bacterium
TCGCTGGTCGCCGACCTCGACGCGCTTGCCAAGGAGCGCGAAGCCGCGCTCGACCCCCGCGCGAAAAAGCTCCTCGACATGTGGCCGCAGACGAAGGCCGCCTACGGCGCCGACGAATACGTCGTGAAGATCCGCGACAAGGAGATCCGCACCGCGCTCACCACCACGTCGCTCTCCGGCACCCGCGTGCGCAAGGTCGCGCTGCCCAAGTTCGAGGACGACGGCGAGATCCTGCGCTGGCAGCTCCTGGAGAACGTCCCGGGCAGCTTTCCCTTCACCGCCGGCGTGTTCGCCTTCAAGCGCGAGAACGAGGATCCCACGCGCATGTTCGCGGGCGAGGGCGATCCCTTCCGCACCAACCGACGCTTCCACCTGCTCGCCGACGGGATGCCGGCGAAGCGCCTGTCCACCGCCTTCGACTCGGTGACGCTCTACGGCAACGACCCGGCGATTCGTCCCGACATCTACGGCAAGGTGGGGAATTCCGGGGTGTCGATCGCGACCCTCGACGACATGAAGGTGCTGTATTCGGGCTTCGACCTCACCGCGCCCAACAACTCGGTGTCGATGACGATCAACGGGCCGGCGCCGACGCTGCTCGCGATGTTCATGAACACCACGATCGACCAGCAGATCGACAAGTTCCGCGCCGACAACGGCCGCGAGCCGACCGACGACGAGACCGCCAAGATCCGCGAGTGGACGCTCGCCACCGTGCGCGGCACCGTGCAGGCCGACATCCTGAAGGAGGACCAGGGTCAGAACACCTGCATCTTCTCGACCGAGTTCTCGCTCAAGGTGATGGGTGACATCCAGGAGTACTTCGTTCACCATCGTGTGAAGAATTTCTATTCGGTGTCGATCTCGGGCTACCACATCGCCGAGGCCGGCGCCAACCCGATCTCGCAGCTCGCCTTCACGCTCGCCAACGGCTTCACCTTCGTCGAGACGTACCTCGCGCGCGGCATGCACATCGACGACTTCGCGCCGAACCTCTCGTTCTTCTTCAGCTACGGCATGGATCCCGAGTACACGGTGATCGGCCGCGTCGCGCGGCGCATCTGGGCGGTGGCGATGAAGAATCGCTACGGCGCCAACGAGCGCTCGCAGAAACTGAAGTTCCACTCGCAGACGTCGGGGCGCAGCCTGCACGCGCAGGAGATCTCGTTCAACGACATCCGCACCACGCTGCAGGCGCTCATCTCGACCTACGACAATACCAACTCGCTGCACACCAACGCCTACGACGAGGCGATCACCACGCCGACCGAGGAGAGCGTGCGCCGGGCGATGGCGATCCAGCTCATCATCAATCGCGAGTGGGGATTGGCCAAGAACGAGAATCCGAACCAGGGCTCGTTCATCCTGGAGGAGCTGACCGACCTCGTCGAGGAGGCGGTGCTGAAGGAATTCGAGGCGCTCTCCGAGCGCGGCGGCGTGCTGGGCGCGATGGAGACCGGCTACCAGCGCGGCAAGATCCAGGAAGAATCGCTCTACTACGAGCACCAGAAGCACGACGGCAGCTATCCCATCGTCGGCGTCAACACCTTCCGCAATCCGCACGGCGAGGCCGGTCCGCAGAAGATCGAGCTCGCGCGCTCGTCGGAGGAGGAGAAGCAATCGCAGCTCGCGCGTCTCGCCGATTTCCACGCGCGGCACGTCGCGGCGGCGCCGGCGGCGCTCGCGAAGCTCAAAGAGACCGTCATCGCCAACGGCAACGTCTTCGCCGAGCTCATGGACACCGTTCGCGTCTGCTCGCTGGGACAGATCACCAACGCGCTCTTCGAGGTCGGCGGCCAGTACCGGCGGTCGATGTAGGCGACCAGCGCGCGGCGCCGGTCGCCCGGCACGCCGCTTGCATGCTAATGTCATGGCGCGCGGCGCACCGCTGCGCAACGTGGCCGGGGGGAGCGGTGGACGACGGGGGGCGAGCACGACGCTTGGCATGCGCTTGCGGGCTGGGACTTTTCTCGGCGCAGGCGGCCGCGCTCGGTGTTGCCACCATCGTCGACAATCCCTACGGCCCCGTCACCGTGCAAGGGGCGACGCTCGCCGGTGGCACCCTCTCCGGCTGGCTGACCGACGTCGTGATCCAGCTCGGCAACGTGCCGGGCGACGGCACGCGATCGGCGCAGATCGATCTTGCCGACCTCGACTTGCCGGCCGGAGCCCTGCTCACGGTGCGCGCCGGTGCGGCTGGGCAGGGCGTCGTCTTGCGCAATGCCGGGACGCGGTCGAGCACGATCGCGGGATCGCTGCGCTTCGAGGCGGCGTATGGCCCCGATTTTCGCGCGCAGGTGCAAGACGTCAACGGGCTCACCATCGCCGATGGCGGGCGGGTGGTGACGAGCGCCACCCTCACCGTCTCGTCGCTGGGTGCGACATGGGACCGCGGAGGGGTGCTCGCCAATCACGGTCTGGTGCAGGGCGATACCCAGCTTCGCCTCACCGGCGGCCGGATCACGGGGGGTGGGCGCTTCGTCGGCAGCGACATTCACGTCGCCACCTTCGGCCACGCCAACAACCCGGTCAATGGCAGCTACTTCCTGGCGAACGGGCTCCAACTGTGGCCGAGTTCCGGCACCTCGGTCGCACTGTCGCTGACGCATTACGGCACTTCGCCGCAGGTCCTGAATTTCGCGATCAATGGCAGCGCGCGAGTGTCGATGCCTTCGGCGTGGCCGGCGGGGTATTTCGCGCCGTCGAATAGCCTGCCGGCGTTGCCGGCCGACGTGCGCCCCCCCGGCACCGGCAATCCGGCCCACGGTGCGAGCGGCATCATCGTGCAGGCCACCGGTACCCTGACGCTCGGCGGCGGTGCGAGCAACGATCTCGTGCTGGCCGGCGGCGTGGTGCTGAAGGCCGGCGGCACGCTCGACCTGAACGGCGTGGCGATCGTCAACGGCTGGACGCTCGCCGGCGAGTCGTTCCAGGGCGTGAATCTCGAGGCCCCGCGCATCACGAGCAGCAGCGGCCCGATCCGCGTCTACACCAACAACCGCAACTGGGCGAACTTCAGCACGTTCCCGTATGCGCCCGTGCGCACCTGGCAATTCCTGGCGCAGGCGGACGGTAGCGCGAAGTACGTCGTCGCGGATTCGATCGCGCCGCATCTCAATCCCTATGCGGCGCTGGTGAACGCGGCGGCCCGCGGCGAGTGCTGGGCCTGCCTCGTCGACATGCGCGCGATCGACATGCGCTCCCCCGCCGACACGCGCAACGACGCCGCGCGCTTCCTCCGTCAGGCCACCTTCGGCGCCACCCGCGACGACGTCGAAGCGCTGGTGCGCGAGGGCTACGAGGCGTGGCTCGCCCGCCAGTTCGCGCTGCCGATGGTCTCGCACGTCGCGACGGTGCAGGCCGATCCGTATCTCGTGGACAGCGCCTGGTATGTCACCAACCAGTCGATCTGGAAGCAGTTCTTCACCGGTCAGGATCAGTTGCGCCAGCGTGTCGGCTACGCGCTGTCGCAGATCTACGTCGTGTCGTTCGCCAACGGATTCGTCGCCAATTCGCCCTGCGGTGCGGCGGGCTACCTCGATACGCTCAATCGCCACGCCTTCGGCAATTGGCGCGACCTCCTGCGCGACGTGACGCTGCATCCGATCATGGGCGAGTACCTGTCGATGAAGGAGAGTGCCAAGTCCGACCCGGTGCTGCGGACGCAGCCGGACGAGAACTATGCCCGCGAGGTGATGCAACTGTTCTCGATCGGCCTCGTGCAACTCGATTCCGACGGGACACCGCGGCTGGATGCCGCGGGCAAGCGGATTCCGGCGTTCTCCGAGGCGACGGTGAAGGGCTTCGCGAAAGCGCTCTCCGGCTGGACCTTCGGCGGTCAGGACCAGACGAAGCCGTGGCGCTGGCTCTATCCCGACGTCTGGGACGAGGATCCGCTGCTCGCGGTGCAAAAAGGCTGCACGGCGTGGACGCGGCCGATGGAGCCGTGGCTGACCTCATTCGCGTCCGCCGATGGTACGCGACTGATCGCCGGACCTGCCCACGATCAGGGCGCGAAGCAACTCCTCAGTTATCCCGGCGCTCCTTACGCGACGCTTCCTGCGAAGCAGTCGCCTGCAGCGGACCTCGACAACGCGCTGGAGAACGTGTTCCGACACCCCAACGTCGGTCCGTTCATCGGCAAGCAGCTCATCCAGCGGCTGGTCACGTCGAACCCCAGCCCCGCGTACGTCGCGCGCGTCGCGCAGGCCTTCGCCGACAACGGCAGCGGCCTGCGCGGTGACCTGAAGGCGGTTGTGCGCGCCGTGCTGCTCGATCCCGAGGCGCGCAGTCTCGCCGCGCGCGACGCGCCGACGTTCGGGAGGCTTGCGGAGCCGGTGGTGCGCTTCGTGCAACTCCATCGCGCGTTCGGCGCGAAGAAGGCGAATGGTTACTACGACCTGCGCGGTGGCCTCAATGCCCCGACGCAGCTCAACCAGAGTCCGCTCTTCGCGCCGTCGGTCTTCAATTTCTACCACCCCGACTACATGCCGACGGGACCGCTCACCCAGCACGGCCTCGTCGGCCCCGAGTTCGAGATCACGACCAGCGCGGCGATCTCGGGCTTCGCCGAATTCACGAAGACCGACATCATCGACGGTTTCGAGCACGGCAGCCGCGACCCTGCGGATCGGATCGTCCCCGACTACACGTACTACTCGGCGCTCGCCGGCGACCCTGCGGCGCTCGTTGCCGAACTCGATCTCGTCCTCACCGGTGGCGCCATGAGCGACGATGCGAAGCTGCGGATCGCCGGTTCGATCGGCGCGATCCCCATGAGCGGCGACGTGGTCGCGCAGGGGCGCGAGCGGTTGCGCACCGCGCTGTGGCTCATCGCCAATACGCCGGACTATCTCGTGGAGCGCTGAGCGGCCATGTCGACACCGAAGCGTGCACACGCCGGCCGCCGTCGCTTCCTGCGGGCGATGGGGGGCATCGCCGGTCTGCCGCTCGTCGGCGCGCTGCGCGAGGCGGCGCTCGGCGCGGGTCCGTTCAACGACTATCGCGCACTCGTCTGCGTGTTCCTGTACGGCGGCAACGACTCGCACAACATGGTCGTGCCGCTCGACGCGCGCTATCCGCTCTACGCCGCCGCCCGGGGACCACTCGCCTTGCCGCGCCAGGCGCTGCAGGCGACCACCATCACCGACCCGGTGCAGGGGCCCTTCGCGCTCCATCCGCGGATGACCCGCAGCGCGGCGCTCCATGGCGCGGGCAAGCTCGCGGTCGTCTCGAACGTCGGTGTCCTGCTGCGGCCGACGACCAAGGCGGACTACGACCGCAATCTCGGTCTGCCGCCGCAGCTCTTCTCGCACGACGACCAGCAGGAGAGCTGGAGCACCTGCACGCCGGGGTCGCTCACCAAGGAAGGCTGGGGCGGGCGCTTCGCCGATCTCCTGCAGGCGTCGGCGACTTCCGGCCCGATGCCGATCGGCGTCACGACCGGTGCCTCCGGCGTTTTCTTCAAGGGCTTCCAGACGAGCGCGCAGGAGGTGGCCGCGTATCGCTCGGCTACGGTGCCGATCGTGCAGCGGATTCGGACATGGCGCGACGGGGACACGCTCGCCAGGCCGCACGAGGTGTACCAGCACCTCATCACCGCGCCACGCACCAACCTGCTGCAACAGCAATACGGGGAGATGGCCGCGCGCGCCGTCGCCGGCAATGATTTCGTGTTGGCGGCGCTGTACGGCGGTCCGGACGGCAAGGGCCGCTACCAGGAGCGCTTCCCACTGGCGACCGCGTTTCCGGCGGGCAATCCCCTCGCGGCACAACTGCGGTCGGTCGCGATGCTGATCGCCGCGCGGCAGGCGCTCGGCGTCAAGCGACAGATCTTCTTCGTCACCGTCGGCGGGTCGTTCGACACCCACAGCAACCAGTTCGACGCGACCTACAGTGCGCAGCGGCCCGGTGCGTCCGACCCGCTGATCCTCTACGGCACCCACGCCGACCTGCTCGAACAGTTCGACACCGCGGTGCAGGCGTTCTACGACGCCACGATCGAACTCGGCGTGCGCGACAGCGTCACCACGTTCACCGCGTCGGACTTCGGCCGCACGTTCACGTCGAACGGCAAGGGTTCGGATCACGGCTGGGGCGGACACCACCTCGTGCTCGGCGGTGCGGTGAAGGGCGGGCGCATCTACGGGACGTTCCACAATGCGCTGCTCGGCACGGCCAATCCCGCCGATGCCGAGCAGGGTCGGCTCATTCCGGATTTTGGCGTCGATCAGTACGCGGCGACACTCGCCACATGGTTCGGCGCTTCGGGCTCCGACCTGGGCGCGGTATTCCCCAATCTCGGCAATTTCGGGACGGCCAACCTGGGATTCATGTCGGCTTGAAGCGCGCTCGCGCCGCGCCGGGTGCCGTCGCGCAGCAAGACGGACACGAGCGGCCGCCGTCCGACCTGCAGGCGGCCAGCCGCCTGATCATCGATGCGGTCGTCGGCGTCACCGACATCGTCGAAGCGATGCATCGCAACATCTCGGGCCTCGCACCGATCGTCGGTCACTCGCGTTCGGGCCGCACCAAGGGCATCACCGGGATCGCTTACCGCAGCGTGCGCGGCATCTCGCAGATGGTCGGCATCGGACTCGATCTCGCCTTGGGGCAGCTTGCGCCGCTCGTGCCGATCCGGGCTTCCTCGCTGCGAAGCGAGGCCGTGCTGGCAGCGCTCAATGGCGTTCTCGGCGATTACCTGGTCGCGACCGGCAATCCGCTGGCGATTCCGATGCAGTTGCGCAGCGAAGGGCGGTCGCTGACGCTCGATCGACCGGCGCTCGAGCGAGCCATCGCGCAGCCGCGGGAGAAGCTCATCGTCCTGATGCACGGCCTGTGCATGAGCGATCGCCAGTGGCGTCGCGACGGGCACGACCATGGCGCGTCGCTCGCGCGCGCGCACCGGGCCACGCCGCTCTACCTGCGCTACAACACGGGCCGGCACATCTCCGAGAACGGCCGCGATCTTGCGGATCTCCTCGAGCGGGCGGTGCGCGCGTGGCCGGTACCGGTCCGCGAACTGGTGATC
>JBDHRR010000158.1:0-7028 GCA_039807685.1 Burkholderiales bacterium
GCATTGCGATCGCCCGCGCGCTCCTCAAGCGCCCGCGTGTACTCGTCTTCGACGAGGCGACGAGCGGCCTCGATGCCGCGGTGGCAGACCATTTCGCCGCCACTATCGCGCGCTTCAAGGGAAAGGTGACGATCGTCTTCATCACCCATCGGCTGCCGGAGCGCCTCGGTGCGGATCGCATCGTCCACCTCGCGGCGGCGGCCGGCCTGTCGCGAGCCGCGTAACAGGGAACGGGTCGCAGCCTCTGCGCCGCACTGCGACAAGAGGCACCGGTAGGGGAACGACAAACGGGGAACGGCGAGCGAGACGCCGTCTCGCCGGCCCGGCCGCACCGCGTTACTTGCCGAGCGCGACGCCGTTGACGCTCTTGATGCCCGCACGATCGACGACCGCAAAGGCACAAGTGTGATGATCGGGCATGTCCGGCGCGACCGCGACCGTGGTCCGCAGATCGCCACCGTCGAGGGCAAGTTTCACGAACGACACCTTGCTGCTTCGCGCGACCGTCGCCAGGACCATCCGCTGGCGAAAATCGAGCGCGGGCATGGGCTCCTTCACGCTGCACATCGCCCAGGCGCGCTCGAGATCGGTGCGCGACGTGATCGGCGACTGCATGAGCGGCGGAACCGCGAGGGGCAGCGTGCCGCTGTAGGTGCGTTCCGGCCGCAGCTCCCGCGTCTTGGCGGCGATCTCGGCGGATGCGGCGCACGCCACGAGTCCCG
Source organism: Burkholderiales bacterium (assembly GCA_039807685.1). GTDB lineage: Bacteria > Pseudomonadota > Gammaproteobacteria > Burkholderiales > Casimicrobiaceae > VBCG01. The sequence goes on from JBDHRR010000158.1 coordinate 723, forward strand.
CGAGCGCGAAGGCCACGGCGAGGTATGGTCGTCGCACGCTTCGAGGGGCGGCAGGCATCGCTTCGAATGGCGCTGGTACCGTGCTTACCCCTTACCCGTGCCGCGACGCGAGCGGAAGCGCTCCGCGCAGGCGATCGTCTGCTCGCGCGTCGGGAATTCGAGGCACACGCGGGGATCGCGGCTGGACGGCCGGTCGTCGCCGGGGTGCAGTGCCGGCGCGCTCGATTCCGGACGGGGAGTGGCGGGCGTGGACGCGGGCGTAGGGGTTTGCGCCCACGCCGACGCGGTGGCGACGAGCAGCGCGATGACGAGCGGATGGACGTTCATGCGGCTCCTTTGCGGCGGCCGTTGCAACCTCGCGAGTGTAACGCCAGGCAGCGCCACCCGTGCCCGACTAATCGCTGAATTCGTCGAAGATCGCCTGCAGCTTCGCGCGGTCGGCAAAGAAGGCGTCGACACAGGCGGGATCGAAATGCTTGCCGCGCTGGCCGCGCACGAACGCCATTCCCTCGTCTAGCGGCCACGCGTGCTTGTAAGGACGCGCATTGACGAGTGCATCGAATACGTCGGCCACGGCAACGATACGCGCAACCAGTGGGATGTCGTCGCCGTGCAGACCGTTGGGATACCCCGATCCGTCGAATTTCTCATGATGGCCGAGCGCGATGATCGCGCCCATCGACAGGTACTTCGAGGGACTGCCCTTCAGGATGTCGTAACCGATGCGCGGGTGCGTCTTCATGAGCTCGATCTCCACCCGCGTCAACGGACCTTCCTTGAGCAGCACCGCGTCGGGAATGCCGATCTTGCCGATGTCGTGCATCGGCGCCGCGACTTCGAGCACGTGCACCGTCTCCGCACCGAGACCGAGGTGGGTGCCGATGAGCGCCGAGTACTTGGCCATGCGCATGAGATGGTTGCCGGTGGTCCGGTCGCGAAACTCGCCGGCTTTCGCGAGCTTGGCGAGCGTTTCGAGCTCGCGCTCATGGATCTCGGTCACCGACTTGTCGACCTGGTACTGCAGCACCCGCGCCTGGTCCGAGAGCACGATCTTGTGTCGGCGCAATTCGAGCAGGTTCGCGCAGCGGGCGCGCGTCTCGTGCTCGTCCAACGGCTTGATGAGGAAGTCGGTCGCGCCCGCCTCCAGCGCCTCGTAGCGGATCTTGCGATCGTCGACGACGGTGATCACCACGACGGGTACGTCGACGCAGTGCGGCAGCGCCCGGATCTGCTTCACGAGCTCGATGCCGTCGAACTCGGGGAGCTTGTAATCGGTGAGGATGATGTCGACGCGATTGCTGCGCGCGAACTCGAGCGCCCGCGATGGGGTATCGAAGAGCTCCAGGTTGAGCTTGCCGTCGATCTGGCGGACGATCTCGGCGAGCAACAAGCGGCTGCTGAAGAGATCGTCGACGATGAGGACGGTGTTGCGCTGCGCCCGGGCGAAGGCGAGTTGCGACACCACGCCCGGGGCCGAGGTGACGGGCCGCATCTGGGCGCTCATCGATTAGGGTTCCGCGTGATGCGCGACCGCATGCCGCGATGTGGGCGTCGGCACGCTGGGCAACCGACGATCTCCGGTGCCACCGGTGCGTTACGCAGATTTCCTTCCCTGCCACGGTGCGCTGCGTTCATGCACCTCCTTCGAGACGTCTCATCGATGGTGCGCCGGGCAACAAGCAAGAACGACGCCATGATCGGTACGCTTGGCCGGGAGTTGCACCGCTGGCCTCGCGCGGCGTGCCGCGGCGCATCGAGATCAATGCTCGATCGTACACGAAGCATCGCCGACAAGCACTTGATTTGTCGGAGACTGGTGGAGGGTTTGCCCTGGGGTGGTTGGATCTGCCCACCGTCCGTCGGCAACGAGTCCGCGAACCGCCCTTTGTCGCAGCACTGGGCCGTACGTGCGCACGGGGTCTGCTCGAAGTGAAGTGGTCGGGGCGAGAAGATTCGAACTTCCGACCCCCTGCACCCCATATCGGTCGGCGAGAGTACCATGGTCTTGATTCAAATGGGTAAAACGAACGGGACGTCTAAGACGGGAAGCCCTTCGACGGCCCGATGATTCGATTTTCGCGGGGCATCATTTCCCGGTCTTAGACACCTTCGGCAGGGTCAGTCCGAGGTCTGCGCGGCGCCGGTCGAACCCCCGAAGATAGCCTTCTGTGGTCGTGATCGACGCGTGCCCGGCGCTGTCCTGAATGGCTGCGAGCGCCAGGCCGGCGCGCTTGGCGTCAGAAAGCGCCTTTGCACGGATGTCGTGGAAGTGGACGTCATCAACGCCTACGACTACCTGGTCGATGTCGTGCAGCGCGTCGACCGCCACCCCGCCGCCGAGGTCCAACAACTCACGCCGCGGCTGTGGAAGCCGCACTTTGCTCACCAGCGACTGTGTTCAGAGATCGAGCGCCTCGCCGTCTGACAAGTACGCCGTCCGGCGAGCGATTACCGCGCAGCGACTGGTCGACGCCACTCCGCTTCACTGGGGAAGCCGCCGGCGCCGTGTATCTGCGTACCATGCCGCGATCAGTCGCTGCGCCTCAGTGCTCTCCCCACACCTCGAAATCCCTCCCCACGATCGTCCGAGAAAGCAGGTCTCGCGGTACGCACTCCGCGAACTTGATCGACTGGCGAAACGCGGCGATCTCGTCGTCGGTCAGGTGGATAGGCTCAGGTAGCGTGGCCGGCAGGACAGCAACGGCCGCCTGCACGCTCAACGCATCGAAGCGCACTCGCGTTCCGCCGTTCGATGCACAGCGAGCCAGCGTCCGGTTCGCTCGCGTGCCGGCAAATGTCCAGGTCTGCGCGGGCACGCCGTCGGTCCGAGACATCACGAATCCCGCGCCCGAGGGGATCGGGATCTCGTCGCCGAGGGCTTCAAGAGCGGTTCGTGCGCGCTGGGACAAGGTCACGATGGGTGAGGGGCCGTCCGCGAGCACCGTGCGGATGCCCTGGCAGACCTCGCGACCGATGCTGCGTGCGCCGCCGATCCAGCGCGCCTTGCCGCCAGCCGCGGCCGGCTCCAGCCAAACGATCCGCTTCGACCAGTCGACGTAGGTGACGCGCCAGCTTCTGCCAGCCAGCAAGAGCAGTCGCTCGTCGCGCTCACCCGTCAAGACGGTCGGGTCGATATAGCCGACTTCGGCAGCGCCGTGCCGACCGGTCAGCAACTGCGAGCCGCTGAAGGACGCGAGCAACTCACGATAGTGGCCTCGACCGTAGTCGCGCTCGGTGTGCGGCCCCACGCGCCCGACGCCTTCGGCGCGATCGAGGAACTGCTGGTCCACGAGGTGCTCGACGAGCGCTTCGAGGTCGATGGTCTGCAGTTCGGGAAACGATCCTCGAAGCAAACCGACCAGGTCTCGGGTCGCGAGCTCGCCTCGCTCGAGAGTGAGAACCAACGCCTGTTGCGCGACGATGGGCCACGGCTCAGGGGGCGGCACGGCCGCCTCGACCCAGGCCTCGGCCCACTTCTGTGTCACGCCCAGGGCCAAGAGGAAGGCGCTATCGTTGGTGGTGAGGAAAAGGCAGTTGCGCCGCCCGCCGGTGCGCCGCCCGGTGCGGCCCATGCGCTGGAGGAACGACGACACGCTCGCGGGTGAGTCGATCTGGATGACGCGATCGAGATCGCCGACGTCGACGCCAAGCTCGAGCGTGGAGGTCGCGACGATGACGCAGTCCCGCTCCTCCGAGAACGCGGCCTCGGCTTGACGTCGTTCCGAGAGGCTGAGCGAGGCGTGACTCACGAACGTGCGAACGGCGTGCGCCCGCAGCATGCTGCTCAGCCGCTCGGCGTTGCTGCGTGAGTCGCAGAACACGAGCCGCTTCTCGCCCCGATGCAGTCGCGCGATGACCGTCGCCGCATTGTCGAGCGAGCCGACGTGATCGATGGTCACGTCGGCGTCGGTGCCAACACTCGCGCTGCCGACGACGGACCTGCTCCCGGCGGGCGCCAACCAGGCCAACAACTCGTTCGGATTGCTGACCGTTGCCGACAGGCCGATGCGCTGCAGGGGGCGTTGCAGGTACCGGTCCAACCGATGCAGCACCGAGCGCAGGTGCCAGCCGCGGTCGTCGCCCGCGAAGGCGTGCAGTTCGTCGACGATCACCGTCTGCAGGTTCCCGAACCAGGCCGGCCGATCGACGCGCGTCGAGATCAGCATCGCTTCGATCGACTCGGGTGTCGTGAGCAGGATGTCGGGCGCCTCTTTCAGGGCGCGGCGCTTGCGCGAAGCGGGGACGTCGCCGTGCCAGAGTTCGACGCGCCTGCCGACGAGGCCTGCGTAACGCGAGAGTCTCGGCTCGAGATTGTTGAGGAGCGCCTTGATGGGGCACACGTACAGCACGCTCGTCGCGGCCCAGGTCTCGATGAGCATCCGCGACAGGATCGGGATCACCGCGGCCTCCGTCTTGCCGCCGGCGGTTGGGGCGAGCAGCAGGCAATGGGCTCCTGCCTGAATCGGCGCGATCGCGGCGAGCTGGGTCGGGCGCAGATCGCTCCAGCCAAGCGAGTTGACGACGTGGTACTGCAGCGATGGATGGAGCTGCGTGAACTCGGTCATTGCGCCCCGGCGTCTCGTGGTTTCATCTTCGCGGGGTGAGTCGACCGACTTCGACGCGGCCGTGCAGCGCTCACGGCAGCTCGATGTCGTCCACCGAGGCAGCGCTCGCCGCCGCGCGCTCGGCCGGTGACATCTCGTTCTCGGTGAGCGTCAGCGCGTAGTGCCGGCGGGGATCGAAGTCCTCGTGCAGATCGACCCGATCGAGGACGTCGGCGACGAGCTTCTTGAGAAAGAGTCGCGGCGCGACGCCGACCTTGCCGCCGAGGCCACCGGCCACGGCATGGGCGAGGGTGCCGAGATAGTCGTCATCGACGATCGCGCGCAGCCGCTGTTCGTGGGGCTGCCCTTCAGCGTAGATATCGCGCACGCGTCGTCCGACCGCGAGCAGCGCCGCATGGTCGAACGGCGTCAGGCGGATCTGCGCCGCCCGCGGATTGTCGAAGCGGCGGTCGGTGGCAAAGTCGACGTGCAGGCGTTGCGCGAGTGGGGCGAGGCGTTGCACGCCCTGCGGCCCGTCGAAGAAGGCCGGGGTGCCGGTCACCACGAGATAGAGACCGGGGTAGCGGCCGGCATCGATCTCGTCGATCCATTGGCGAAGCGCATTGAGGCCCTTCTCGCGGGTGTCGGTGCGCATGCGCTGCAGTGTCTCGACCTCGTCCAGCACCAGCACCAAGCCATGGAATCCGCTGTCACGCAGGATCGTGAGCAATCCGACCAGGAAGTTGCTGGCGCCGAAATGATCGAGATCCCCCTTGATGCCGGCCGCGCGCTTGACGCTGGCGGCGACGTTCGGCTGACCCGCGAGCCAGCTGATCAATCCATCGGCGAGCATCGCGTCACCCGCGATCAGTGCGCGGCGGTAGGTGCGCAGGACCGCGGAGAACGCAGCAGCCGATTTATTGATGGCGGACAGGCGCGCCTCGATGAGGGCATCGGTGCGCGCCAGCAGTTCCGCGGCGTCATCGGGATCGACCGCTGCATCGGCCAGAACGTCCTGTTCGAGGGCGTAGAACCAGCCATCGATCACACTGCGGAAGGCGCCCGTCGCGGTATCTGCCGTTCCCAGATGCTCGACAAGGCGCCGATAGACGGTCTCCAGTCGATGCAGCGGCGTCTCCGTCTCGTTGATCTGCACTTCGGTCACGGCAAAGCCACGGGCCCGCGCGCGCTCCTGCAGCCAGCGTCCGAAGAACGTCTTGCCCGTTCCATACTCGCCGCGCACTGCCTTGAAGCCGCCGCGCCCCGAGGCAACGGCGGCGAGTTCCGCGTCGAGCGCCGGCGCAAAGGCGTCGATGCCCACGGCGAGCGCATCGAGTCCGAACGCGGGCACGGTGCCGCGTCGCAACGCGGCCACGATGTCTTCGCGCCGGGCAGCGCCGATCATCGCGAGCCTCGCTGATCAGCGAGGCCGAACTGTCGTTGCAGCAGCACGAGGTCGAGCTCGACGGTTCCCGCAGCGTCGTCGACGACGAGGACTCGCGACTGATCGACGTTGAGCACGCGGCGAACCGCGCTCAGCATGCCGGGAAGGCGCATCTCCGGCAGCGACAGCCGTTGCGCGAGCGCCGCGCGCGAGAGCTTGCCGCCACGTTCGGATAGCGCCGTCAGCAGCGCCCGCATGATGTCGTCGGAGGGCGCCACGCGTGCGGCGAGCTTGCGCTGCGAGGCGTAGATGCCACTGCCTTGCAAGGCGCTGATCCAGTCCGGCGCGACTCGCGCGGGTGCGGGGAGCGGCGGCAAC
>JBDHRR010000159.1:0-6923 GCA_039807685.1 Burkholderiales bacterium
CTCGGCGACAAGTACGAGCAGCGCGCGGGGCGCATCTACCTGACCGGCATCCAGGCGCTCGTGCGCCTGCCGCTCCTGCAGCGCGAGCGCGATCTCGCCGCCGGGCTGAACACCGCCGGCTTCGTCACCGGCTACCGCGGCTCGCCGCTCGGCACCTACGACAACGCGCTCCTTGCCGCGAAGACGCTGCTCGAAGCCAACGACATCACGTTCCAGCCCGGCGTCAACGAGGATCTCGCCGCGACCGCGCTGTGGGGCACGCAGCAGGTGGCGCTGGCGGCCGATGCGACCGTCGACGGCGTGTTCGGCATCTGGTACGGGAAGGGTCCTGGTGTCGATCGCTCGACCGATGTCTTCAAGCACGCCAACGCAGCGGGCACCGCGAAGCACGGCGGCGTCCTCGTCCTTGCCGGCGATGACCACGGCTGCCAGTCGTCGACGACCGCGCACCAGAGCGAACAGGTGCTCGCCGCCGCGATGTTGCCGGTGATCAATCCGGCGACGGTGCAGGATTACCTCGATTTCGGCCTTTTCGGCTTCGCGCTGTCGCGCTACGCGGGGTGCTGGGTGGCGTTCAAGGCGGTGGCCGAGGCGGTCGAGGGCTCGGCGACGATCGATGTCGATGCGCAGCGAATGCAGTTCGTGGAGCCGGCCGACTTCGCATTGCCGCCGGGCGGGTTGTCGATCCGCTGGCCCGATCCGCCGCTCGACCAGGAGCGCCGACTGCACGGCCCGAAGATGGAAGCGGTGCGCGCCTTCGCGCGCGCCAACCCGATCGATCACCTCGTGCTCGATGCGCCACGAGCGCGCCTCGGCATCGCCACCACGGGCAAGGCGTACCTCGACGTGCGCCAGGCGCTCGCCGACCTCGGGATCGACGAGGCGCGCGCCGCGGCACTCGGCATCCGGCTCTACAAGATCGGCCTCGCCTGGCCGCTCGAACCCGAAGGCGCGCGTCGCTTCGCCGAGGGCCTCGACGACCTCCTGGTGGTGGAGGAGAAGCGCGCCTTCGTCGAGGACCAGCTGGCGAAGCTCCTCTACGGAGCGCCGTCGGCGCCGCGCCTGCACGGCAAGGCGAGCGCCGACGGCGTCGCGCTGCTGCCGAGTGCCGGCGAACTGACGCCGGTGCAGGTTGCGAGCGCCATCGTCCACGTGCTCGAAGCGCAGCACGGCGCGCTGCCCGAGATTGCCGCCGCACTCGCGCGCGTCGTCGCGCTGGCGGAGATCGCGGCGACGAAGCCCGCCTATCCTGCCCGCACGCCGTTTTTCTGTTCGGGCTGTCCGCACAACACCTCCACGCGCGTGCCCGAGGGCAGCCGCGCGCTGGGCGGCATCGGCTGCCACTGGCTCGCGGTGCAGATGCCGCGCGCGACCGCGACCTACAGCCACATGGGCGGCGAGGGCGCCGCGTGGATCGGGCAGTCGCGCTACGTGCGCAACAAGCACGTCTTCCAGAACATCGGCGACGGCACGTACTTCCACAGCGGACTGCTCGCGATCCGCGCCGCCGCTGCCGCCGGCATCGACATCACCTACAAGATCCTCTACAACGACGCCGTCGCGATGACCGGCGGGCAGCCGGTCGACGGCAATCTCACCGTGCCGCAGATCGTCGATCAGGTCCGCGCCGAGGGTGCGCTGCACGTCACGATCGTCACCGACCAGCCGGAGCGCTATGCGCGCCACGTCGTTCCCAACGACGTGCCGGTGCATCACCGCGACGACCTCGACAGCGTGCAGCGCCAACTGCGCAAGATGCCCGGGCTCACGGTGCTGATCTACGACCAGACCTGTGCCGCCGAGAAGCGCCGTCGCCGCAAGCGCGGCAAGCTCGCCGATCCGCCGGGGCGCGTTTTCATCAACGAGGAGGTGTGCGAGGGTTGCGGCGACTGCTCGGTGCAGTCGAACTGCGTCTCGGTGCAACCGCTGCCCACGGAGCTCGGCGTGAAGCGCACGATCGACCAGTCGTCGTGCAACAAGGACTACTCGTGCGTGAAAGGGTTCTGCCCGAGCTTCGTGACGGTGACCGGCGCCACGCCACGCAAGGTGGACGGCAACGCCGCGGCGCCGTCCGACCTGCCGGCGCCCGCGCTCGCGCCGCTCGATGCCGCCTACGGCATCCTGGTCGCGGGGATCGGCGGCACCGGCGTGCTCACGGTGAGCGCGCTCCTCGGCATGGCGGCGCACGTGGAAGGCAGGGCCTGCACGACGCTCGATTTCACCGGCATGGCGCAGAAGAACGGCGCGGTGACGAGCCACGTCCAGATCGCACGCGACGCGGCCGAGTTGCACGCGGCGCGCTTGTCTGCGGGCGGCGCGCAGTTGCTCCTGGGCTGCGATCTCGCGGTGGCCGCGCAGCCGTCGTCACTGGCGCGGCTCGCGCCGGGGACGACGCAGGCGATCGTCAATGCGCACGCCACCCCCACCGCGGCCTTCGTATTCGAGAAGGACTACGACCTCAAGCCCGAGGCGATGCATGATGCGCTCGCGGCGCGCATCGGTTCCGGCCTGGAGACCATCGATGCGACGAGCCTTGCCATGCGGCTCACGGGCGACGCCATCGGCGCCAACCTCTTCCTCCTGGGCTACGCCTCGCAGAAGGGGTGGCTGCCGGTGTCACCGGCGGCAATCGAGCGTGCCATCGAGCTCAACGGCGTCGCCGTGGCGGCAGGCAAGCGTGCCTTCGCGTGGGGCCGCACCGCCGTGCACGACCGCGCGGTGGTGGCGCGGGCCGCCGGCGTCGCCGCGCCGGCGGTCGCGCCGCGCACGCTCGCCGAGTGGATGGAGCGACACGGCGAGCGGCTCGCCGCGTACCAGGACGCGGCGTACGCGGAGCGCTATCGCCGCACGTTGGCGCCGGTGCTTGCCGCCGCGAAGCGCGTCGGCGCCGGCGATGCGTTGCCGCTCGCGGCTGCCAAGTCGCTCTACAAGCTCATGGCATACAAGGACGAGTACGAGGTCGCGCGCCTGCATACCGACGGCGCGTTCGCGCGCCGGCTGGCCGATGCGTTCGAGGGCGACCTGCGCGTGACGGTGCATCTTGCGCCGCCGCTCTTCGCAAGAAAGGATCCGCAGACCGGCATTCCTCGCAAGCAGGCGTATGGACGCTGGATGCTGCGCGCGATGCGCGTGTTGCCGCGCCTGCGGCGGCTGCGCGGCACGCCGTTCGATCCGTTCGGACGCAGCGCCGAGCGGCGCATGGAGCGCGCGCTCATCGCTGAATTCGAGGTGGTGCTCGCCGATATCGCGACGCTCCTGCGCACCGACAACGTCGCCGTCGCGCTGGAGCTCGCGGCCGCGCCCGACGCGATGCGCGGCTACGGTCACGTCAAGGCGAAGAACGTGGCGGCAACGCGCGCGCGGATGGCCGAGTTGCGCGAGCGGCTGATGTAGATACCCCTATCCCCGAGAAGGATTCCAGGAATGCCAGGAATGAAATCACGTGCCGCTGTTGCATTTGCCGCGGGCAAACCGCTCGAGATCGTCGAGATCGACGTGGAGCCACCCCGACGAGGCGAGGTCCTCGTCAAGGTCTCGCACACCGGCGTGTGCCATACCGATGCCTTCACGCTCTCCGGTGACGATCCCGAGGGGCTGTTCCCCTGTGTGCTCGGGCACGAGGGCGCGGGTGTGGTGGTCGAGGTGGGCGAGGGCGTGACATCGGTCGCGTCCGGCGATCACGTGATCCCGCTCTACACCGCGGAGTGCGGGCAGTGCCTCTTCTGCAAGTCGGGCAAGACGAACCTCTGCGTGTCGGTGCGTGCGACACAGGGCAAGGGCGTCATGCCCGACGGCACGACGCGCTTCTCGTACAAGGGACAGCCGGTTTACCACTACATGGGCTGCTCGACGTTCAGCGAGTACACCGTGGTGGCCGAAGTGTCGCTCGCGAAGATCAATCCCGCGGCCAACCACGAGCAGGTGTGCCTCCTGGGTTGCGGCGTGACCACCGGCCTGGGTGCTGTCAGCAACACGGCGAAGGTGCAGCCGGGCGACAGCGTGGCGGTGTTCGGCCTGGGCGGGATCGGCCTCGCCGTCATCCAGGGTGCGCGCCGCGCGAAAGCCGGACGCATCATCGCCGTCGACACCAATCCCGCGAAGTTCGAACTCGCGCGGCATTTCGGCGCGACCGACTGCGTCGACCCGCGTGCGCACGACAAGCCGATCCAGCAGGTCATCGTCGAGATGACGGAATGGGGCGTGGATCATTCCTTCGAATGCATCGGCAACGTCAAGGTGATGCGCGCGGCGCTCGAATGCGCACACCGCGGCTGGGGACAGTCGGTGATCATCGGCGTTGCCGGCGCCGGTCAGGAAATCTCCACGCGCCCCTTCCAGCTCGTCACCGGACGCACGTGGAAGGGCACCGCCTTCGGTGGCGTCAAGGGCCGCTCGCAGCTTCCCGGCATGGTCGAGGCGGCGATGCGCGGCGACATCGAGCTCGCGCCCTTCGTCACCCACACCATGCCGCTGTCCGACATCAATCGCGCTTTCGACCTCATGCACGAGGGGAAGTCGATCCGCTCGGTGATCCGTTACTGAGCCGCGAAAGCGCCCGTCATCGCCGCGTTGCGCGCCACCGCGTTCGACGCGATTTCACACGTTCGGAGGACGCGCATGGAGCGCATCGAGCAACACGCAAGCTTCGGCGGACGGCAGGAGGTGTGGCGGCACGCCTCCTCGGCGCTGCACAGCGAAGCGAAGTTCGGCATCTACCTGCCGTCGGCGGCGCTGCGCGGCGAGCGTTGTCCGGTCCTGTACTGGCTCTCCGGGCTGACCTGCACCGAGCAGAATTTCATCACCAAGGCCGGCGCGCAGGAACACGCGGCCCGCCACGAAGTCATCGTCGTCGCACCCGACACGAGCCCGCGCGGAAAAGGGGTGGCGAACGATGCCAACTACGATCTCGGCCAGGGTGCGGGCTTCTACGTCGACGCCACGGAGGCGCCGTGGTCGGCGCATTTCCACATGCAGACCTACGTCGCGCACGAGTTGCCGGCGCTCGTCGAGCGGTACTTCGCGGCGAGCGATGCGCGCGCCATCTTCGGCCACTCGATGGGCGGACACGGCGCGCTCGTCACCGCGCTGCGGCATCCCGGGCGCTATCGCAGCGTGTCGGCCTTCGCGCCGATCGTCGCGCCGTCGCAGGTGCCGTGGGGCGAGAAGGCCTTTGCCGCCTACTTGGGACCGGATCGCGCGGCGTGGCGCGCCTGGGACGCGGTCGAACTCGTGAAGACGGCGAGGGAACGCCTGCCGCTCCTCGTCGATCAGGGGGATGCCGACGAGTTCCTGGCGACGCAGCTGCGACCCGAGTTGCTCACGGCGGCCTGCGCGGCCGCCGATCATCCGCTGACGCTGCGCATGCAGCCCGGCTACGACCACAGCTACTACTTCATCGCGAGCTTTCTCGCCGATCACTTCGCGCATCACGCGCAGGCGCTGCGAGGGTGATGCGCGGCGGCGCGCGGCGCGTGGTGTGTTGCCGCGCGCTTCGCGGCACGATGCCGTCGAGAAGGGGGCCGTCGAGTGCGGCTGCCAAGGCGGCGGGTCAGAGGGTCAGGAGGTGGTGCTTCTGTGCACCCGGCACCGCGTTGAGGGCGATGCCCGCGTCGAGCGTCACGAGCCGTCCATCGTGGTGCACGGCAAGCGAGAGCAGGTACGCATCCGTGAGTTGGCGCGAGCCGTGCAGCCGATCCGTCGTCAGCCGGTCGGTTTCAAGGATGCTGATGTCGTCGGGCCAGAATGCGTGTAGCGGTGTCGAACAGGCTTCACGTAGCCGCTCGAGGACCGAGCCAATCGGCATGGTGTTCGCGTAGGCTGGATTGGCGATGATGCGCACGCAGCCATTTTGCGTGATCGGGCACGAGGCCCAGCCCAGCGCCGCGTGATCCGTGAACCATTGCCTCGCTCGCGCGTGCAGGGAGTGCCGGGCGTCGAGCAGTGCGATGAGGACGTTGACGCCGAGCAGCGCGCGTATTCAGTCGCCGTCGCTCTCGCGAAGCTTGTTGACGTGCGCGTGGGTGACGACGTTGCGCCCTTCGGTGAACGGACGGAATCCGTAGAACGCTTCCGTCTCGGCCAGCTTGGAAGGCGGGGGTGTGGCCGTGAGCGCCTGGCGCGCGAGGGCAGAGAGCACCTGGCCTGCGGTGGTGCGTTCGCGCCGCGCGCGCTCCTTCGCGGCGAGAAGGACGTCGTCGTCGATGTCGAGTGTCGTGCGCATTTCGTGATGCTGTTGCATCACGCATCAGATGTCAACGCGTCCGCCCGAGGCCCACCGGTGCAGACGGCGCCCGACAGGCCGTTGGCGCCCGCCGCCGGCTCATACCCTACATCTGCTTGAAGAGGTGCACGTAGTTCTCGCCTACCGGCAGCGTTTCCTTGCGCTGCTTCAGGCGCACCGTAAGGTGGCCGCGGAAGTCGCGATGGACGCCGGAGATCGCCTTCACGCTGACGAGTGCGGAGCGATGGATCTGCCAGAAGGCATCGGGGTCGACCTCGTCGACGAGCGCCTTGAGCGGCTTGCGGATGAGGACCTCGGAATCGGGGGTGACGACAAGCGTGTACTTGTGGTCGGAACGGAAGTAGCAGATCTCGTCCACCGTGATGAGGCGCAGCGCGTCGCCCTGCGATGCGGTGACCCAACGCAGGTACTCCTTGCGTTCGCCGAGCGTGCCGGCGAGCGACTTCAGGATCCCGGTGAGGTCCGCGGGCGGCGCTCCGAGGCGCGCCTTCAGGCGAGTGATGGTGGCGTCCAGACGCACGGACGAATAGGGCTTCATCACGTAATCGACGGCACCCTCCGCGAAGGCGGCGACCGCGTAGCGGTCGTAGGCGGTGACGAACACGACGTGGCAGCGGCCGGCGACCCGACGCGCGACGTCCATCCCGTTGAGGCCTGGCATCTCGATGTCGAGGAAGAGAAT
>JBDHRR010000160.1:0-6868 GCA_039807685.1 Burkholderiales bacterium
AGGTCGAGATCGGCCTCGAACTTCACCGCGCCGCAATGACAGCTTCCGTGATACGTCTTCAGCATCGCTCGCTCCTTCGCGAATCGGAGGGCGGGTCGGTCCCTCGCCTTGCGACGCCGGCCGTCGTCGCGTGGGGTCCAGGCAATCGATAACGCCAAAGACCCCCTCGTCACGCCTGTTCCCGAGGAAAGACGATGTCGAAGAGACGCTTCACCCTTGGCGTCATGTTCCCGTCTTCCGGCCGCAGGAATTCGTCGGCCGGTGCGAGGCGCTTCGCGTAGCCGGCCTCGAAGACCCGTTTCACGACGCCGGGAGCGATCTCCTCACGGTCGTAGCCGGGCATGAAGCCGATCAATTGGTACCCGGCGTGCTCGAGCGCCAACTGCATCTGCGGCATCTTCATCGTGGCGAGCGTGTAGATGAACCCCGCCCCCATCGCGCGCCCCATTCGCTCTCCCAGTTCCATCGCGACGACGGCCATCTTCGCCCCGCGATGCGCGGGGGCGATGACCCCGAGCCGCGCGTAGAGCGTCATGGCGGCACTCTCGCGCTCCCACGATCCCATGCCCACGAGCTCGTCGCCCTTCCTGATCAGGAGGGCGATGACGTCGCGGTCCACCGCGTCGTCGAGCACCACCTTGTCCAGATAGAACGATTCGGTGAGATAGCAGCTCGCCGCGCCGACCGCCACGCTGGGAAACCACGCGCGGATGGCGGCGATGAGCGGCGCGATATCCGCTCGCCGCAGTCGGTCGAACCGATAGCCAGGAGGCAGCGGCGCCATCGCGGCGATGTCTTCGAGCGTTGGCCATTGCATGGATGACTCCGTAGCGACTGTACTGCCGGTGGCAGTGATGACGTCAGGTTTCACCCGCGCGTTGGCGGCTGATCGAACCGCCGGCAGCAGGCGGTCGCCATTATGAACCGATGGCAGTGTCGGTACAGACATCGATCCGACCCGACTGGGGTCCTGCCGTGCCCGTGCGCTTTGGGTCGAGACCGACGGCAGCGGCGCGCGCGATGCGCCGCGAACAGGCGCGACAATAGTCGTGCAGCATGAGGTCGCGATAGAACGCTGCGCGCACGGAAGCGGCCGGCCGGCTTGACGACACGCCGATGCCGCCTATAATCACGGTACCGTATACACATACGGATTCCAGTATCCGCTATCGGAGATCCCGTTCATGCCGCCGCGCATCCCCGCCGCCCTCGTTCCTGCCCGCGCGTCGTCGCGTCGCGGCAGCGACAACCTCGAGGTGCCGCGCCTCACCGCGCGCCAGCAGCAGATCCTCGACTGGATCCGCGGCCACCTGGAGGCCAACGGCATGCCGCCCACGCGCGCGGAGATCGCCGCCGGACTGGGCTTTTCCACGGCAAGCTCGGCGGAAGATCATCTGCAGGCGCTCGCGAAGAAAGGCGTCATCGAGATCACGCCAGGGGCGGCCCGTGGGCTGCGCCTGCGCGACCTCCCCGGATTGCCGGTGCAAGGCACGCTGCCGCTCGTCGGCCGGGTGGCGGCGGGCAACCCGATCCTCGCTGCCGAGCACATCGAGGCGCAGTACCGCATCGACGCTGCTCTCTTCACTCCGCGCGCCGACTATCTGCTGCGGGTGAAGGGAGCGAGCATGCAGGGCATCGGGATCCTCGATGGCGATCTCCTCGTCGTGCACAAGACCGCCGACGCACGCAGCGGGCAGATCGTGGTCGCGCGTCTGGGTGAGGACGTCACCGTCAAGCGCCTGAAGCGGCGTGGACGCGAGATCACGCTGGTGGCGGAAAACGCCGCCTTCGCGCCGATCGTCGTCGATCCGGCGAGGACGTCTTTCGCCATCGAGGGAATCGCGGTCGGCGTCATTCGTCCAAGCCGCTCGCTGTAGCGCGCGATCCGGTCGCTCCCTCGCGCACGCCGGAAGCGATTCACGTCCTGCGCCATCCTCGTCGCCCGCTGGTCGAGATCCACGCGAAGCGCACGATCGCCTCCCGGCGCCATCGAAGACTCGACCGCACCAGCAAACCCCATGGTCGCCGCCCTCGCTCCCCTTCTCGCGCATCCGGCGATCTGGCGCGGCAACGACCTCGCGCTGGAGCTGGCGACCTTGCCGTCGGGCTTCGCGGACCTCGATGCAGTGTTGCCCGGACGCGGCTGGCCGCAGGGCGCGCTGACCGAGATCCTGCTCGCACACGAAGGCATCGGTGAACTGCGCCTGACGCTGCCGGCACTCGTGCAGCTTGCCGCAAAGCATCGCGACATCGTGTGGATCGCCCCGCCCCACCTGCCCTACGCACCGGCGCTCGCTGCCGCGGGGCTCGATCTCGCACGGCTGTACGTGGTGTCGTGCAAGACCCCGCAGGACGCGCTGTGGGCCTTCGAGCAGGCGTTGCGCGCGCCCGAATGCGGTGCGGCCTTCGCCTGGCTCGCCACGCGCGACGAGCGTGCGCTGCGCCGCCTGCAGGTGGCGGCACGCGACGGGCACACCTGGGGCGCGCTGTGGCGACGCCCGGGCCAGAGCGGAAGCGCCCTGACGGCGCCGCTGCGCCTCGCGCTCGCCCGCGAGAACGGACAGCTCGCGATCCGCGTGTTGAAGCGGCGCGGCGCGGACCTCGCGCAACCGGTGCGCCTCGGACTCGACGAGAGGCTGCCGCCTCGCAGCCGCACACCATTTCGAAGCTGCACGCCGCCACCGGAATCACCCAGGGCACCGCCATCGCGCGCCGGCACCGCGCCACCATGACATTGTGGGGCTGCCTCCTCTTCCCGTCGCTGCCGCTCGACGTCTTCGCACGCGCACTCGCTCCGCACGACGCCGCGCAACCTTTCGCCGTCGCCAGCGACGGGCATCCTCCGCGCGTCGTCGTCGCCAATGCCGCCGCGCGCGATGCCGGCATCCGCGACGGCCAACTCGTATCCGGCGCGCTGGCGCTCACTCCCAGCCTCGTGCTGCGCGATCGCGATGTCGGCGCCGAAGCGCGCGCCCTCGCGCAGATCGCGACGTGGACATTGACCTTCACGCCGACCGCCTGCCTGGCGCCACCCCATGCCGTGCTGGCGGACATCGACGGCAGCCTGCGCCTCTTCGGCGGCCTGCCGCGCCTCGTGACGCGCCTGACCGCCGGTGCGCAGGAACTGGGCTACGCGAGCCGCCTGGCCATCGCCCCCACTCCCGGGGCAGCGCTGCTGCTCGCGCGTGCGGCGCACCGGCCGGCAGTGCGCAACGCGACGGAACTCCCCGCCGTGCTCGATCCATTGCCGCTCGCCCTTCTCGACCTGCCCGATGCCACCCGCGAGACGCTGCGCAATGCGGGCATCGCCACCTTCGGCCAACTCTCCGCACTCCCCCGCGATGGCGTTGCCCGCCGCTTCGGCGGCGATCTCGTCGCGCGCATCGATCGCATCCTGGGTCGCGTGCCGGATCCGCGCGTACCTTTCGTACCTCCGCCGCGCTTCAGCGGCTGCCTCGAGCTTCCCGCGCCCGCACAGGACGTCGAGGCCCTGGGCTTCGGCGTGCAGCGTCTCGTGCGCGATCTCGCCGACTGGCTCCTCGCCCGCGGCCTCGGCGTCACGCATCTCACGCTCGCCCTCACGCACGAGCGCTACCTGCGCGCCCGCGGCGTGCCGCCTACCGTCGTACCGTTCGCGCTCGGAACCCCCGCCCGCTCGATGCCGCATCTTCTGGGCGTGCTGCGCGAGCGGCTCGTTCGCGTGATGCTCCCGGCACCCGTCGAAGCGATCGCACTGGAAAGCGGCGCAGCATCGCCACTCGCCGGCCGCAACCTGGGACTCCTGCCGGGTGACGACTCCAGCGAGGTCGACGTTCCGCTCGTCGATCGCCTGCGCGCGCGCTTGGGCGATGGCGCGATCCGGCGCCTCGTCCCGCACGCCGAGCATCGCCCCGAGCACGCGATGCAGGTGGTGACGGGAGGCACTGCCCTGCCGGCGGCCCGAGCGTCGTTGCCGGAGGCCTTGCGGCCGCTATGGCTCCTCGCCGAGCCGCAACCGCTCGACGACCTCCTGGGGCGCGCCCCCTGGATCTTGCGTGACGGCCCCGAGCGCATCGAATCGGGCTGGTGGGACGGCGGCGACATCCGTCGCGATTATTTCGTCGCCGACACGGCCGACGGCAAGGCCACGGTGTGGATCTACCGCGATTGCCGGCGCGGGCTCGACAGCGACGACTGGTTCCTGCACGGAATCTTCGCGTAGCGGCGCCATCGCTGCCACCCTGGCCGATTCGTCGCTCCTCAGGCCAGTTCGTCACCGCCCGAGCGGGTTCGTCGCCGCCAGAGCCGGTTCGTCCATCGAAGGACCCGCCGGACCTCGCCTCCCCTACCATCGCAGCACACCTCGGGCGGGCTATCATCCGTCAGGATCACCGGTGGTCGTCACGAGCGGCCGCGAGGAGGCTGAAGAACATGACGCATGCATCCGGATCCCCCTTCGCACCGACCCGCAACCTGCGCGGGTTTCCGCTCAAGAGCTTCGGCGTCTTGTGCGCCGTGGCGGCCTTCTACACCGCGGACGGCATCGTCATGCAGTACCTCGCGGGCAAACCACCGGCGGATGCGCCGGCCGTTCTCAAGTCGTTCGCCACCACGTTCATTTGCTTCGGCGCCATCTGGGCCGCGGTGGTGGTCGCCGGCATCCGGGCGCCGCGGCGCACCGGTCCGCGCATCGCCACGCTTGCCGGAGCGGTCGTCCTCGGCCTCGTGGCCGGCAAGCTGCTCAACCATCTATGGCTCGATATGCCGACGCTGCTCAAGCAGTTGTCGTTCACGTTGTTCTGGACTCACGTCATCGCCGCCGGCGTGCTCGTCTACTACTTCTTCGTGCGCGAGGAAGAAGCGCTGGCACGCCTGCACGCGGACCACATGCGGCGCGAAGCGCTCGATCGAGAGTTCGTCGAGGCGCGCCTGCTCGTGATGCAGTCGCAGATCGAGCCGCACTTCCTGTTCAATACCCTGGCCAACGTGCGCCGGCTGTTCCAGACCGATCCGCCCGCCGCGCAGGCGATGCTCGCGCACCTGTCGCGCTACTTGGGGGCGCTGTTGCCGCGCATGCGGCAGAGCGATTCCACCCTCGGGCACGAGCTCATGCTCGCCCAAGCCTACCTCTCCGTGCAGCAGATCCGGATGGGCTCGCGACTGCGCGTGCAAAGCGACGTGCCCGACGTGCTGCACGGCTTCGCGCTGCCGCCGATGATGCTCGTCACCCTGGTCGAGAATGCGATCCGCCACGGCTTGACGCCACTGGCCGAGGGCGGCGACGTGCGCATCTCGGCGCGCCGCAACGGCGGCCGCCTGCGCATTGCCGTCGCCGATACCGGTGCCGGACTGTCCGAGAGCTCGGGTTCGGGTGTCGGTCTCGCGAACATCCGCACGCGACTGTCCACCCTCTACGACGGTAACGCGCGACTGCTCCTCGCTGCCAACGCTCCGCGCGGCGTGGTGGCGACGATCGAGTTGCCGGCGGTGGAGGCAGCCCGCCACACCCTCGCCGCATGAGTACGCTCGTCGCGCGCCGACCGTCGATTGCGGCGCTGGCGCAGGCGACACGGCGCGCCATCCCCGCGTCGCACCTCGTCATCGCCATCGGCTTCGCGCTCGCATGGGGTTTCTCCAACACCCTTGCCCAAGTGCTCGGCGATACGACGACCGACGTCGTGCGCACCGCGCTGCATTATCTTTATGCCGCACTGCTGCCGATGCTCCTGCTCGTGGTGGCGATCGGCATCGCCGACGTGGTCA
Organism: Burkholderiales bacterium; assembly: GCA_039807685.1. Taxonomy (GTDB): domain Bacteria; phylum Pseudomonadota; class Gammaproteobacteria; order Burkholderiales; family Casimicrobiaceae; genus VBCG01. Next base: position 5,743 of record JBDHRR010000160.1, read on the forward strand.
GCCACGACGACCCCGATGCGGTTGCGCCGTACGCCATCGCCGCCGTCGGCGCAGCGATCCTCGGCGAGGTTCTGTTTCGCGCAACCATTCCGTGGCTCGACCTGACGAGGTGCGCCTGCAGCATGGATCGCTGGTCGCCCGGCGCGGCTACGGCGAGCCTGCTGCCCGACAGCCTCCTCATCTGCTCGTTCTTTACCGCAGGTCATCGCTATCGGCGCCGCACCTTGCGGCATCTCGCGCAGCTCAGGACGCGCGAGCTCGAGCACGCGCAGGTCACGCGGCGTATGCTCGAGTCGCGCCTGCAGGCGATGCAGGCGTGCATCGAGCCACAGTTCCTCTTCGATACGCTGGGCGACGTCGAGCGCCTGCACGCTACCGACCCCGGCGCCGCAGTGCGCCTGATCGACGAGCTCATCGTCTTCCTGCGCGCGGCGATGCCGCAGCTGCGCGATTCCACTTCGACCGTGGTCAAGGAGAGCGAGCTCGCCCGCGCGTGGCTCGACATCCGCCGCCTGCGCGACCGGCAAGGTCCGCAGGTCACCATCGATCTCGACGCTGACGCGCAAATCGCCGCGATGCCGCCGATGCTCGTGTTGCCGCTCGTCGAGTACGCGCTCGGCGAGTCCGCGCCGGCCGAATGCGTCTGCTCGCTCACGATCGAGGCGCGTGTGGCACCGGAGCGGCTGCGACTGCAGGTCGCCACGCGCGGCTGCATTCGTCGGGCATCGACGAGCGCCGGGGCGAGGCTCGCTGCCTTGCGCGCGCGGCTGGCGACACTCTACGGTGACGGCGCCGCGCTCGCCATCGCCCATGACGCGAAGACCCTCCGGCTCACCCTCGATCTGCCCCATGCCACCGGTGACGGCAGTCCTCGCTGAAGACGAACCGGTCCTGCGCAACGAGTTGAAGGAGATGCTCGCTGCGCAGTGGCCCGAACTCGACGTCGTCGCTGAAGTCGGTGACGGACCGGCCGCGATGCTCGCAATCGAGGCGCACCACCCGGCGATTCTCTTCCTCGACATCGAGATGCCAGGCCTCAACGGGATGGACGTCGCGCGTCGGGTCGCCGGCCGCTGCCACGTCGTGTTCGTCACCGCCTACGACCGCTACGCGGTCGCCGCCTTCG
>JBDHRR010000028.1:0-31769 GCA_039807685.1 Burkholderiales bacterium
GCGATACGCGTCGTAGCGGTCGGTGTCATGCACGTCGATGTCGGCGATGAGATAGGCAGCCATGCGTCGGTTCCTTCTGGTCGATGGTCAATCGAGACGAGTGAGTTCGGCGAGGTACAGTGCGCGCCGCCGGCTGTACGTCTCCGCCGACTGGCGCAACAGCGCGAGCGTGGCCGTATCGAGTTCGCGCACGACCTTGGCGGGGGTCCCCATGATGAGCGAGCGCGCCGGAAAGGTCTTGCCTTCGGTGACGATCGCCCCGGCCGCGACCAGCGACTCCTCGCCGATCACCGCGCCGTTGAGGACGATCGCCTGGATGCCGATCAGCGACCCATCGCCGATCGTGCAGCCGTGCAGCATCACCTGGTGACCCACGGTCACGTTGCGCCCGACCTGCAGCGGCACCCCGGGATCGACGTGCAGCACGGCGTTGTCCTGCACGTTGCTGCCGTCGCCGACGATGATCGGCTCGGAATCGGCACGCAGCACGGCCCCTGGCCACACGCTGGTGTCCACGCCCAGCCGAACGCGCCCGATGATCGTCGCCGTATCGGCGACGTAGGAGGAGGACGGGATGTGCGGGGCATCACCGCGCAGCGCGTAGCGAGGCATGGGCTTCTACCGAGGCGGACGAAGCGCCAATTCTCGCACGGCGCCTTGCGGGCGCCGAGGAATGCGGCTACTGCCGGCTTCGGCGCAGCACCGGCGCAACGCGAGGCCATCGCCCATCCGTGCCACAATGCTCGCATGAACATCCAACGTTTCGACACGAGGCCGTTGCCCCCGACGCCATACAAGCCGACGCGCGACGAGGCACTCGAGGCCGTGCGCACGCTCATCCGCTGGGCCGGCGACGATCCTGACCGGGAAGGACTCCTGGAGACGCCCGACCGCGTGACGCGCGCCTACGGCGAATTCTTCGCGGGCTACGCGCAGGATCCGCGCGACATCCTCGCCAAGACCTTCTCCGAGGTCGAGGGCTACGACGACATGATCGTGATGAACGACATCCGCTTCGAGAGTCATTGCGAGCATCACCTGGCGCCGATCATCGGCAAGGCGCACGTCGGCTATCTTCCCGACAAGCGCGTGGTCGGGATCAGCAAGCTTGCGCGGCTCGTCGACCTGTACGCGCGCCGCCTGCAGATCCAGGAGAAGATGACGGTGCAGATCGCCGACACGCTGCAGGAGGTGCTGCAACCGCGCGGAGTGGCGGTGGTGGTCGAGGCGTCGCACCAGTGCATGACGACGCGCGGCGTGCACAAACCCGGAGCGGCACTCGTCACCAGCCGCATGTTGGGGGTATTCCGCGACGATCCCACCACGCGTCGCGAATTCCTCGCGATCGTCGGCCGCAACGGCCACAGCCCGCTGCCGAATACGTAGACGCTCAGGCGCTGGCGGTATCGAGCGCGCGCAGCGCTTCCGCCGGCAGCGACAGCGTGAGCGCGCGCATGAGGTCGGCGAGTTGCCCGAGCGAGGTGGCACTGGCGATCGGCGCCACCACTGCCGGGCGTGTCATGAGCCAGGCGAGCGCGATCTGCGCCGGCGTTGCTTGCAGGCGAGCGGCCCAGTCATCGAGCGTGCCAAGGATCGCGTGGCCGCGCGCATCGAGCAGCCTTTTCATCGCGCCGCCGCGCGTGCTCTTGCCAAGATCCGCCTCGGAACGGTACTTGCCGGTGAGGAAGCCGGCCGCCAGCGAGTAGTACGGAATGACCCCGATGCCTTCGCGTACGCACAGGTCCTGCAACGGCCCTTCGAAGATGGAGCGCTCGACGAGGTTGTAGTGCGGTTGTAGCGTGGCGTAGCGCGGCAAGCCGGCCGCATCGCTTGCCGCAAGTGCCTGCGCGAGGCGCGGCGCCGTGAGGTTCGACGCTCCGATCGCCCGCACCTTGCCGTCGCGCAGAAGCCGGTCGTACGCGGCAAGCGTCTCTGCGAACGGAGTCGATTCGTCGTCCCAATGCGACTGGTACAGGTCGATCGCCTCGACCTGCAGGCGGCGCAACGAATCCTCGACGCGGCGCAGGATGTAGCCCTGGCGCAGGATCTTGTGACCCTCGCCCATGTCGGACCCAACCTTGGTCGCGATGACCACGTCGCGATGGTGCCCACGGCGCGCGATCCAGCGGCCGATGATCGTCTCCGACTCGCCGCCGACGTGCCCGCTCACCCAGCGCGAATACGAGTCCGCGGTGTCGATGAGGTTGCCGCCACCGGCAACGAAGGCGTCGAGCAGGCGAAACGACGTCGCCTCGTCGGCGGTCCAGCCGAAGACGTTGCCTCCGAAGGCGAGCGGCATCACGATGAATGGCGTCGTACCGAGCTTGCGGCGTTCCACGGGAATGCACTCGGGCAATGGTGCGCGCGGCACCGGAAGCGGGATTGTGCCACCGCCGGCGTGGCACGGTCGCGCTATCATCGCCGTACCGCGCACGCCCGGCGCGGTGCCGCCCGTCGCCGATGCACCCGCCTGTCCCACCTGCCACGTCCGCCATGCCGCCCGACCTCGCCACTGCTGTGGCCGCGAGCACCGTCGATTCGGCGATGGACGCGATCATCACCGTCGACGATGCGCAGCGCATCGTGCTCTTCAATGCCGCCGCCGAGTCGATGTTCGGCTGGTCGCGCGCCGAGGCGATCGGCGCCCCGCTCGCGACGCTCATTCCGACACGCTTCCACGGCTCGCACGCGACGGCGATCGGTCGCTTCGGGGGCGAGGCCTCGCCGCGCCGGCGCATGGCGCAGGATCGGATCGTGACCGGGCGCCGTCGCTCGGGTGAGGAATTCCCGATCGATGCATCGATCTCGCACCTCACCCACGACGGTCGTCGCTACTTCACCGTCATCCTGCGCGACGTGACGCTGCGCCTGCGCGCGATCGACGACCTCACGCGCTCGCGGGCGGAGACCAAGGCGCTCGCGGCCGCGGCGCAGGACGCGCTCGAGCACGAGAAGCGGCGGATTGCGCGCGAGCTGCACGACGAGCTCGGCCAGTCGCTTACCATGCTCACGATGGACGTCGCCTGGTGCAAGACGCATATCCCGAGTGTCGACGCCGCCGTCGCGGCGCACTTCGTGCGCATGGAGGAGCTGCTCAAGGCCACCGTTGCGGCGACTCGCCGGATCGCCTCCGATTTGCGGCCGCTGATGCTCGATGATCTGGGTCTCGCTCCCGCGCTCGAGTGGCTGGTGCAGACGATGGGGCAGCGCTCGGGAATCGCCTGCACGCTGGCGATGGACGAGGCCGCGCTCGACCTGCCGCAGATGCACTCCACGGCGCTCTTCCGTGTCGTGCAGGAGGCGCTGACCAACATCGCCAAGCACGCGCGTGCCACCCAGGCTGCGGTGGAGATCGTGCGTGACGCCGATCGCCTGCGGGTGGTCGTGCGTGACAATGGGGTCGGCTTCGATGCGGGCGGGCCGCGCAAGCCCGCGTCGTTCGGCCTGCTCGGCTTGCGCGAGCGGGTCTCGCTGTTGCAAGGCGACGTCGGCATCGACAGCACGGCACAAGGCACAAGCATCACCATCGACCTGCCGGTGCCGCGCGACGCTGAGGCCACCATCGCCGCCGCGACCGGCGATGGCGATCGCAGTGCGGCGCGCGAGGAGCGGGCATGATCCGGGTGGCGATCGCCGACGACCACACGATCCTGCGTGAAGGACTGCGGCAGCTTCTGTCGGGCGCTCCCGAAGTCGAGGTGGTTGCCGAGGCGGCCGACGGTGACGAGGCGTTGGCGCTGGCGCGCACCGGCGGCTTCGACGTCCTCCTGCTCGATCTGTCCATGCCGGGGAAGAGCGGCATCGAGCTCATCAAGCACATCAAGGGCGAGCGCCCGCGGCTGCATGTGCTCGTCCTGACGATGCACGAGGAATCGCAGTACGCGGTGCGGGCGATCAAGGCCGGCGCCGCCGGCTACGTGACCAAGGATCGCGCCGCTACCGAGCTCGTCGACGCGCTGCGCGCGGTGGCCGGCGGCGGCGCGCACGTGAGCGCGAACGTCGCGCAGGCGCTCGTCCTCGCCGCCATGCCTGGGGCGAGTCGCCTTCCCCACGAGCGGCTTTCCGACCGCGAATTCCAGGTCTTCGACCTCCTCGTGCGCGGGGTCAGCGTCACCGACATCGCGGAGCGACTCCACCTGTCGAGCAAGACGGTGAGTACGCACAAGGCAAGGCTCATGGAGAAGCTCGACATCGACAACCCGGCTGAACTCGTGCGCTATGCGCTGCGCCACGGCCTTGGCGAAGCGTCGGGGTAGCTGCTCGACGCCGCCGGACGCCGCACGCGGACGGCAAGCCGGTTCCTTCGGCCCGAATTTGGTCCCCGCGATCGGCGATCGCCTCGCTGGTTCGGGGGATCGGGGCCGGGGTCGGGCGATCCTTACCCCCACAATCAGGCACTCCCGACCCCCCCTCTGAGGGTCGCCCGATGGCGTCGGCCCGCGTCGCTGCGCACAATGGCGCCATGACCTCGACCGCCGTGTACATCGTCGACGATCTGCCCAGCATGCGCGATCGCCTGCGCGAAATCGTCACCGGCGTGGCCGGCGCGCACGTGGTCGGTGACGCCGGGACACCGGCGACCGCGATCGAAGGCATCCTCGCCCTACGCCCGGCGTGCGTGCTCCTCGACTACCGGCTCGACGAGGGGACTGGACTCGACGTGTTGCGTGCAGTGGCCGCGCGTGCGCCGGAGACGACGTTCGTCGTCCTCACCAATCACCCCGACCCGCAATATCGCCGTGCCTGCCTCGCCGCCGGTGCGCAATACTTCTTCGACAAGAGCACCGAGTTCCACTGCATCGGCGACGTGATCCGCACCTTGCAGGTCACTTCGCACTAGCCAGGTCGCGCCCCCTGCGATAGCCCAATTTCCGTTTGACTGAAGAGCTTGCCATGCCCAGCGCGCTTCGCCGATCCACTGCCCCTGCGCTACACGTCGTCCCCACGCCTCCCCCGCGCGAATCCGATCGAGTCGCGCGCTGCACCCAGTGCGCCATGCACGCGTTCTGCGTGAGCAACACCGCCACGCTTCCCGCCGACGGGATGCTCGCCGTAACGCGGGTCCGGTTGCGCAAGGGCGAAGCGCTGGTCCGCGCCGGTGAGGCATTCGCTGCCCTCTATGCCGTACGCAGCGGCACCTGCAAGTCGGTGCTCGTCACGCCCGACGGCCAGGAACAGATCGTCGACTGCCACATCGCGGGCGACATCGTCGGCACCGACGGCATCGCCACCGGCGTGCACGATTGCGCGATCTCGGCACTGGAGGATAGCGAGTTGTGCGTGCTCCCCTTCGATCACCTCGAGGCGCTCGCCCGCACGAGCAAGGAGTTCCAGCGCAACCTGCACGCGCTGCTGTCGCGCGAAATCCGCCGCGAGCGCAAGACGATGCTGGTCCTGGGGACGATGCGCGCGGAGCAACGACTGGCGGCATTCCTCCTCGATCTTGCCGATCGCTACGCCGCGCGAGGCTACTCAGCAAGCGAGGTCGTGTTGCGAATGACGCGCGAGGACATCGGACGCCACCTCGGAATGAAGCTCGAAACGGTGAGCCGGCTCTTCTCCCGCTTCGATCAGGAAGGGCTGATCCGGGTCCACGGCCGCGAAGTCAAGCTCGTCGATCGCGACGCGCTGCACCAGCTCGTCCAGTCGGCGACGCAGTAGCCTCGCCGCCGCACCGGCCGCGCCGCGCGGGCCTGCGGCGCCGGCCCGCGACTCCTTCCGCGGCGGAGCGACCGCTACGCGTCGATCGCCTTGACTCGCGCCAGGACCTCGCGAAAGTGCGCGTGCTCATGCGTGCGCAACCACTCGAAGAACACCATCTCGAGGGTGACGAGCGTCGCGCCGGCCGCTGCCATGCGGGTCAACGCGAGGGAACGGTCGGCGGACCGCCGCGACCCGCACCCCGTCTCGACCACGAACACGCGCCGGCCCTGGCGCAGGAGCCCAAGTGCGGTCTGCAGCAGGCAGACGTGCGTCTCGCAGCCGGCAATCACGACTTGTTGGCGCACGCCACGCGCATCGATGAGATCGCCCAAGCCGTCGGTGCAACCGTCGAAGTGCGCTTTCGTGAGCATGGCATCGCAACGCTGTGCCACGGCCGGGACGTTGTGGCCGAGGCCGCCGGGATTCTGCTCGGTGCCGATGACCGGCACGCCGACGATGCGGGCAACGTCGGCGAGCGCGCAGGCAGCGCGCAGCGCACGAGCGCCTTGGTCGATCGCCGGCAGCAGTCGCTCCTGATAATCGACCAACACGACGGTACACTGTGCCGCTTCGATCGCGGCTGCTGCGGGCGTGGCGTTCACGGGCGGCTCCTCGCCACACGATGCGTCATGATTGCCTGGTCGCGGTGTGAAAGGGCGTTCGTATTCTGCCACGAGCCCATGGGCGGGACTGGCGCCGATGGAAGACGCCCTCCGCCCGGCTACGGACAGATAACCGTAGTTGCTACGCCGGCTCGTGCGCCCGCGGCAGGCGTTTCGCCACGGCGCGAGCACAGCGGCCGATGAGCCACAGGCTGACGAGACAGGCTGCTGACCAGCAGGCGGCCGCCGCGAGGAGAAGGAGCGTTGCGTGCGACGCGGCCAGGGCGGCGGCCACGCGCAGTATGGCCGCGCTGCCGACGAGCACCGTCACTACGACGAGGATCCCCTCCCGCGCCGCCGAGCGGCGCAGCCGCAGGAGGAGCGTGCTCGCCATGACGTTCAGCGTCAGCGTGCCGAGCGCCCCGATGGTGATGAGGTGCAACGCGGCGGTACGCAGGGTACCGGCAGGCGCGGTTCCCACCGCAAGCAAGCCGATGCCGAGCCATGCGTACCCCGCTCCCAGACAGAGGAGATCCGGACGACCGTGGCACGCCCACAGTTGCCAGCGCGCGAGTCGCAGCAAAGCGAGCAGGCCGGCGGCGGCGCAAGCGACGCGCAGCCAGGCATCGAGCGTCGGCAGCGCCACCAGCGCCACGGCGACGGCCATGACCGTGAGCAACGCGGCTTCGATGCGCGGCTGCACGCGGGCCGCGAGAGATTCGCCCTGCCGGTAGCGCTGGCCGGCCGCGGCGGGGGCGATGATGCGTCCGCCCATGAAGAGCATGAGCGTCGTCAGCACCAGGACGACCGCAGTGGCGAGCGCTGGCAGCGTGGCGGGATCGCCAGCGAGCAGCGCCGCATCGAAGGCGATGGCGCCGAGGCAGAGTGCCGCCAGAACCAGCGGCAGCGCCTGGTTGCGCCACTTCTTTGCAGCCCGGAACAGGCGTGGCGCGACGTGCAGCCCGAGCGCGGCGGCGAATGCCACGTCGAAGGCGACCGCCAGCGCGCCGTGCAACGTGAGGAAGGCGATGCGTGCGGCGACCCAGAGGCCGAACAGCGCAAACGCGCGGTTCCGCGCCATCGGTGGGAGTTGATAGCCGGCGACGACCGCCAGCGCGTAGCCTGCGAGCATCTCGTGCGCGTGGCCGAAGGCAGTCGCCAGCGACGCCGGCGCGGCCACCGCGTGCAGCATCGCGCCGACCGACCACGGCAGCAGCAGCGCGCCGTACAGCGTCGCCGCCGGGAAGAACAGCAGATGCGGCGTGAGGCGCACGCGCTGCGCTGTGGTGGGCGACGACGGCGCATCTCCGGATGCAGCACGCGACGCCACCGTGGGCGGGGGCGGCGCGGCGCGGGCGGCGGTTCGCGGCGGTGGCAGGTCCATACGGGAGGGAAGCGGCCTGTAACCGCCGCATCGACGCAAGAAGCGAACCTTAGCGCATCATGCGCGCACGACGGATGACGATTGTCATCGGCAGCAAGCCGCAGCGCTACGATGATGGCAGCACATCACGGACCGAGGCCACGCCACCGCGCGCACTGGAACCATGAGCGAAACGAAACCCGCATCGACGCTGCCGGCCGGTGCGCCATCGACGTATGACGTGATCAACCCGCAGCGGTACCCTTACGAGGCCGCGCGCATTGCCTTCCTGTGCGCCCGTGACGGCGTTGCCGGCGCGGCCGACTACTGCGCGCGCACCAGCCGCATCTACCGGGCAGCGGTCCTCGCGAGCGCGCGGCGCGGCCACCGCCACATGCACTTTGCCTCGCTTCCCGATTACCGGGCGAAATTCATCGGCAGCTATTGCGACTTCAAGCGCTTCCATCTCGCGCAGCGAACTGCCAAGCGGCCGTGATCTTTGTCATTCCGCTCCGTCATCGCTTCGCCTATCGTGTCCGCACCGTGGACGCCGCGCGCCGACGGGTATCGAGGAGACCGAGAAAGCCATGACCTTCGTCGTCACCGAAGCATGCATCAAATGCAAGTACACCGATTGCGTCGACGTCTGTCCCACCGACGCGTTTCGCGAGGGGCCGAACTTCCTCGTCATCGATCCGGACGATTGCATCGACTGCACGCTGTGCGTCGCCGAGTGCCCGGTCGAGGCGATCTACGCCGACAGCGACGTTCCCGCCGACCAGCAGGACTTCACGCCGCTCAACGAGGAACTGGCGAAGGTCTGGCCGCCCATCGTGGACAAGAAGCCCCCGCCCGACGATGCCGACGAATGGGGCAAGGTGAAGGACAAGCGCGCGCTGCTCGACCGCTGACGATGGTCCTCGATGCGGCGCGCGGCACTGCCCAACCGCGCGGATCGCGGCAGATGCGGTGCCACTTGCCGACGTCGGGGATTCAAACGCCGAGAATGCGCTGCAGCATGTCGACGCGCAACAGGTCGATGCTGCCGCGGCCACTGCGCAGCCAGCCTGCCTTCTGCCAGCGACTCAAGATGCGACTCACCGTCTCCACACGAGTGCTCACGAAGCGGCCGAGTTGCTCACGGGTGATACCCATGCCGAGGTGCACCGTGCCGTCGCCGCGGTCGATACCGAAGCGGCGCGCGAGATGGAGAAAGAGCGCAGCGAGCCGCCGCGGGACCGATCCCGCGGTCACGATCTCGATCTTGGCGCGCAGGATCGCGCTATGGTCGACCAGTGCCCGATTGACGGCGCTGGCCAGCGTGGGCGAATGCGCGAGCGTCGCCAGCAGTGGGTCGGCGCCAACGCGCAGGACGTCGCTGTCGTGGGTGAGCGCGATGGCGTCGCTGGGATAGCTCCCGCGCTCCAGTACGGCAGGTAGCCCGAGGCTGTCGCCCGCGCCGACCAGGCCGACGATCACCCCCTCCCCGTGCGCGGTCATCTGTTCGATTCCGACGACGCCGTGATCGATCAGCGCGACGTGATCGGCGCGCTGCCCCGTCAACCACAACGGCTCGCCGGCGGCGAAACGGCGCGCCGTGGTCGCGCGGGCGAGCCGGGCGAGGCTCACCGCATCGAGTCCGGCGAACAGCGCCGTCGCCGCCAGGCGTTGCCCGAGGTCGACCGCAGCCGGGCCCGACCGGCGATGGTGGCGCGCCATCGTCGCGTCCTCGATCGCTCGACTCGCAACGAGTGCCGCATTCGATCGTGAGGTCACCGTGGTGGCGCCGTCGCCCCCGTCGCGAGCGCGTAGCGCGCGTGACAGGTGACGCACTGGTGGAGAAGTGCGGCGAGTGCGGCGAGCGTCTGCTTCGGCGTGGCGCCCGCCTCGGCGCCATCGGCGATGGCATCGAAGCCGCGGTGCGTCGCGAAGGCGAGCGTCTTGAACTCGATCGGCAGCTTGCCCAACATCGCGACCGGCACGTCGCTCGCCTTCGCGCTGCCGACCGCCCGCGCCGCCGCGGCCACCGCCCGCATGTCGTCGCGCGCAAGTGCATCGGTCAGACGCTCGACGCCAGCAACGAATTCGCGCATCTCGCGCAACATGAGCGCACGCTCGCCCGGTTCGAGCACGATCGCGATGCGCGCGTCGTCGCCGGCCTGGGTCGACCCGGCGACGACGAACTTGTAGACGAGACCCGCGATCACCAGCGATAGCAGTGCGATGATCGCAAGATGAAGACGATTCCGGGCTCGAGGCGACACTGTTTCACGATAGCACGGCTTCCCCTGTTAAGCAACATATGATATACACCTTACGAACGCCGGATCGCTCCGGCACGGCGAGCCTCCCGCGATGCGACTCACCACATTCTCCGACTACAGCCTGCGGGTGCTCATGTATCTGGGCATCCACGACGAGGGACTCGCGACGATCGGCGAGGTCGCGAAGGCCTACGGCATTTCCGAGAATCACCTGGTCAAGGTCGTTCACCATCTCGCGCAGCGCGGTTACGTCGAGACGCTGCGCGGCAAGGGCGGCGGCATGCGGCTCGCGCGCCTCGCCGAGGACATCAACGTTGGCGAGGTCGTGCGCGGAACCGAGGACAACGTCGCGCTCGCCGAGTGCTTCGATCCGACTCCGAACAACTGTCGCATCGCCCCCGTCTGCCTCCTCAAGGGCGTGCTGACCAGTGCGGTCGACGCGTTCTTCGCGATCCTCGACCGCCATACGCTTGCCGACCTCCTGGTGCCGCGACCGCAGCTCGCGAAGCTGCTGCTGCCGCCCGAGGCGCATCCTCGCAGCGGGGCGACGCTGGCCCGCTCAAGACCATCATGACGCGCCGCACACGATAGACCCGCGCTCGTCGGCGGACCCGGCGCACCCGCCGCCGCGCGCCTTCACCTCAGCAAGGAGCATCGCGCATGGACCACTCGATCTATCCCGCGGCCTCGAAAGAACTCGCCCAGAAGCGGCGCGAGCTCGCCCCGGAAATCTACGACGCGTTTCGCGCGTTCGGACAACGCGTATTCGCCGATGGTGCACTTCCTGGAAAGACGAAGCAGCTCATTGCCGTCGCGGTCGCCCACGTCACCCAGTGCCCGTACTGCATTCGCGGCCACACCGACCTCGCCGTGAAGAAGGGCGCGACGCCCGAGGAGATCATGGAGGCGATCTGGGTCGCCGCGGAGATGCGCGCCGGCGGCGCGTACGCGCACTCGCTGCTCGCCATCGATGCCATGCCCGAGGCGCCGCCTAAGCCTGCTGCGTAGTCATCGACGGCAGCGCCAGCGCTACCCCGGCCAACACCAGCGCGAGCGCGAGCCACTGCGACGCGCCGAGCGCCTCGCCCAGGAAGGCCGCACCGGCCACCACGCCGACCACCGGCGTGACCAGTGTGCCCAATGCGGCGGTCGACGGTGGCAGGCGTCGCAGTGCCGCGAACCATGCGAGGTAGCACACGCCCATGGCGAATACCGTCATGTAGGTGAACGCGCCGACGCCAATCACTGACAGCGCGGCGAACTCGGGATGCTCGAAGGCAATGCCGTAGGCGAGCATCGGGGTGCAGCCGATCGCGAGTTGCCAGGCAAGCTGCGCGAAGGGGCCGAGGGGGAGCGGTCGCAAGGCGACGGTCCCCAGGGCGAAGAGTGCCGCGGCGCCGAGTGCAAACGCCACCCCCGGCCATTGCGCGAGTCCGAAACTCGCGCCGTGCGCGCGGGAGAGGAGGCCGATCCCGCCCATGCACAGCGCGAGACCCAGCACGCCGGTGGCATGCGGCCGATGCCCGCGCAGCGGCCACGCAAGGAGCATCGCCCAGACCGGCATCGTGTAGACGAGCATCGCGGCCTGGCCGGCCGTCAGCCACAACAGCGACAGCGTCGAGAAACCCATCCAGGCGAAAACGCTGCAGCCGGCGCTGGCAACGAGTTGCGGCACGCTATGCCACGAAATACGCAGCGATTGCCCGACGGTTGCCGCCAGCACCGCCATCACTGCGGCAGCGACGACGCCCGACAGGCCGCGCGCGAAAAGTGGCGGCCACTGCGTCAGGAGGAACTTCATCGCTGCCCAGTTGAGCCCCCAGCCGACGGAGGTGACGAGCAGCAGCTGCAGTCCGATCCGGCGGCGGCCGCCATCGGCCGTCACCGCCGGCGCCTTCATTCGAGCGCCGGCTTCAATACCATGACTGCCGCCCCGGCGACGACGTTGAGGAGCCCGATGAGGGCGACGATCGCCGCCCCCAGGACGCGCAACAGCGGGACGATCGCCCGCTCGACCGGCGCGTGCCCGAGCGGGTCGAGCGGCCAGATCGCAACCGCGCCATAGCAGAGCACCACTCCGCAGGCGACGATGAGGAGGCCAAGAACGCGAAAACGGATGGTCATCCCGGTACTTTACCTTGATCGACGATGGCAGCACGCCCGGAGGTTGCCAGCGGCAAGCCGCCGTCGGGATTCAGCCATGGGCAACCTGCCAAGCCCTCGGTACAATGCGCGCCACGAAGCTCCTGGAGCCCCGCCATCATGGTCCGATCCCCGGCCCTGCCGCGCGCACCGCAACGCCTGCGGCCCACCCGAATCGCCGCCCTCGCACTCGCCGCCGTCGTTCTCGCCGGCTGCGCGACGCGTCCGGTCAATCCCCCGCTCACCCACGTCGATGCGCAACGCGCCTATCGCGTCGAACGACCGTCGGTCGATCCCGAGGACAGCGGCACGCTCGTCGTCCTCGCCTTCTCGGGTGGGGGCACGCGTGCCGCCGCCTTCTCGTACGGGGTGCTCGAAACGTTGCGAGACATGCAACTCACCACGCGAAGCGGCCGGCAGGTGCGCGCGCTCGATACCGTGGACGTCATCACCGGCATCTCCGGCGGCAGCTTCACCGCGCTCGCCTACGGCCTGTACGGCGAGAAGCTCTTCGACATCTACGAGCAGGCGTTCCTGAAGCGCAACGTGCAGGGCGCGCTCATCGCGGGCGCGCTCAACCCGGCCAACTGGGCGGCGCTGGGATCTCCGGGCTGGGGGCGCTCCGAGCTTGCCGCCAACTTCTACGATGAGATCCTCTTCAAGGGCGCGACGTACCACGACTTGCGGCGCGACGGCCCGCGTATCCTCGTCTCTGCCACCGACCTCGCCGACGGCACACGACTCATCTTCAACCAGGAGAATTTCGACGTCCTGTGCGCCGACCTCTCCGGCATGCGACTCGCGCGCGCGGCAGCGGCGTCGTCGGCAGTGCCGGTCGTGCTCTCCTCGGTCACCATCGACAACTACGGCGGGACCTGCGGCTTCGAGCCGCCACCGTGGACAAAGCTCTTCATGGATTCTGCCGATCCGCCGCGGCCGGCGGCGCGCACCGTGAAGCGCCTGGACGAACTGCAGGCATTCGCCGACAGCAAGGAACGTCCATACCTGCACCTCGTCGATGGCGGCGTGTCCGACAACGTCGGCATGCGCGGCGTGCTCGACGTCATGTCGACGTTCGAGGCGCTGCACCTGGCCGGCCAGAAGACGCCGTACGACCAGGTCCGCAACATGTACATCTTCGTCGTCAATTCACTCGCCACCCCACCCAACGACTGGGACAAGCACGAGAATCCGCCCGGCCTCGTCGACGTCCTCCTGAAGGCGACCGGTACGCCGATCGATCGCTATTCGTACGACACGGTGGAAACGCTGCGGGACATGCAGGCGCGGTGGTCGACGCTGCGCGCCGTGCGTTCGGCGATCGCCCCGTATCCGGCGCTTGCCGAACGGCTGCAAGTCGTCATGCGCGCGCCCGACATCGTCATCCACGTCATCGACGTCTCGTTCGAAGCCGTTCCCGACAAGGACGAGCGCGCGTACCTCAACACCCTCCCCACCTCGTTCGTGCTGCCCGACGAGGCCGTCGATCGCCTCCGCCGCGCCGCACGCGAGGCGATCCTCGCCGCGCCCGAGGTGAAGCGACTCATGGACAGCAATGGGCTGCACATGACCGGCCCGGGGCCGCGAATCGGTACCCAGGCGGCGCCTCCCCAGTAGCGGCTCTGCGCCGGCGCCGCGGGCATCGTGTCGCGATGGTTTATCCTTATCCGCTTCACCAGCACCACGAGGACTGCTCATGAATACCCAGCAAGCCGCCAAGATGACGTCGGGCAAGGGCTTCATCGCCGCGCTCGACCAATCCGGGGGGAGTACGCCGAAGGCGCTCTCGTTGTACGGCATCAAGCCCGAGACGTACTCCGGCGACGCGCAGATGTTCGACCTCGTCCACGCGATGCGCACCCGGATCATCACCAGCCCCGCCTTCACCGGCGAGCGCATCCTGGGCGCCATCCTCTTCGAGCAGACGATGGACCGCGAGATCGCCGGACGCGGCACCGCCGACTACCTTTGGAACGTGAAGCAGGTGGTTCCCTTCCTCAAGGTCGACAAGGGCCTCGCCGACGAGGCCGACGGCGTGCAGGTGATGAAGCCGATGCCCGCACTCCAGGCCTTGCTCGCGCGCGCGAAGACGAAGGGAATCTTCGGCACCAAGATGCGCTCGGTCATCAAGCGCGCCGACGCCAAGGGGATCGCGGCGGTCGTCGAGCAGCAATTCGCGGTGGGCAAGGAGATCTTCGCCGCCGGCCTCATGCCGATCATCGAGCCCGAGGTCGACATCAAGGCGCCGGACAAGGCCGCCGCCGAGGCGCTCCTGAAGGCGGAGCTCCAGCGTCACCTGGAGACGCTGCCGGCCGGCCAGAAAGTCATGTTCAAGCTCACGCCGCCGTCGGTCGACGACTTCTACGCCGACTTCGTGCGTCATCCGAAGCTCATGCGCGTGGTCGCGCTCTCCGGCGGCTATTCGCGCGACGCGGCGAACGCGCTGCTCGCGAAGAACCACGGGGTGGTCGCGAGCTTCTCGCGGGCGCTGACCGAGGGGTTGACCGCGCAGCAGACCGACGAGCAGTTCAACGCGGCGCTCGATGCGTCGATCCGCAGCATCTACGCGGCGTCGATCACCTAACCTGACGGGCGGCTAGACCGGGGTGCCGCGCAAGCGGTCGAGCCGCTGCCGGATCGCGCGCTTCTGTTGCGCCGACGGGCCAAGCTGCAGATCGCTCGCCGCGGCGGGTGCGAGCGCTGCCCGGCCGAGCACGCGCTCCAGCGTCGCGCGCACGGTCGGCGGGTCGTCGTCGAAAGCGCCGTGCCGGCGGGCGCGTGACGCATCGGGTGAGCCCAGCGGCTGCGCATTCGGCGTGACGATCCACTGCGCGCCGGTGCGGCCGCGAAAGAGCGCGCGCAGCCGGGGATCGGCGATCACGGATTTCTGCAAGCCCACGAGCGGCTCGCCTTCGGGACGAACGAGCGGAATGCGGAACGTCGCCTCGAATGCATTGGACACGAGGTAGAGCAGCGATTTGTGATAGATGCCAGCGCAGTCGTCGTCGCGCTCGACGTCGTCGGCCAGCGTGAACAGCGCAAAGCGCGCGATCGCCGGCAGTGCGGGAAGCCACGTCGCCGCAAACGCCGCGGTGGTGATCGCCGGCGCCCACAGTGTGGCGGATTCGATCGTACGGGCGTAACCCTGCTCACCGGCGAGCGCGCCGCCGTCGATCGTCCCCGTGGCCGTCCACAACTGCACGAGCGGCGCCAGGAAGATGCTGCCCGCGCTGTGCCCCACGACGTGCAACTCGAAGGGATACCTGGCCGCGGCGAGTTCCTGCAAGACGAGACGCGCGCCGCCGCCGGCATTGGCCGTGGCGCCAATCGCGTTCTCCTTCATCTCGTCCCACAAGCGCTTGCCGCCGAGCGCTCGCGCCAGCGGCTCCAGCGCGTCGTCGAGGCGATCGAGCATGAAGTCCTTCGACGCATCGAGGACGCCTTCGGTACGGCGACGGCCAGCGGCATCGGCCAGGACGTCGGCGAGCGTGGACCACGCGTCGGAATGCCACACGAATACCAGCGGGTAGCACTGCGCGGCAAGCATCGCCTTGCGATACTCGGCGACGCGCGCGAGCGCGCTCTCCTCGTCGACGAGTCCGCCGTGCGCGTAGAGCACGATCCGCACGCGCTCCCAGCCGGCGGTGATACGCGGGATGTCGCGGTGGATGATTTCCCGCACCAGCGCCGGCGTGGTCCCGACGTTACCGCGAGGATCGAGCACGCCGTCGTGGCCAGTGCTGATCACGTGCGGGCGGATCTCGTTGTAGACGTACGCCTTCGCCTGCACGATGCCGGCATACACGCGCGACGAGGTGGAGATCCGATTCGCCATCTCGATCGGCACCGCGAGGCGCGCGACCCAGGCGTCGGTGCCGTTGGCGAGCCAATCCGCGTACGCGATGTGCCCGAAGCCGCCGGCACCCCACGCGGGGCCCCACGAGTTGTGCACCCAGAACCCCTTCCGGTCGTACGCCACCAGCGCGAAGGCGTGCCCGCCGGTGTTCCCCTCGCGCCAGGCGATGTGCCCATCCGCTCCCACCGCGTCCCAGCCCGCGTGAATGCTGGCGCTGACGAAGAGCGTACCGACCTCGGCGAGCGCGGCATGCATCGCGACGAGGTCGCGGTGATTGACCCGGAAGTAGGCGCCCAGCGGACGCTGCGCCGCATCGTTCACCCGCGTCTCGGAAAGCGTGGCGTTGGCGGACTCCTTCCAAAGCCCGCTCGCGCAGACACCGTGCTTGTGCCATCCCTTCATGGCTCCACGGCAACTCGATCCCTCGTAGCGCTCACCGGCCCACTCGTCGTAGCGACGCGCCATCGCGTAGAGCATGTGCGGACTGACCGCCTGCGTATCGGGCTCGACGGCGCGCGTGCGCAGGAGGTAGTGCACGACCGCGGCGAGGCCGAACCCGGTGCAGGCGCCATCGCGACCCTGGTCCAGGACCGGCACGCGCGCCGCCTGGTAGCGGGCGAGTGGACGCTCGGGCGGCACTTCGACCAGCGTGGGCACGTACATGCGATCACGAAAGTCGAGCGTGTCCGGTCGCGCATCGAGTACACGTGGCGCCGACGCCCGGCGCCTTGCCGCGGCCGTCGCGCGAATCGTCTTCTTCGCTGTCGCCTGCATGTCGTCACCTCCTTCGTCCATCGGCGCTCGCCACGGGCGTGGCCTCACCGCAGCCGCTAAAGTTCGAGGAACAGCGCCGGATCGACCATCGTCCGGTTGAGCGTCACGCCCCAATGCAGATGCGGTCCGGTGACGCGCCCTGTCGCGCCGACCCGGCCGAGGGTGTCACCGGCAGCAAGCCGATCCCCGGTCTGCACGTCGATCGCCGACAGGTGGCAGTACATCGTGACCAGGCCCTGCCCGTGATCGACGATCACGGTGCCGCCATTGAAGAAGAATTCGCCCGTCAATACGACGACACCCGCGAGCGGCGCCGCCACCGCGGTGCCGGTGGCCGCCGCGATGTCCATCCCGGTGTGCGGTGCGCGAGGCTGGCCGTTGAAGACGCGCCGCATGCCGAACGAGCTCGAGCGCCGGCCGGGAACCGGCGGCGGCAGGCGCAGCGTGGCGGGTACGCTCGGGCTGAACGTCGCAAGTGCCGCTTGCAGGAGCGGCCGCTCGCGCTCGACGCGCGCGAGGTCGGCAGGCGATAGCTCCACCATCGCCGGCGCCACCCGCAGCTTCTGCTCGACGTAGCGCTTGGGCGCAATCGTGAGCTCGACGACCGCCGCCCCGGCGTCGGGCTGCCCGATGACGACCTGGACGCGTCCGGGTCGGGTGGCGAGCGGGATCCCGACCACGGCCATCGCGCCGGCGGCACGTGC
Source organism: Burkholderiales bacterium (assembly GCA_039807685.1). Lineage (GTDB taxonomy): Bacteria > Pseudomonadota > Gammaproteobacteria > Burkholderiales > Casimicrobiaceae > VBCG01. The sequence goes on from JBDHRR010000028.1 coordinate 17,409, forward strand.
GATGACCAGGACCGGCGCACCGCCGAATGACACCGCGCCGGACGTCGGTGCGCGCTGACCCATGGGGACGAGTGCGATGCCCCCGGGGACGAGACTTTGCTGCGGCAACTTCCCTGCTGCCGCAGAAATGGCGCCGAGCGCCGGCCGCGCTGCGTGGCCGGCAGCGAGTCCAGCGAGCGCGCGGACCCACCGACGTCGGGCATGGTTCGTGGCAAGCATGGGAATTCGGTGCCGCCGGACGATCTTACGCCACCGGCGTCGCCGGAAAAACGCGGGGCGCCGCGGCGCATGCTCTAATAGACGCATGACACCCTCGCAAAAGGCCGGCATCCTCGCCGAAGCGCTGCCTTACCTGCGCGCCTTCCACGGCAAGACACTGGTCATCCGCTTCGGCGGCGCGGCAATGGCCGACCCCGCACTCAAGGCCGGCTTCGCCCGCGACGTGGCCCTCCTGCGCCTCGTCGGCATGAAGCCCGTCGTCGTCCACGGCGGCGGCTGGGGCATCGACGCGCTCCTCGGCCGCATGGGCATGGATGCCAAACGCTATCGCGGGCACCGGATCACCGACGAGCGCACGCTCAATGTCGTGGAGATGGCGCTCTCCGAGCTCAACCAGGAACTCACGTCGCTCATCAATCGCGAAGGCGGACGCGCGGTCGGCGTCGACGGTCACGACGGTGCGTGCATCACGGCTCGTCCGCTCGTGCTCGCGGATGACCCCATCGACGCGCCGGACCTGGGCTTCGTCGGCGAAGTCGAGCGCATCGATCCCGCCTACTTCGAGCTCCTGCTCGCGCGCGGTTTCGTTCCCGTGGTGATCCCCATCGGCGTGGGACCGGATGGCGCGACGTACCACATCAATTCCGATCTCCTCGCGGGTCACCTCGCCCGCGCGCTGGCGGCAGAAAAGCTCGTGCTGATGACCAACACCGACGGCGTCAAGGATCGGGGCGGCCGCGTGGCGCCGATTCTCAAGGTGGCCGAGGCCGAGGCGTTGCTGCGCGACGGTGTCGTTCACGGCGGCATGGTGCCGCGCGTGCACGCGGCGCTGCAGGCGATACGTGAAGGCGTGCGCTCGGTCCACATCATCGATGGCTCCGCACCCAGTGCGCTGCTGCTCGAGGTGCTGACCGCGGAGGGTGTCGGCACCGCGCTGCGCTCCGATGCCGAGCCCAATTTTTTCACCGCGAGCCGCGCTTACCTCCTCGCCACCTGACCGGGTGAGCCGACCTCGGTCGTCGCTCGTCGATCGCCCACCTCCATGTCCAATTCCGAGCGCCGCTTCCGCGGTGACACGCGCCTGTCGCGCATCGCCCACCAGGCGATGCGCGATCGCGGGCTGCTTCCTACCTACTCCGCCGACGTGATGGCCGAGGTGACCGCGCTCAACGCCCCGGCCACTACGTCGCCACTCGAACTTCGCGACCTGCGCGATCTCGTCTGGGCGTCGATCGACAACGACGACTCGCGCGACCTCGACCAACTCTCCGTCGCCGGCACGCACGACGGCGACACCGACACGGTCTACGTGGCGGTCGCCGATGTCGATGCGCTGGTCAGGAAGGGCTCGGCGATCGACGGTCACGCGCAGACGAACACGACCTCGGTGTACACCGCCGCCGAGATTTTTCCCATGCTCCCGGAAAAGCTCTCGACCAACCTCACGTCGCTCAATCCCGATGCGGACCGTCTCGCCATTGTCGTCGAGATGGCGGTCGACGGCGGCGGCGAAATCCGACGCTCGGCGATCTACGGGGCGCGGGTACGCAATCACGCACAGCTTGCGTACAACGGCGTCGCGGCGTGGCTCGCCGGCGGACCGGCGCCGCCGGCGCTCGCGGCCGTGCCTGGCCTCGATGAGCAGCTGCGACGCCAGGACCGTGTCGCGCATGCGCTGAAACGCCGCCGTGCGCAGCGGGGTGCACTCGAACTCGATACGCTCGAATCGCGTCCCGTCATCTTCGACGGCGTACTCGTTGATCTCGCCCCCGACGAGTCGAACCGCGCGAAGGAAATCATCGAGGACTTCATGGTCGCCGCCAACGGCGTCGTTGCCTCGTACCTCGCCGGCAAGGGCATCGCCTCGCTGCGTCGCGTGTTGCGCACGCCGCAGCGCTGGGACCGCATCGTGGCACTCGCCGGACAACATGGGGTGACGCTACCCGTGGTAGCGGATGCGCTGCCACTGCTCGCCTTCCTGCGCGAGCGGCGGCGCGCCGATCCCGAGCGCTTCGGCGATCTCTCGCTCGCCGTCGTCAAGCTTCTCGGCGCTGGAGAATACGCGCTCGACGTGCCGGGAACGCCAGGTCCGGGCCACTTCGCACTGGCAGTGTCCGAGTACACGCATTCGACCGCGCCCAATCGCCGGTTTCCCGATCTCATCACACAACGCGTGCTCAAGGCCGCCCTCACCCACCGGCCGATGCCTTATTCGCGCGCCGAACTCGACCACCTGGCTGCCCATTGCACGATCCAGCAGCACAATGCCGAGAAGATCGAGCGGCGCGTCGCGAAATCGGCGGCGGCGTACATCCTTTCGCCGCGTATCGGCGCCAGGTTCCCGGGGATCGTTACTGGCGCGGGGGACAAGGGGACCTGGGTGCGCATCACCAAGCCGACCGTCGAAGGCCGTGTGGTGCGCGGCGCGCACGGCCTCGACGTCGGTGACCGGGTGCTGGTGAAACTTCTCGAAACCGACGTCGAACGCGGCTTCATCGACTTCGCTGCCCTGAGGTAGACGCATGGATTCCGACGACGCGCTGCGCATCCCCCTCGCCTATCGCAACGTACCGTTCCTCGACAGCGACGACGCCCGCCCGCTGCGCATCCTCGCCGAATACCTGCAACCGCTGCAGGCCTTCCGCCGGGAGCGGGTATGCGGAACCGTGGTGTTCTTCGGCTCCGCACGAATCGCGCCCGACGGCCCGCTCGGGCGGTATTACGCCGATGCGCGCGAACTCGCGCGCCTCGTCACGCAGTGGTCGCGCGCATTGTCTTCGGAGCTATGCCATTGCGTCGTCTGTACGGGGGGCGGAGGCGGCATCATGGAGGCGGCCAACCGCGGCGCCGCCGACGCGGGCGGCAAGTCGATCGGGCTCAACATCGGGCTGCCGCACGAGCAGCGGCCCAATCCGTACATCACGCCATCGCTCACCTTCGAATTCCACTATTTCTTCATGCGCAAGCTGTGGTTTGCGCACCTCGCGCGTGCGCTCGTCGTATTTCCGGGCGGTTTCGGCACGCTCGACGAAATGACCGAAGTGCTGACGCTCATGCAGACGGGGAAACTCGCCCGCCGCATTCCGATCGTCATGTACGGCACGTCGTACTGGAATGAGGTGATCGACTTTCACGCGCTCGCCCGCCATGGCACGATCGATCGCGCCGACCTCGCGCTTTTCGAGTTCGCCGATGATCCGGCCACCGCTCTCGCGGCGATGCAGCGCGGGATGGAGTCTGGCTGGTCGGATCGGGTGCCCGACCTCGCCGCCTCACGCATCGCCCGCGGCGGATAGCCGTCGTCCCGTTCCGCGGCCTGCGATCTCCGCGCGCAGATCGGCCGCCGGGCGCGACTCGGGAACGCTCCGCGAGCCGTTTTGCGCGTGCGTCTGCCTGCGGTCGGCAACTGCCGCCGCGAACGTCCATGCCACCCGCGCCTGACGCATCGAGCGTCGCCAAGTGGAGCATCATCGGGAGGACGGCGCATCCCGGTCGAATCCTGTGCGCGGTCGCTTGTAAATTTATCGCATACGGTATACAGTACGCATTTGACGGGCCGGATTTCCCAACCGACGTCGACCCCCGCTGCGGCGCCTGCCGCACCGGAAACCAACAGGAGGCAGCATGCAAAGCAACGGCGATCGCATCCGAGTGATCATTGCCAAGGTCGGCCTCGACGGCCACGACCGCGGTGTCAAGATCGTCGCGCGCACCCTGCGCGACGCCGGCATGGACGTCATCTACACGGGCCTGCATCGCACGCCCGAGGAGGTGGTGGAAGCCGCGGTGCAGGAGGACGTCGACGTCATCGGCGTGTCGATTCTCTCCGGCGCGCACATGACCGTATTCCCGCGCATCCTCGATGCGCTCAAGGCCAAGAAGGCCGACGACATCCTGGTGGTCGGCGGCGGCGTCATCCCCGACGACGAGTGCGACGCGTTGCGGAAACTCGGCGTGAAGGAAATCCTCCTGCAGGACACCCCGCCCGCCGAGATCGTCACCATGGTCAAGCGCGTGGTCGCCGAGCGCGGCGCGCGCTAGGGAGACTGCCATGGAGCAGTGGTCGTTTCCGCCCAAGTTCGACCCCAACTACCTGCCTCCCTCGGGCTCGCGCTACTGGTTCCCGAAACGCGAGACGATGCCCGCGGCCGAGCGCGAGAAGGCGATCCTCGAGCGCCTGAAACTCGTCACGCGCTACGCTTGGGACCACTCGCCGATGTACCGGCGCAAATGGGAGGAAGCGGGCTTCCACCCCGACCAGTTGAAGTCGCTCGAAGACTTCGAGTCGCGGGTGCCGGTCCTCACCAAGAAGGACCTGCGCGAGTCGCAGGCGAAGACGCCGCCGTTCGGCGAGTACCTGTGCGTTCCGGACAGCGAGGTCTATCACATCCACGGCACGTCGGGGACGACGGGACGCCCTACCGCCTTCGCCATCGGCCGCGAGGATTGGGATTCGATCGCCAACGCCCACGCCCGGATCATGTGGGGCATGGGGCTGCGCCCCGGCGACACCGTGTTCATCTCGGCGATCTTCAGTCTCTACATGGGCTCTTGGGGCGCGCTCTCGGGCGCCGAACGGCTGCGCACCAAGGCCTTTCCCTTTGGTGCCGGTGCCTCGGGGATGACCGCGCGCGCCGCGATGTGGCTCGATCTCACGCGGCCGCAAGGGCTCTACGCGACGCCGTCTTTCGCGCTGCGCCTGGGCGAGGTCGCGCGCACCGAGGGCTACGACCCGCGCCAGTTCGGGCTCAAGGTGATGTTCTTCTCGGGTGAGCCCGGCGCGTCGGTGCCGGCGGTGCGCGATCGCATCGCCGACATGTACGGCGCGCGCGTGATCGACTGCGGCTCGATGGCCGAGGTGACGCCGTTCATGAACATCTCCGGCAGCGCCGAAACCGACGGCATGCTCCTCTGGCAGGACATCGTCTACACCGAAGTCTGCGACCCCGCGACCTTCCGGCGCGTACCGTACGGCCAGCGCGGCACGCCGGTTTACACGCATCTCGAGCGCACCTCGCAGCCGATGATCCGGCTGATGTCGGGCGACCTCACGCTGTGGGAGAACGGCCCGAATCCGTGTGGGCGCACGTACCCGCGTTTGCCGCAGGGTGTCTTCGGTCGCATCGACGACATGTTCACGATCCGCGGCGAGAACGTCTATCCGAGCGAAGTGGAAGCGGTGATCGCCAAGCTCGCCGACTACGGTGGCGAGCACCGGATCGTGATTTCGCGCGACGGCACGATGGATGAACTCCTGGTGCGCGTCGAGGCAAGCGCCGAGTGCGTCGCCCGCGGCGACGAGGCGCAGGCCATCCTGCGAACGACCACGGGCAAGGCGCTGCAAACGCTCCTCGGCCTGCGCGCCAAGGTCGAGATCGTGCCTCCCAACACCTTTCCACGCACCGACTTCAAGGCGCGCCGCGTGATCGACGATCGCGAGGTGTTCCGCGAGATGAATGCGCGATTGCAGGACTAGCCAAGGAGGATCCAAGGGACATGGCCTACATACCTTCCGCCGAACTCGTGCCGAAGGCCCTCGCGGGCGACGAGCGTGCCATCGCGCGACTCCTGACGCGGGCCGAGAACGGCACGCCCGAAGCAAGGCCGGCGTTCGATACGCTGTTCGCCAAGGCGGGGCGCGCGCACGTGGTCGGCATCACCGGGGTCCCGGGATCGGGCAAGTCGACGCTGGTGTCGAAACTCGCCAAGGCGATCCGCGCGAGCGGACGTACGGTGGGCATCGTGGCGATCGATCCGTCGTCGCCGTTCTCCGGTGGCTCGATCCTCGGTGACCGTATCCGCATGGGTGACCTCGGCGGTGACCCGGGCGTGTTCATGCGCAGCATGGCCACGCGAGGCGCGCTCGGCGGGCTCGCCCGCGGCACGCTCGAGGCCGTCGACATCCTCGATGCCGCCGGCTATGACATGGTCCTGATCGAGACCGTCGGCGTCGGCCAGGACGAGGTCGACATCGCGCGCGCGGCGCAGACCACGGTCGTCGTCTCGGCGCCCGGGTTGGGCGACGAGATCCAGGCGATCAAGGCCGGGGTGCTGGAGATCGCCGACATCCACGTCGTCAGCAAGAGCGACAAGCCGGACGCCAACAAGACGATCGCCGACCTCAAGAACATGCTCATGCTCGGCCTCGTCACCGGCAAGCGCACGTGGCAACCGAAGGTGATCCCGACGAGCGCGCCGCAGGATCAGGGTGTCGTCGACCTCCTGGCCGAGATCGACCGCCACCGCGCCGCGCTCGAAGCCTCGGGAGACATTGCGGCACGCCGCGCCATGATCGACGAGCGCCGCCTCATCAAGGCGAGCGAGGAGATCCTGCGCGACCGCTTCGAACAGCATCGTCACGGGCGGCTCGCGGCGCTGCTCGAGAACGTGTCCCGCCGCGAGATCAGTCCCCATTCCGCCGCTACGCGGCTCATTGCCGAACTTGGAGAATACGCGTGAACGATACGACCCTTGGCAAGAATCAACCGTCGGCGAGCGTTGGCGCCGCGGCGGCCCAGCAACTCGAGCGCGACGTCGCGTCCTGGGAGGGCAACGAGGTCGCGAAGTTCGTCAGCAAGGCGCCGGAGCGCCAGCCGACGTTCACGACGCAGGGCGGCTTCCCGGTGAAGCGCAGCTACACCGCGCTCGACCTCGCCGACACTCCGCTCGAGGACATCGGGCTGCCCGGCCGCTTCCCGTACACCCGCGGCCCGTACCCGACGATGTACCGTGGCCGGACCTGGACGATGCGCCAGATCGCGGGCTTCGGCACCGCCGAAGACACCAACGAGCGTTTCAAGTACCTCATCGCCAACGGGATGACCGGGCTGTCCACCGACTTCGACATGCCGACCCTCATGGGTTACGACAGCGACCATCCGATGAGCGAGGGCGAGGTCGGCCGCGAAGGCGTGGCGATCGACACGCTGGCCGACATGGAACGCCTCTTCGAGGGCATCGATCTCACCAAGATCTCGGTGTCGCTCACCATCAATCCCAGCGCGTGGATCATGCTCGCCATGTACGTGGCGCTCGCCAAGCGCCGCGGCTACGACCTCGATGCGCTGTCGGGAACGATCCAGGCCGACATCCTGAAGGAATTCCAGGCGCAGAAGGAATGGATCTACCCGATCGCGCCGTCGGTGCGCATCGTGCGCGACTGCATCACCTACTGCGCGCAGAACATGAAGCGCTACAACCCGATCAACATCTCGGGCTACCACATCTCGGAAGCCGGCGGCTCGCCGCTCGACGAGGTGGCGTTCACGATGTGCAACCTCATCACCTACGTGGAAGAGGTGCAGAAGACCGGGATGCACGTCGACGAGTTCGCGCCGCGGCTTGCGTTCTTCTACGTCTGCCAGGCCGACTTCTTCGAGGAGATCGCCAAGTTCCGCGCGGTGCGGCGCGTGTACGCGAAGATCATGCGCGACCGCTTCGGCGCGAAGAATCCCGAGTCCATGCGGCTGCGCTTCCACTGCCAGACCGCCGCGGCGTCGCTCACCAAGCCGCAGTACGAGATCAACATCGTGCGCACCGGGCTGCAGGCGCTGTCCGCGGTCCTGGGCGGCGCGCAGAGCCTGCACACCAACGGGCGCGACGAGGCGTTCGCCATCCCCACCGAGGAGGCGATGCGCATCGCGCTGCGCACGCAGCAGATCATCGCCGACGAGTCCGGGGTGGCCGACGTCGTCGACCCGCTCGGCGGCTCGTATTTCCTCGAGAGCCTGACCACGCAATACGAAAAGGCGATCTTCAAGATCATCGACGAGGTCGACGCGCACGGCGGCACGATCAAGCTCACCGACGAGAACTGGTTCCAGCGCCGCATCGCCGACTTTGCCTACGAGACGGCGATCAAGAAGGCGAGCGGCGAGAAGCCGGTCATCGGCGTCAACAAGTACGTCCTTGCCGACGAGAAGTTCGATATCGAATTGCACCCGTACGACGAGACGACGGCCAAGCGGCAGATCGCAGCACTCGACAAGGTGCGCCGCGAGCGTGACGAGGCGAAGGTCACGAAGCTCCTCGACAAGCTCATCGCGATCGCCAAGGATCCGACGCAGAACATCATGCCGGTGACGATCGAACTCGTCGACGCCGGCGCGTCGATGGGCGACATCGTCGAGAAGCTGAAGACGCTCTGGGGCACCTACCGCGAGAAGCCGGTGTTCTAGTCGGGTCCGGAGCAAACACCGTCGGTCGCCGGGATCGACCCGGCTCGCCGGCGGGCGCCGCCGCGCATCGCACTGGAGCAGGAGACACCATGGACCTTTCCCCGAATTCCGCCGCGGTGGTGATCGCGCGCTCGCTCAAGGCGCGCGGGATCGATCGCGTGTTCGCGCTGTGCGGCGGCCACATCATGCCGCTGTGGATGGCGATCGACGCCGAGGGCATCGCGATCGTCGACGTGCGCGACGAGCGCGCTGCGGTCTACATGGCGCACGCCTACGGCGAGTTGCGGGGGACGATGGGCGTCGCACTCGTCACCGCCGGACCCGGTGTCACCAATGCGATGACCGGCATCGCCAACGCGCACGTGGCGCGGGCGAGCGTGGTCGTGCTTTCCGGTACGCCGCCAAGGGCGCAGGACAACCGCGGTGCGCTGCAGGACCTCGATCACGTCGGCATGGTGCGCGGCATCACCCGTTACGCGCGCACGGTGCGCGACGCCTCGCTCGTGCCGCAGGAACTCGACGAAGCCTTCGCGCGGGCGCGCGGGGACGGCGGTGAGCCGGGTCCCGTCTACCTCGACTTCCCCACCGACGTCCTGCGCGCCGACGTCCCGGCGCCGCTGCAGCGCGCCGAGCATCTCGCGGGCCGCGCGCGTACGGCGCTGCCGCCGGCAGCGGAGGCCGTGCAGGCCGCTGTGGACATCCTCTGGTCGGCGAAGCGTCCGCTCGTCATCGGCGGCCGCGGCATCAAGGGCCGCGGTGCAGCTCTGCGCCGCTTCCTCGACGCGCTGGGCGCCGTTTATCTCGATACCGGCGAGTGCAAGGGGGTTCTTCCCGCTTCGCATCGGGCCTTCGTCGGCGCCATGCGCGGTCAGGTGATGGGCGCGGCCGACGTCGTCGTCACGGTCGGCCGGCGCCTCGACTTCCAGCTCGCCTACGGCTCGCCCGCGGTGTTCGGGAACGCCAGGTTCGTGCGTATCGCCGACGTCACGGTCGAGTTGCGCGACAACCGGCGCGGCGACGCCGAAGTGCTCGCCGATTGCGGGCTCGCGCTCGACGCCATCGTCGCCGCGGCGCGCGGCCGCACGCCCGCCGTCGATCGCGAGTGGGCGGCGTCGCTGCGTACGCAGCACGAGGCGCGCGCGGACAAGCTGCGCGCGTCGATGCGCGCCGCGGAGTCGGCCGTCGACGGCAAGATCCACCCCAACCGCGTTCTCGCCTGCCTGCAGGATGCGCTCGACGCCCGCGGCGGCGAGCCGGTCGTCGTCGCCGATGGCGGCGACTTCCTCTCGTTTGCGCGGGTCGGTCTGGAGGCCCCGACCTACCTCGACCCGGGACCGTTGGGCTGCATCGGCATCGGCACGGCGTTCGGCATCGGCGCGGCGCTCGCGCGGCCCGATCGCACGGTCGTGGTTGCCACCGGCGACGGGTCGTTCGGCTTCAATGCGATGGAGATCGATACCGCCGTGCGCCACCGCGTGCCGGTGTTCATCGTCGTCGCCAACAACGGCGCCTGGCAGATCGAAGTCAACGACCAGCAGCAGAACTGGGGTCGAGTGGTGGGCACGAACCTCCAGTTCGCCGATCACGCGGCAATGGCGCGCGCCTTCGGCATGCACGCCGAACGGGTGACCGACGTGGCAGCGCTGCCGGCGGCGATCGAGCGCGCGCTCGCCAACCGGCCCGCACTGCTCGACGTCGTGGTGCGCACCGACGTCGTCTCCGCCGACGGCAAGTCGGGACTCGCGATCGTCCCCGACCTGCAGCCGCTCGCCGCCTGGGACGAGGCCGAGCGGCGTTTCCGCGCCGGGGCGTAGCCCATCTGAATCGACTCTGCCGCGTCATGCTAACGTCGCCCGCATGCTGATTCCCTACCTCGCCTGGCATCCCGCGATCCCCGCCGACGCGCGCTTCGGCGCGCAGGCGCTCATCACCGGTCGCGCCACCGCCGGACCGGGCCTCGTGCTCGGCGACTACGCGACGGTGCGCGCCGACGGCGAATCGGTGACCATCGGCGCCGACGTCTTCCTCGGCGAGCGGGCGACGGTGCACATCGCGCACGACGTGTATTCGACGCACATCGGCGATGGCGTCAGCGTCGGCCGCTACGGACTCGTCCACGCCTGCACGCTGGGCGACGGCGTGGTGGTCGGTAACGCCGCGACGGTCATGGACGGGGCGGTCGTCGGTGCCCGCGCGCTCATCATGCCGGGTGCGATGGTCCCGCCGCGCAAGACGCTTGCCGGTGACCTTGTCTACGCGGGGAGCCCCGCGCAACCGGTGCGTGCGCTCGAACCCGGCGAGATCGAACGCTGGCACACGGCGCTGCGGGCCCGACGCTCGCCCGTTGCCGATCCCGCCACTGAACTGCCGGCGGACGCTCCGCATCTGCCGGCGGCCCCGGCGCGCCTGGCGGCCAGTGCCGCGGCCTACGTCGCGACGACGGCGCGCTGCGGCGGCGCAATCGAACTCGCCGACGAGGCGTCGATCTACTTCGCCTGCGTCATCGATGCGTCCGACGCCCGCGTCGTCCTCGGCCGGCGCAGCAACGTGCAGGATGGTTCGCTGCTCACCGCCTCGCGCGCAGCGGGCGACCTCGTCATCGGCGACGACGTCACCGTCGGCCACAACGTGCGCATCGGCGCTGCCCGCATCGGCGATCGCTCGCTCATCGGCATGGCGTCGATCGTCGCTGACGGCGTCATTGTCGACGACGACGCGTGCATCGGCGCGGGCGCGTACGTCGAGCCGGGAACGCACGTGCCGTCGGGCTGGATCTACGCGGGACGCCCGGCCCGGCCATTCCGCGAATTGCGCGTCGCGGAGCGCGAGGGCTTCGCCGACATCGTCACCGTGTACGCGCAGTACAGCGCGGCGTACCGCACCGGCGGCGCATAGCGCGCACGGCGCATCGCTGGAGCGGTCGATCGCGTCCAGGGCCGCTGGCGCGCGTGGCGAATTGCGCGGACCGCGCCGCTCACGCGCCGTTACCGATACCCCGCCGCCTGCAGCTCGAAGAGTTCGGCGTAGCGCCCGCGCTGCGCCAGAAGCGCTTCGTGCGTATCGATGGCTTCGACGGCGCCATCGACGAGTACGGCGATCCGGTCGGCCATGCGCACGGAGGAGAAGCGGTGCGAGATGAGCAGCGTGGTCTTCGCGGCCGAAAGCTCCCGGAAGCGCTTGAAGACCTCGTACTCGGCGCGGGCGTCGAGCGCGGCGGTGGGCTCGTCGAGGATCAGGACCGGCGCATCGCGCATGTAGGCACGGGCAATGGCGACCTTCTGCCATTCGCCACCGGACAAGTCGACGCCGCTGTGAAAGCGCCGGCCGAGGACCTGTTCATAGCCGCGCGGCAGTCGACCGATCACCTCGTCGGCGAGGCTGCGGCGGGCGGCTTCGGTGATCCGCGCGCGATCGTCGCCGGCGTCGATGCGGCCGACGGCAATGTTGTCTGCTGCGCTCAGGTGGTAGCGCACGAAGTCCTGGAAGATGACGCCGACGTTCGCCCGCACGGCGGCGAGGTCGTAGTCGCGCAGATCGTGGCCGTCGAGCAGGATGCGTCCTTCGTCGGGGTCGTACAGCCGCGCGAGGAGTTTCACGAGCGTGGTCTTGCCGGCGCCGTTCTCGCCGACCAGCGCCAGCGTCTCGCCGGCACGCACCGTGAGCGAGAGTCCGCGCACCGCCCAGCGCTGCGCACCCGGATAGCGAAAGCCGACGTTGTCGAACACGTAGCCCTCGCGCAGCGGTGCGGGGAACGGCCGCGGGATGCGCGCTGTCGTGAGCCTCGGACGTACCGCGAAGAACGAGAAGAGATCGTCGAGGTAGAGCGCCTGCCCCGCCACCTGCGAGAAGCCAGTCAGCAGGCTTTCGAGGAGCGCATTGAGCCGCCGGAACGAGCCCGCGAGGAAGGTGAGATCGCCGATCGAGAAGTCGCCGTGCAGCGTGCGCCACACGATGTAGACGTAAGCGGCGTAGTACGCCGCGGTGCCGAGCGCCGACAGCGCGCTCCCCCATCCTGCCCGCCGCCAGGCGATACGTGCATTGGCGACGTAGAAACTCTCGGCGAGACGACGGTAACGCTCGATCAGGAAACCGCTCAAGCCGAAGATCTTGACCTCTTTCGCGGTCTCGGCTGACGCCGCCGTCTGCCGCAGATAGTCGAGTTCGCGGCGCTCCGGCGTACGCCGGTAGTTGAGCGAATAGACCTGCGCATTGAAGTACGCCTCGCCGATGAACGCGGGCACGAGTGCCAGTGCGAGAAGCGCGATGAGCCACGGCGCATAGATCACGAGGCCGGCCGCGAAGGTGATGACGGTCAGCGCGTCCTGCGCCTGGCCGAAGAGCTGGCCAATGAGGCTCGTGCGGCCCGACGCCTGCCGGCGCGCGCGCTCCAGGCGATCCTGGAAGTCGCTGTCCTCGAAGTCCTCGAGATCGACGGTCGCGGCGTGCGCCATGAGCTCGAGGCTCGTGGCGTTGCTGAACTTCTCGGCGAGCATGCCCTCGACGAGCGCGATCCCGCGCCCGAGCACGTCGGAGAGCACGGCCAGCGCGAACTCGATCCCGACGAGCGTCACCAGCCAGGCGAGTTCCCCCGCCGCGAATTGCTCGCCCAGGCGTTCGCCGATGGCCGGCACCTGCACGAGGCGCACGACCTCGTCGATGATGAGCTTGCCGACGAAGAGAGTCGCCACCGGCAGGAGCGCCCGCATGACGCGCAGCGCGCCCTGGGCAAGCGTCAGCGTACGACTCGTCCGCCAGAGGAGGGCGAGAAACGGCGGCAGGTTGCGCAGCGCCGCGAAGCGCTCGCGCCACGTGCGCTCGGCACCGGCGGCGGCAGCCGCCGCGTCGAGTGCGGATGCGGGCGACGAAGATCCGGAATCAGCGGGCGACGGCATGCTGGCGACACGGTGCGCGAACGGGATCGCGGCACCTCCCGCGTGCACCATACCCCAGACCACGCATGCGGCGTGCAGGCGATGACTTCCGCCGGTGCTCCGGGGTCTGGATTGCCCGCCGGTGGCGCGGGGTGCCTGGGGGGTGGCCTTCGGTTACTTCAGAGCGACGGCTGAGGTATCTCCCTGACCGCGGCACTTGCCGTCGACCGCCGATACCTGCCGCAGCGCGGCATGGGCATCGCGAGTTGGCGCGATCTGCGCCAGTCCCTGGCGAAGGCAGACCGTTACCGCATCACCCGGTTGCGCCACCAGCGCACGATCGAGCGCCGCCTTGGCTTCCTGGGGTTGTCCCAGGCGCGTCGCCAGGAGCGCCACCGCCTGCAGGCTCGCCACATCGCCGCCATCGCGGGCGATGGCCTCCCGGAACGCGGTCAACGCCGCGGGTGGATCATCCAGTGCCACGTTGACTTCTCCGACGTGCCGCCAGAGTGCCGGATCGTCCGGAGCGAGTTGCACGGCCTTGCGGGCTGCGACAAGGGCATCGTCGTACTGGCGAAGGTGGACGTAGCCTGCCCGCAACTCGTCCCACGCGGCTGGACTGTTCGGCTCGCGCCGCGTCCACTCGACGGCGTGCAGGACGAGGACGTTCCAGTTACCAGCCAGCCGCAATGCCTCGATCTTCGCGCGCAAGGCGGCAAGTGAGTTCGCGGCATCGGCCTTGGCCTGTGACGATGCCGCGGCGTCACCTCCCGGAACGGCGTGCAACGCCACGGTAGCGCCACCGGCGACCACGGGCGTGACGGAGGGAGCCACCGCCGGCGCGGAGCGCGCGGCGTCGACGACCGGCGTCGTGGGCGCGTCGCCCGCCGCGAGATAGTAGATGCTCGCCGCGGCGACGATCAGCAGCGCGAGCCCGCCCAGCGCGGGGGTGCGGTAGCGCGCGAATGCCGCGCGTCGCGCGACCCGCCGCCGATCCGGCACCGCCGCCTCGGCCGCCGGCGCGGGTGGAGGCGGCGGCACACCGCCGCGCCGATCGCGAACGAGGAGTCGCAGTGCGGTGCCGCGGGCCCGGA
>JBDHRR010000161.1:0-6777 GCA_039807685.1 Burkholderiales bacterium
CCTCACCACCAAACTTCTTCGACAGGATCGTCGTGATCGCCGCCGTCAGCGTCGTCTTCCCATGATCCACGTGCCCAATCGTCCCCACGTTCACGTGCGGCTTCGTACGTTCGAATTTGCCTTTTGCCATCGCGATCTCCGCGCTCGTTCTGTCGTTGAAGGTTCCGCTGAAACTCGGCCGGCCGCGCCGGCGCCGCTCAGGATCTCATCCGGTCAGGGGCGACACGGCGCCCCCGCCGGTTCAGGATTTCTTGTTGATCACCGCCTCGGCGACGCTCTTCGGCGCTTCGGCGTAGTGCTTGAACTCCATCGTGTACGTGGCCCGCCCCTGCGACAGCGAGCGGAGCGTCGTCGCGTAGCCGAACATCTCGGCGAGCGGGACCTCGGCGCGGATCGTCTTGCCGGTGGGGAGATCCTCCATGCCCTGGACCATGCCGCGACGTGACGAGAGGTCGCCCATCACGTTGCCCATGAAGTCTTCCGGCGTCTCGACCTCGACCGCCATCATCGGCTCGAGAAGCACGGGCGTCGCCTTGCGCATCCCGTCCTTGAAGGCGATCGACGCCGCCATCTTGAACGCGTTCTCGTTGCTGTCGACGTCGTGGTAGCTGCCGTCGAAGAGCGTGACCCGGACGTCGACGACGGGGAAGCCCGCCAGCACGCCGTTGGGCAACGTCTCTTCCAGGCCCTTCTGCACCGCCGGGATGTACTCGCGCGGCACCGAGCCGCCCTTGATCTGGTCGACGAACTCGAAGCCCTTCCCCTGCTCGTTGGGCTCCATCTTGATCCAGACGTGACCGTACTGGCCGCGACCGCCCGATTGCTTGACGAACTTGCCCTCGACCTCCACGGGCTTCCTGATCGCCTCGCGGTACGCGACCTGCGGGGCACCCACGTTGGCCTCGACGCCGAACTCGCGCTTCATGCGATCGACGATGATGTCGAGATGCAATTCGCCCATGCCGGAAATGATCGTCTGCCCCGACTCCTCGTCGGTGCGCACCCGAAACGACGGGTCTTCCTGCGCCAGCCGATTGAGGGCGATGCCCATCTTCTCCTGGTCGACCTTGGTCTTCGGCTCGACGGCGACGTGGATGACGGGTTCCGGAAAGATGAGCTTCTCCAGCGTGATCACCTTGGCCGGATCGCACAGCGTGTCGCCGGTCGTCGCCTCCTTGAGACCGACCGCCGCCGCGATGTCGCCGGCGCGCACTTCCTTGATGTCCTTGCGCTCGTTGGCGTGCATCTGCAGGATGCGTCCGAGCCGCTCCTTCTTGCCCTTGGCGGCGTTGTAGATCGTGTCGCCCGAGTTGACCACGCCGGAATAGACACGGAAGAACACGAGCTGGCCGACGAACGGGTCGGTCATGATCTTGAATGCGAGCGCCGAGAACGGCTCGTCGTCGGACGCCTTGCGCTCTCCGTGCGTTCCATTCTCGAGTTCGCCGTCGACCGGCGGGATGTCGGTGGGCGCCGGCAGGTAGTCGAGCACCGCGTCGAGCATCGCCTGCACGCCCTTGTTCTTGAATGCGGAACCACACAGCATCGGCACGACTTCGCCGGCGATGGTGCGCTTGCGCAGCGCCGTCTTGATCTCGGCCTCCGACAGCTCGCCGGACTCGAGATACTTGTTCATCACCTCTTCGTCGGCCTCGGCGGCGCTCTCGACCATCTTCTCGCGCCACTCGCGCGCGACGTCGACGAGGTCGGCGGGAATGTCGCGCGCCTCGAACCGGGTGCCCTGCGTCGCGTCGTCCCAGTAGATCGCCTTCATGCGCACCAGGTCGACGACACCCTGGAACTTGTCCTCGGCGCCGATCGGCACCTGCACCGGCACCGGATTGGCCTTGAGGCGCGTGCGCATCTGCTCGTACACCTTGAAGAAATTCGCGCCCACCCGGTCCATCTTGTTGACGAAGGCGAGGCGCGGCACGCGGTACTTGTTGGCCTGGCGCCAGACGGTCTCCGACTGCGGCTGCACGCCGCCCACGCTGTCGTACACCATGCACGCGCCGTCTAGCACGCGCATCGAGCGCTCGACCTCGATGGTGAAGTCGACGTGCCCCGGGGTGTCGATGATGTTGATGCGATGCTCGGGGTACGAGCCGTCCATCCCCTTCCAGAAGCAGGTGGTCGCCGTCGACGTGATGGTGATGCCGCGCTCGCGCTCCTGCTCCATCCAATCCATGATCGCGGCGCCGTCGTGAACCTCGCCCAGCTTGTGCGAGACGCCGGTGTAGAAGAGGATGCGCTCGGTGGTCGTGGTCTTGCCGGCATCGATGTGCGCACTGATGCCGATGTTGCGGTACCGTTCGATGGGAGTGGTTCGTGGCATATATTCAGCAGAAACTCTGTTCTCGGTGACCGCGCGCCGGGTGTCACCGGCGCCGGCACGGAGTCACGACGCGTCGACCCGGCGTCGTGGATGTAGGGTCGGTCCTGGCCGCTTCGCGTCCGTCAGAACCGGAAATGCGAGAAGGCCTTGTTGGCCTCGGCCATGCGGTGCACTTCCTCGCGCTTCTTGACGGCGCCACCGCGACCCTCGGAGGCCTCGAGGAGCTCGGCGGCAAGCCGCTGCCCCATCGACTTCTCACCGCGCTTGCGGGCGGCTTCGCGCAGCCAGCGCATGGCGAGCGCCGTCCGCCGCACCGGCCGCACCTCGACCGGCACCTGGAAGTTGGCTCCGCCCACCCGGCGGCTCTTGACTTCGACCATCGGGCGCGAGTTCTGGAGCGCCTGGTTGAACACCTCGAGCGGATCCTTGCCGCCCTTCTTGGTGATCGACTCGAATGCTCCGTAGATGATCCGCTCGGCGACCGACTTCTTGCCGCTGTCCATCAGCACGTTGATGAACTTGGCGACATCGATGTTCGCGAACTTGGGGTCCGGCAGGATGTCCCGCTTGGGGACTTCACGACGACGTGGCATGGATGCCTCTTATCGAATCTTGGATTAGGCGGCCTTGGGACGCTTGGCGCCGTACTTGGAGCGGGACTGCTTGCGGTCCTTGACGCCGGCGGTGTCGAGCGCGCCGCGCACCATGTGGTAGCGCACGCCGGGCAGGTCCTTGACGCGACCGCCGCGGATCAGCACCACCGAGTGTTCCTGCAGGTTGTGCCCCTCGCCGCCGATGTAGCTGATCACCTCGAAGCCATTGGTGAGACGAACCTTGGCGACCTTCCGCAAAGCCGAGTTCGGCTTCTTGGGCGTGGTCGTGTACACCCGCGTGCACACGCCGCGCTTTTGCGGGCTCTGCTGGAGCGCCGGCACCTTGCTTTTGGTGACGACGGGCTTGCGACCCTTGCGTACGAGCTGATTGATCGTTGGCATCCTGATTGTCCGTTTCGTGCGACGACGCATCGGGCATCGCCGCAAAGGCCTTGATGGGCTTCGCGAAACTGCTGCTCTGCGATTCGCGTTCTGCTGCTACTGGTTACGTTGCTGTTGCTGCCGGTGTTGTCTCGCCGCACGCTTGCCGCGTACACCCGCGACGCGCCCTGACCGGCGGACGGGGATGCTCCTGAGCAGGACTCGGTGGGCACTTCCCGCGCCTTGGCCGACCGGGCATGCCTGCGTGAGGCCTGCCACCGCGCACCAGGTTCGCGTCGCGCTTTCCCGGATGGGATCCGCAAAGTACCCGACCCCGGAAGGCGAAAAGACCGTGATTATAGGATGCTGCGACTACGCGCGTCAATCACCATCGTCGTCCGGTACTGCCCCACCGCGGCGACTTGCCCCACGCTGCAGCCCGTCGGGCGACAATGGTCGCTTCAGGCTCCCGGCGCCGACCCGTCGCTGGGCGGGCGCCGGGGGAGCCACCGACCGACGTGACCGGCGCGAGGACCCACGCCATGAACAGCCGCGCACTGCTGACACTCACGCTGGCAGGACTACCGCTCGTTTCGCCGGCGGCCGACCTCGAGCGGGCGGAACGCCTGTATGCGCAGCACTGCGCGGTGTGCCACGGCGCGGACCGCGGCGGCTACATCGGCCCCGCGCTCAACCGCGACGAGACGAAACTCCAGCAGGGTGAGATCGCGGAGATCATCCTGAGCGGCCGGCCGCCGACCCTGATGCCGCAGCATCCTTCGTGGCGCGGCGCGCTGTCGGCGAAGGATCGCGATCTGCTGGCCACCCTGGTGGCGACCCAGCCCCGGCGCACGCTGACCTGGAACATGAGCGACGTCCGCCAGTCGCTCACCGTGCTGGTCGCCGACGAAGAGAAGCTCGCCGCAGCGCCGCGCTATCGCATCGAACACCTGGACGACCTGATGGCGGTCATGTCGCGTGGCCGCCAGGCGGCCGGCAAGGAGGCCAAAGTGCTCTTCTTCGATGGCCGGACACACCGCCAGGTCGGCGCCGTGCCCACCGGCGTCGCGCCGCACCTCATGGACTTCCATCCTACGGACCCGCGCTGGGCGTACGTGCGCGACGACGCCGGCTGGGTGCACAAAGTCGATCTGTACTCGATGCGCGCCGTCCGCAAGGTCCGCGCCGGTCTCAACGGCACGTCGCTCGCGGTGTCGCGCGACGGCCGCTACGTCGCCGCCGGCTCGTACGTGCCGCACACGATGGTGATCCTGGACGCCGCGACCCTCGAACCAGTGCGCGTCATCGAACTCGCCGGCGTCGATCCCGACGGCAGGATGGTCGAGGCCGACGCCGGCATGATCACCGCGACGCCGTACGCGAACTGGTTCGTCGTTGCGCTGGAGCAGGCGGGCCAGGTGTGGATCGTCGACCTCGAGCGACCGCAGATGCCGATTACCCGGGTCGCCGACGTCGGGCGCCATTTGCACGACGCGTTCCTCTCGCCCGACGGCAGATACCTCGTCGTCGCGTCCTACGACGATCACGTGAACGCCGTCGTCGACCTCGTCGAAGCGCGCGTCGTGCGCAAGATCCCGGCCGGGTGCAAACCGCATCTCGGCTCAGGCGCGGTGTTCCGCTCCAACGGCCGCCTGCTCGGCATCGGCACCAACATCGGCGAGGCCGAGTGTCCCGCATTCGAGGTGACCGTCTTCGACATGGAGACCTTCGACGTGGTCAAGCGCATCCCGGTGCTCGGCCCGACCGAGTCGCCGGCAGCGCACCCGGACGCGCCTTACGTCATCGTCGACATCGTCGGCACCGGGCCGAACGCCAACAAGATCCAGTTCGTCGACAAGAACACGCTCGAGGTGGTGCGCACGCTCGAGGTCGCGGGCACGCTAGGGCACTCGCACTTTCCCGAGTACACGGCGCGCGGTGATTTCTTCTACGTGAGCGCGCGTTACCGCGGCGATCGCAGCCAGGTCGCGCACGGGGGGCAGCTCGCCATCTTCGATTCGCGCACGCTGCGCCAGGTGAAATCGATCCCGGTGGACGTGCCGGCGGGCGTCTTTTCGCGCGTGCGGGCACGCAGCGTCGTGATCGGGATGCAGCCGACGACGCGGTAGCCGCTGGACGACATCGTCGTTGCCGATGGCGGCGCCGCGGACGGCGTGGCGGCCGTCGTGCGCGTTTGGCGATCCGCGCAAGACAAGGGGCCGGCGCTGCAGCAGCCGACCCCCGGTCCACGACGCGAACGGACAGTCGACCATCGACGTCCGTTCGCGCCACGACTCCCGCGGCCACACGCCCCGAAGAGCCCTCCGCCGTGCTCAGGCGGCGCCGACCGACACCTCCGACGACGGCGCCGCAGCCGCCGCCTGCGCGGCCTGTTCCTCCTCGGTCATGAACGCCGCTGCCGCCGCTTCCGCTCCCCCCTGCTTCGATTTCTTGCGAGTGTTGTGGTACGCGAGCCCGGTACCTGCCGGAATGAGGCGGCCGACGATCACGTTTTCCTTCAGGCCGCGCAGATCGTCGCGCTTGCCCATGATCGCCGCTTCGGTCAGCACGCGCGTCGTCTCCTGGAAGGAGGCGGCGGAGATGAACGAGTCGGTGGACAACGACGCCTTGGTGATGCCCAGCAGCATGTGGTGGAACTGTGCCGGCTCCTTGCCGTCCTTCACCATGCGATCGTTCTCGTCGAGGAGTTCCGAACGCTCGACCTGCTCCTCGCGGATGAACCGCGTATCGCCCGGCTCGGTGATGACCACGCGCCGCAGCATCTGGCGCACGATCACCTCGATGTGCTTGTCGTTGATCTTCACGCCCTGCAGCCGGTAGACGTCCTGCACCTCGTCGGTGATGTAGCGCGCAAGTTGCTCGACGCCGAGGAGCCGCAGGATGTCATGCGGATCGGCCGGTCCGTCGACGATCGTCTCGCCCTTGTTCACCACTTGCCCGTCGTGCGCCGTGACGTGCTTGTCCTTCGGAATGAGGTACTCGTGCGCAACGCTGTCGAGATCGGTGATGACCAGACGCTGCTTGCCCTTGGTGTCCTTTCCGAACGACACGGTGCCGGTGACTTCCGCCAGCATGCCGGCGTCCTTCGGCGAGCGCGCCTCGAAGAGCTCGGCGACCCGCGGCAAGCCGCCCGTGATGTCGCGCGTCTTCGACGTCTCCTGCGGGATGCGGGCGAGAACCTCGCCCACCGCAACCGGCTGGCCGTCCTTGACCGTGATGATCGAACCCAGCTGGAAGGTGATGTTGACCGGCAGCTCCGAGCCCGCGAGCTTGATCTCCTCACCGCTGTCGTCGAGGAGCTTCACCTGCGGCCGTACACCCTTGGCGGTTCCCGAACCACGACGCTTGGGATCGATCACCACGAGCGTGGAAAGACCCGTCACGTCGTCGACCTGCTTCGCCACGGTCACGCCTTCCTCGACGTTCTCGAATTTCACCCGGCCGGCG
>JBDHRR010000029.1:0-31412 GCA_039807685.1 Burkholderiales bacterium
GCGGGACGCGCGCCGCCGCTGCCCAGGCCACCCGCGAGGCGATCCTGCGTGCCGCCACGCGCATCTTCGCCAAACGCGGCTTCGACGGCGCGCGCGTCGACGAGATCTCGAAGGCGTCGCGCTCGTACGACCGGATGATCTACTACTACTTCGGCAGCAAGGAGGGGCTCTACGTCGCCGTGCTGGAAGACTTGTATCGCCGGTTCAACGACGCCGAATCGAAGCTCCCGCTCGCTATCGAGCGCCCCGACGAGGCCGTTGTCGTTGCCGTTCGCTTCATGTGGAACTACTACCGGCGCCACCCCGAGTTCATTTCGCTGCTCAATGACGAGAATCTGCACCGGGGACGCCACATCGCCAAGTCGTCGCGGGCGAGCGCGTTCTCGCCATTCGCCATGCGCCTCCTGCGCGACGCGCTCGAGCGCGGCATCGCGCGCGGCATGTTCCGCTCCACGGTGAGCGCGCGCGACATCTACCTCATGATCGCCGGAATGGGGTATTTCTACCTCGGCAACCGGCACACGCTCTCGGCGTTCCTGGGCGAGCGTACCGACTCGCCGGCTGCGCTCGCGCACTGGGAGGCGTTCATCGTCGACGCCGTGCGGCGCACACTCGCACCACCGGACCGCTTGCCTGCCGGCTGATTCCGGCGCTTGCCGCCGGCCGGGCGCGCGGTTTAGCATTTGCTACATGAAGCGGCGCGCCGCGCCGGCACCGACGGAGAGCGACGATGGCAGAAGCGGCAACGGGCGGCACGTCCGGCAAGGTGGTGATCAGGAACGTCGGGCTCATGCTCTCGGGCGACCTCGATCACCCGCTCGTCGACGCCGACACCGTCGTCGTCCGCGACGGCCGCATTGCTGCGGTCGGACGCGAGAAGGACTGCGATGCGGCAGGCGCCGATCTCGTGGTCGACGCGCGCGGCACGACGCTGGCGCCGGGACTCATCGACAGCCACGTGCACCCCGTCTTCGGCGATTGGACGCCGCGCCAGGGTCAGTTGGGCTGGATCGATTCGACACTCCACGGCGGCGTCACCACGATGATCTCCGCGGGTGAAGTGCACCTGCCTGGCCGCCCGAAGGACGTCGTCGGACTGAAGGCGCTCGCCATCACGGCGCAGCGCGCCTTCGACAATTTCCGTCCCGGCGGGGTCAAGGTGCTGGCGGGCGCCCCGGTCATCGAGAAGGGCATGGTGGAGGCGGATTTTGCCGACCTCGCCAAGGCGGGCGTGAAGCTCCTGGGCGAAATCGGCTTGGGCTCGGTCAAGGCCGGCGCCGAGGCGAAGACGATGGTCGCCTGGGCCCGCAAGCACGGCATCCAGAGCACGATCCACACCGGGGGCCCGTCGATCCCAGGCTCTGGCCTCATCGACAAGGACGTCGTGCTCGAGGCCGACGCCGACGTGATCGGCCACATCAACGGCGGACACACGGCGCTGCCCGAAAAGCACGTCTGCGAACTGTGCGAGAAGAGCTCGCGCGCGATCGAGATCGTGCACAACGGCAACGAGCGGATCGCCATCGCAGCGGCAAGGGCGGCGCTCGAACTGAAGTGCCCGCACCGGGTGATCCTCGGCACCGACGGCCCGGCAGGCTCGGGCGTGCAGCCGCTCGGCATCCTGCGCATGATCGCCTTCCTGTCGTCGGTCGCCGGCATCCCGCCCGAACAGGTCTTCTGCTTCGCCACCGGCAATACCGCGCGAATGCGCAACCTCGACTGTGGGATGGTCGAGGTCGGGCGTGCCGCCGATTTCGTCTTCATGGACCG
The DNA here is from genome assembly GCA_039807685.1 of Burkholderiales bacterium. GTDB lineage: Bacteria > Pseudomonadota > Gammaproteobacteria > Burkholderiales > Casimicrobiaceae > VBCG01. The sequence continues at coordinate 1,771 of JBDHRR010000029.1, forward strand.
CGCGCAGCACAGCGCCGGCCGCACGCTGCTCGACAGCGTTGCGCTGGGCGACCTCCCCGGCGTCGGCATGGTGATGATCGACGGGATCGTGCGCTGCGGACGCAGCCGCAACACGCCCCCGGCGACCGAGATTCCGGTGGTTGTCGGGACACCCTGAGCCGCTGTCCACAGCCGTCGCGCCCGGCGCGACGCCGTGCGTGATGCACACCCGCCCGCCCCGCGCCGCACGCGGCGCCGCCTCGGCAATCGGGAACGTCCGAGCACCCGCCCCCGCGACGACGCCGAATGCCCGCGTCGTCAGGCGCTGCGCCGGGCGTAGCGCGCGAGGACGAAGGCGACCGCTTCGTCGACCGTGAGGTTCGTCGTGTCCAGGATGATCGCATCGCTCGCCGGGACGAGCGGCGCCGCCGCGCGCAAGCGATCACGCGCATCGCGGGCACGGATGTCCGCGAGCAGCGCATCGGCAGCAGCGACGATGCCGCGCTCGGCGAACTGCAGGCGCCGGCGCTCGGCGCGCGCCTCGGGTGTCGCCGTGATGAAGATCTTGGTGGCCGCCTGCGGAAAGACGACGGTTCCCATGTCGCGCCCGTCCGCGACGAGCCCGGGCGGCGCGCAAAACGCCCGCTGGCGCGCAAGGAGCGCGCTGCGCACCGGTGGATGCACCGCGACGCGCGATGCAGCTTCGGCGATCGCCTCGTCGCGCAGCGCGTGCGTCACGTCGCACGCGCCGAGCGTTACGCCGGCCGGCGTGAAGGTGACGTCGAGCGTCGCCGCCAGCGTACCCAACTGCTGCGCATCATCGAGTGCGATGCCTGCGCGCCTCGCCTTCAGAGCCACCAGCCGGTAGAGCGCGCCGCTGTCGAGGAGGTGGAAGCCCAGCGCGTGCGCGACGCGCGCGGCAACCGTGCCCTTGCCCGACGCCGCCGGGCCGTCGATGGCGATGACTGGCACCGGCACCGGCGTGCAGGCGTCCGCATTGGCACGCACCATGTCAGGCGGTCACTGCCGCCAGCGCGGCGAAGTAATCCGGATACGTCTTGCGAACGCAGCCCGGATCGTCGATCGTCACCGTGACGCCGAGCAGGGATGCAAGGGCGAAGCACATCGCCATGCGATGATCGTCGTAAGTCGCAATGGTCGCCGGCTGCAGCGACGCCGGCGGCGTCACGCGCAACCAGTCCGGCCCCTCTTCCACCGTCACGCCAAGCTTGCGCAATTCGCTGGCCATCGCCGCCAGGCGATCGGTCTCCTTCACCCGCCACGAGGCGATGCCGGTGAGCGTGGTCGGGGCGTCGGCGCCGAGTGCCGTGATGGCGAGGGTCATCGCCGCATCGGGAATGGCGAGGCAGTCGATGGTGCCGCCGCGGAAGTGGGCACCGGCCCGCGCCTCGATCCAGTCGGGTCCCATGCGGATGTCCGCACCCTGCGCCGCGAGGACGTGCGCGAAGCCGACGTCACCTTGGACCGACTCGCGGCCGACCCCCGTCACCCGCACCGGGCCACCGCCCAAAACACCCGCCGCGAGGAAGTACGACGCGCCGGACGCATCGCCCTCCACCGCGACCGTGCCCGGGCTCGCATAGCCGGCGCTCGCCGGCACCACGACACCGGCCGGCTCCAGCACGACGTCGACTCCGAAGCGGCGCATGAGATTGCAGGTGATCTCGACGTAGGGCCGCGACACGAGGTCGCCGTCGACGGTGACCGGAATCCGCGCGTGCAGCAGCGGGAGCGCCTGCAGGAGACCGGTGAGGAACTGGCTCGACACGTCGCCACGCACGCGTACCGGTGCCGCCTGCGGTGCGCCCGGTCCGATCAGCACCGGCGGGAAGCCCGCCGCGAGCTCGTAGCGGATGTCCACACCGAGCGGGCGCATGGCGTCGACGAGGTCGCCGATCGGGCGCTCGCGCATGCGCGGCACGCCGTCGGCGCGGTAACGGCCGCCGGAGAGCGCGAGTGCAGCGACCAGCGTGCGCATCGACAGCCCGGACAGACCCAGATGGAGGTCAGCCGCCTTGGCGGGAAATGGCCCACCCGCCCCGTCGATCTCGTAGCGCTGCGCGCCGCGGTCGCGGATCGCGATGCCGAGTGCGCGCAGCGCCGCGAGCATCACCTGCGTATCGTCGGATTCGAGGAGGCCGGTGAGCGTGGTGGTGCCGCGCGCCAGCGCCGCGAGCAGGAGCAGGCGATTGCTGATGCTCTTCGAGCCGGGGAGCGCGATCGTCCCGGCGGCATGGCTTGCCGGCGACAGCGTCAGTTGCGGCGGGAAGTCGAGGGTCATGGCGGGACGGCACTCGCAGCGGGTGCCGCGGAAGCGATCAGCGGGAATCGTCGGCCGGCGTGGCAAAGCGCGCGCCCCAGGTGCGCCGCGCCACGCTCGCCCGCTCGAAGAGCGCCGCGAGGCCATCGGCATCGCCCGCCGCGACGAGCCCGCGCGCCGCGTCGAGCGCGTCGGCGTAGGCGTCGATCTCGGCCAGCAGCGGGCCGCGGTTCGCGACCGCGATGTCGCGCCACATCTCGGGCGAGCTGCCGGCGATGCGCGTGAAGTCGCGAAAGCCGCTCGCCGCGAAATCGAAGTACGTCGTCGCATCCGGTCGTCCCGCAAGCTCGGCGACGAGCGCGAAGGCGAGCACGTGCGGCAGGTGCGAGACGGCAGCGAAGACCGCATCGTGGCGCTCCGGCGTGAGCTCGCGCACCCGCGCCCCGCAGGCCTGCCACAGGCCGCGCACGCGCAGGACGGCGGCGGGATCGGTCTCCGCGACGGGGGTCACGATCACGTTGCGGTCGGCAAAGAGTGTCGGAAAGGCAGCTCCCGCACCGGTGTGCTCGGTACCGGCGATGGGGTGGCCCGGCACGAAGCTCGCAAAGCGCGACCCGAGTGCGGCGCGCGCCGCCGCGATCACGCCGAGCTTCGTGCTCCCGGCATCGGTGACCACGGTGCCGGCGCCGAGCGCGCCCGCCATCGCCGCGAAGAGCGACGGGAACTGCGCGACCGGCGCCGCGACGAGCACGACGTCGGCGTCTGCGCATTCGCGCGTCCAGTCGTCGGCGAGCATGACGGCGCGATCGACGATGCCGCGTTCCCGTGCCGTATCGAGATTCTCGCGGGTGCGGCCGACACCGACCACTTCGCGCACCGCGCCCGCACCACGAAGTGCCAGGGCGCAGGAGCCGCCGATGAGGCCCACACCGACCACGACGAGCTTGCGCAGCGACGACGGCGGCGAGCTCGCCACCCTTTGGCCGGCCGCGCGCGCGTCAGCGCCCAAGGGCGACCCCGAGTGCCGTCAGGAATCGCTCGTTCTCGGCGGGCAGGCCGACGGTGATGCGCAGCCACTCCGGCAAACCGTAGTTGGCTACCGGGCGCACGATGACACCCTGGCGCAGCAGCGCCGCATTCACTCGGGCGGCATCGCCCACCTTGGCCAGCACGAAGTTGCCGCGCGACGGGACGTACGTCACGCCCAGCGCCGCGAAGCCGGCATAGAGCTGCGCCAACCCCTCGCGATTGAGCTTGCGGCTCGCCTCGATGTAGTCCGCGTCGTCGAGCGCGGCCACCGCGGCGGCCTGCGCCAGCGCATTGACGTTGAAGGGCTGGCGCACGCGATTGAGCACGTCGGCGACTGCCGCACTCGTCGCCGCGTAGCCAACGCGCAGCGCCGCAAGCCCGTAGACCTTGGACAGCGTCCGCGACACCAGGAGGTGCGGAAACTTCGCGAGCCAGCCCACGCTGTCGGCGCGCTCGCCGGGATCGAGGTATTCGTTGTACGCCTCGTCGAGCACCACCAGCACGTCGCGCGGAATCGAGTCGATGAACGCCTCGAGCGCAGCCGGCGTGACCCAGGTGCCCGTCGGATTGTTCGGATTGGCGACGAAGACGATCCGGGTGCGCGCGGTGAGCGCGGCGCGCATTGCGGCGAGGTCGTGCCCCAGGTCGCGCGCCGGGACTTCGATCCCGGTCGCGCCGCGGGCGAGCGTCGCCAACGGATAGACGGCGAAGGCGTGCTGCGCATACACGGCGTGGTCGCCCGGACGCAGGTACGCGAGCGTGGCGAGTTCGAGGATGTCGTTGCTGCCGTTGCCGAGCACGATCTGCGCCGGTGGCACGCGAAGCCGCGCGGCCAGCGCCTCCTTGAGGAGAAAGCCGTTGCCGTCGGGATAGCGGGTGAGCTCGGCCGCCGCTGCCGCGACGGCGCGCAGCGCCGCCGGACTCGGCCCGCGCGGATTCTCGTTCGACGCCAGCTTGACGATGGTGGCGGGATCGAGTCCCAGCTCGCGGGCGAGTTCGTCGATCGGCTTGCCCGGAAGGTACGGGGCGATGCGCGCGACGTAGTCGAGCGCGGCAGGCGATGCGGTCATGGGCGATTCAGTCGAGGGCAGCGGGATACGATCCCAGGAGTTTGAGGAGCGGCGCGATTTCGGCGAGTTCGGCGAGCGCCGCCTTGACCGGCGCATCGTCGCGATGGCCGACGAGGTCGACGAAGAAGAGGTACTCCCAGCGCCCGGTACGCGCCGGCCGCGATTCGAAGCGCGACATCGAAACGCCGTGGCGCGCGATGGGCTCGAGCAGCCGGTACACGGCGCCGGGACGGTTGGGGCACGCCATCACGAGCGAGGTCACGTCGCGGCCGGAGGCCTTCGGTTGCTGCCGCGCGAGCACCCAGAAGCGGGTGATGTTGTTGGGTTCGTCCTCGATGTGCGGGGCGAGCGTGGCGAGGCCGTAGATCGCCCCCGCGTTCTCGCCGGCAATCGCCGCGGCGTTGGCTTCGGCAGCGGCCAGCCGAGCGGCCTCGGCATTGCTCGCGACCGCGATGCGCGGCACCGTCGGCAGGTGCTGTGCGAGCCAGCGCACGCATTGCGCCAGCGACTGCCCGTGCGAGTAGACGCGGGCGATCGCCGCGAGGTTGGGCGCGTTCGACAGCAGGTTCTGGTTCACCCGCAGGTTGATCTCGCCGCAGATGGCAAGATCGGTCGCGACCATGAGGTCGAGCGTGCGGCCCACCGCGCCTTCGGTCGAGTTCTCGACGGGCACCACCGCAAAATCGGCCTGTCCGCCTTCGACGGCACGGAAGATGTCGTCGAACGCCGGGTACGGGACCGCCTCGACGAGCGCACCGAAGTGCTTGCCGACCGCGGCGTGGCTGAAGGTGCCCTGCGGCCCGAGGTAGGCGACGCGCAGTGTTTCCTCGAGCGCGCGGCACGCCGACATCACGGCCCGGAATACGCTCGTCACCGCCTCGTTGGGCAGTGGGCCCTCGTTGCTCGCGTGCAGGCCGCGAAGCACCTGTGCCTCGCGCTCCGGGCGATAGGCAGCACTTCCCGCCTTCAGCGCACCGATCGCCTGCGCATGGCGCGCGCGCTCGTTGAGTCGCGCGAGGATCTCGCGGTCGAGCGCGTCGATCGCCCGCCGGTGCCCCGCCAGCGCCTCGTCGCCCGGCCCGTCGGTCTCACCGGCCATCGACTACGCCTCCTCGCCGGCTGCGCCGGCGTCACCACCGTCGATCGGATCGTCGTCGCCTTCCGCGACGCGCTCCAACCCGGCGAGCGTTTCGCCCGCAGCGAGATTGATGAGCGTGACGCCCTGCGTCGCCCGGCTCATGGCGCGGATCGAGTTCACCTTGGTGCGGATCAGCACGCCGCCCGTGGAGATGAGCATGACCTCGTCGTCGTCGCGCACCAGCGCCGCCGCGACCACCTGGCCGTTGCGCTCCGACTGCTGGATCGCAATCATGCCCTTGGTGCCTCGCCCGTGACGCGTGTGCTCGACGATCGGCGTGCGCTTGCCGTACCCGTTCTCGGTCGCGGTGAGCACCGACTGCGCCTCGTCCTCGGCGACCAGCATCGAGATCACGCGCTGGCCGGGCTCGAGCGTCATGCCGCGCACCCCGTGCGCATTGCGCCCCATGGGCCGCACGTCGTTCTCGTCGAAGCGCACGGCCTTGCCGCCCGAACTGAAGAGCATCACGTCGTGTGCCCCATCGGTGAGCGCGACGCCGATGAGCGAATCGCCTTCGGCGAGGTCGACGGCGATGATCCCCGACGGCCGCGGTCGCGAGAACTCCGCGAGCGGCGTCTTCTTGACCGTGCCGCGGGCCGTCGCCATGAATACGAATTCGCGATCGGTGAATTCCTTGACCGGCAGGATCGCCGTGATCTTCTCGTCGTCGACGAGCGGCACGAGGTTGACGATCGGCTTGCCACGCGACGTGCGCGAACCCTGCGGCACGCCGTAGACCTTGAGCCAGTACACACGACCACGGTTGGAAAAGCACAGGATGTGGTCGTGCGTATTCGCGACGAACATCCGGTCGACGAAATCGTCTTCCTTGGTGGCGGTCGCCTGCTTGCCGCGCCCGCCACGCTTTTGCGCCCGGTACTCGTCGACCGGCTGCGCCTTCATGTAACCGCCATGCGACAGCGTCACCACCATGTCCTGCGGCGCGATCAGGTCCTCGATCGACAGATCGACACCCTGCGCGACGATCTCGCTCTTGCGCGGGTCACCGAACTGGTCGCGAATGGCGACGAGCTCGTCGCGGACGATCCGCGTCACCCGCTCGGGCCTGGCGAGGATGTCGAGGAGGTCGGCGATGAGATCCATCACCTCGCGGTATTCCGCCGTGATCTTGTCCTGCTCGAGGCCGGTGAGGCGCTGCAGGCGCAATTCGAGGATCGCCTGCGCCTGCGCCTCCGAGAGCCGGTAACCCTGCGCTTGCAATCCGAACTCGGCGGTCAGGCCATCGGGGCGCGCGGCGTCGGCCGCGGCGCGGGCCAGCATCTCCTCCACGACCGGCGAGCGCCATGCCCTCGCCATGAGTGCGACCCGCGCCTCCGGCGGCGTCGCCGACGCCTTGATGAGGGCGATGATCTCGTCGACGTTGGAGAGCGCCACGGCCAGACCTTCGAGCACGTGGCCGCGCTCGCGCGCCTTGCGTAGGTCGTAGATCGTGCGCCGGGTCACCACCTCGCGGCGGTGGCCGAGGAAGAACTCGATGAATTGCTTGAGGTTCAGCAGGCGCGGCTGGCCGTCGACCAGCGCGACCATGTTCATGCCGAAGCTGTCCTGCAGCTGGGTGAGCTTGAAGAGGTTGTTGAGGACGATGTCCGCGACTTCGCCGCGCTTCAGTTCGACGACGAGGCGCATGCCCTTCTTGTCGCTCTCGTTGCGCAGGTCGGCGATCCCGTCGATCTTCTTGTCCTGCACGAGGTCGCCGATGCGCTTCAGCACCGCGTCGCCGCCGACCTGGTAGGGCAGTTCGTCGACGATGATCGCCTGCTTGCCGCCGCGCTCGAGGTCCTCGACGTGGGTGCGGGCGCGGATCACCACCCGGCCCCGGCCGGTCCGGTAACCCTCGCGCACTCCTTCGAGGCCATACACGATCCCGGCGGTGGGGAAGTCCGGCGCCGGCACGATCTCCATCAGCTCATCGATGCCGATCTCCGGCTGATCGAGCACCGCGACGCAGGCGTTGAGTGTCTCGGTCAGGTTGTGCGGCGGGATGTTGGTGGCCATCCCCACCGCGATCCCGGCGGCTCCGTTGACGAGCAGGTTCGGCAGCCGCGCCGGCAGCACCGCCGGCTCGCGCTCCTTGCCGTCGTAGTTGGGTACGAAATCGACCGTCTCCTTGTCGATGTCAGCGGTGAGCTCGGCGGAGATCCGCTCCAGCCGGCACTCGGTGTAGCGCATTGCCGCGGCGTTGTCGCCGTCGACCGAGCCGAAGTTGCCCTGGCCGTCGATGAGGGGATAGCGCAGACTGAAGTCCTGCGCCATCCGGACCAGCGTGTCGTAGATCGCCGAGTCGCCATGCGGGTGGTACTTGCCCATCACGTCGCCCACCACCCGTGCACATTTCACGTAGGGTCGGTTCCAGGCAATGTTTCCCTCGTGCATGGCATAGAGGACGCGCCGGTGCACCGGTTTCAGGCCGTCGCGCACATCGGGCAGCGCCCGACCCACGATCACGCTCATCGCGTAATCGAGGTAGCTGTGCCGCATCTCCGCCTCGAGACTGATGGGGAGGGTTTCCTTGGCGAATGACTCCATGAACGGGCTTTTTATCCGGAAGTGGGCGGGGAAGGGTCGTTGCGCGCGATCGGCTCGAAATTGCGCCAACCGGCCATCGCTGCGGCCGGTTCAGGAACGCCCGAGGTCCCTGTCGCGGTGCAGCATGCGTGTCGGTGTCGCACCAGGGGGATGCTCGGAGGCCGTTGATAACACGCAATTTTATCATGGCGTTGTATTGCCGCGACAGTCGGCGCCCGCACTCCCGTGCGGGGGCAGGATTCTTTTGCGAGGCGAAATCCCGTGTGCTATATTCATCGAGGAGATATCGCATATCGCGCTGGGGGAGTTTCGCTCGGCGCCGAAAACCTCAACTTCGCAATAATTTGTTCAAAACCAAAGCCAAAGGGGTGAAACAATGACTCGACGTCTCGTGTCCGGAGCGGTTGCTGGCCTGTTCGCCGCAGCATTCGCCGGCGGTGCGGTCGAAGCGGTTGCGCAAACCAAGGGATACGTGCCGGGAACCGCGCCGTGCTCGCCCGGATACGTGTGCAACGCTTATCCGACGCCCACTGACGGTGTCGTGAAGAGCGGCGCCTACAACAGTACGGCAGGGTTGTCCGGCAATCTCTGCTATCGCCAGGGTTACTGGACGCCGGGGAACGCGATCAAGGAATGCGACCCGGATCTCGTGCCGAAGCCGGCGCCCGCGCCCGCCCCAGCCGCTGCGCCTGCTCCGGCGCCCGCTCCGGCACCCGCGCCGAAGCCCGCTCCGGCTCCGGCTCCGCAGGTGCAGAAGATCACGCTGGCGTCGAAGGCGCTCTTCGATTTCGACAAGTATGCGCTGAAGCCGGAAGGCAAGGCCGCGATCGACAGCGAAATCATCGCCAAGCTGCCGCAGGTCCAGAAGCTCGAGCTCGTGCTCGTCACCGGTCACACCGACCGCATCGGCACGCAACAGTACAACCAGAAGCTCTCGGAGCGTCGTGCCGATTCCGTCCGCGACTACCTGGTGAGCAAGGGCGTGCCGAAGGACAAGATCGAGACGCTCGGCATGGGCAAGACGCAGCCGCTGCCGGGTGTGGTCTGCAACCAGAAGAACTTCAAGGAACTGATCGCCTGCCTCGCGCCGAACCGTCGCGTGGAAATCGAAGTCAAGGGCGAAGCGACGGCCCGTCGCTAAGCGTTCCGCTCGCTGCAACGAAGGGCCCCGCCTCGAGCGGGGCTTTTCGTTTGTGCGACCACAGCTTCGGCGCTGCGCGTAAGCTCCACGCCACCACCGGCAAGACCGCCGGTGACGTTCGGGTGGTTTTCCCGCTCCGTCGATCTGCCGCATGCACACACCCCAAACCGTCGATCTGCGCATCGATGCCCGCTGGATCGTGCCCGTCGAGCCGGCCGGCGTCCTGGAAGGCCATGCGCTGGTCGTCGACGAAGGCCGCATCGTCGCCGTCCTTCCGGCCGCCGACGCCGCGGCCGCATTCGCGCCGCGCCACGCGCTCGCGCTACCCTCGCACGTCCTGATCCCTGGCCTCGTCAATGCCCACGCGCACTCGGCGATGAGCCTCATGCGCGGTATCGCCGACGATGTGCCCCTCGACCCATGGCTCCGCGAGCACATCTGGCCGTGCGAGAGCCGCTTCGTGTCGCCGGAATTCGTCCGTGACGGCACGCTGCTCGCGTGTGCGGAGATGTTGCGCGGCGGGATCACGACGTGCAGCGACATGTACTTCTTCCCGGAGGCCGCGGCGGCGGCGTACGATTCGGCGGGCATGCGAGCGGTGCTGGGAGTGCCGATCCTCGACTTTCCGACGCGCTACGCGGCCGATGCCGAGGGCTACCTCGCCCAGGGGCTCGCCGCCCGCGACGCTTGGCGCCACGCCTCGCTCCTCTCGTTTGCACTGGCGCCGCACGCCCCCTACACCGTCTCCGACGCGAGCTTCGCGCGCATCGTCACCTACGCGCGCCAGCTCGACCTGCCGCTGCAAACGCACCTCGCCGAAACACGCGACGAGGTCGATCGTGCGCGCGCCACGACCGGCATGACGCCGCTCGTGCGCCTCGATCGTCTCGGCGTCACCGGTCCGGATTTCATTGCCATTCACTGCGTCCACGTCGATGCATCCGACATCGCGCTCCTGGCAAGGCACGGCTGTCACGCGGTGCATTGCCCGGCATCGAACATGAAGCTCGCGAGCGGCATCGCGCCGGTGGCGGCGCTCGTCGCCGCCGGCGTCAACGTCGCGCTCGGTACCGACGGCGCCGCCTCGAACAATCGCCTCGACGTGCTCGCCGAGATGCGTCTTGCCTGTTTGCTCGCGAAGGTCGCGACCGGCGACGCCGCGACGTTGCCCGCGGCCACGGCGCTCGCCATGGCGACGATCAACGGCGCGCGCGCGCTCGGTCTCGATCGCGTCACCGGCTCGCTCGAACCGGGAAAGGATGCCGACCTCGTCGCGGTCGATTTTTCTTCGCTTCCGGTGCAGCCGGTGTTCGATCCGGTATCGCACCTGGTCCACGTCGCCGATCGCTCGTGCATCAGCGACGTATGGGTGCGAGGCGCTAGAATCATGGCGGACCGCGCGCTCACCACGATCGACGAAGCAGCCGTGCGCGCGCAAACGCTCGTCTGGCAACAGCGCATGACCACCGCGCCATGACCCACCGCACCCCATTCTGTCGGGCACCATCATGACCGGATCTGCGATGTCCGCCAACGTCGATCCGGCCGAACTCGACAAATTCTCGGAGATCGCGCATCGCTGGTGGGACCCGGCGAGCGAATTCCGCCCGCTGCACGAGATCAATCCGTTGCGCCTCGGCTGGATCGAGGCCGTGGCGGGCGGCATTGCCGGCAAGCACGTCCTCGACGTCGGTTGTGGCGGCGGCATCCTGGCGGAAGCCATGGCGGCCGCGGGAGCCCAGGTCACCGGGATCGACCTCTCCGAGAAGGCCCTTGGCGTGGCGAAACTGCACGGACTCGAATCCGGGGTCACCGTCGATTACCGGCTGGTCGCTGCCGAGGTCTACGCCGCCGAGCGTCCGGAAGCCTTCGAGGTCGTGACCTGCATGGAGATGCTCGAGCACGTGCCCGATCCCGGCTCGATCGTCGCCGCCTGTGCCAAGGCAGCCGCGCCCGGTGCCACGCTGGTCTTCGCCACGCTCAACCGCAATCCCAAGTCGTACGCATTCGCGATCCTCGGCGCCGAGTACGCGCTGCGGCTTCTCCCGCGCGGCACGCACGACTGGACCAAATTCCTGCGCCCGGCAGAGCTCGCGCGACATGCGCGCCGGGCCGGGCTCGATCTCGTCGCGATGAACGGCATGACGTATCACCCGCTCACCCGCAGGTATCGCCTCGAACCCGATACCTCGGTGAACTACCTCGCCGCCTTCCGCAAGCCCGGGCGTGCCGACTGACCTGTCGCCCATGCTGTCGGTGGCCGCGGTCCTGTTCGACCTCGACGGCACGCTTGCCGACTCGGCGCCCGACCTCGCGCTTGCGCTCAACATGATCCGCGAGCGGCGCGGGCTCGACCCCGTCCCCGCGGAGGAGTTGCGCCCATACGCGTCATCGGGCGCGCGCGGACTCCTGCACCGCGGCCTCGACGTGACGGCCGAGGATCCGCGCTATCCGGAATTGCGGGAGGCGTTCCTCGCCAACTACGCCTCGTGTCTCGCCACGCACACCGTCCTTTTCGACGGGGTTTCCCCGCTCCTCGACGCGCTCGAGGCGCGTGGGCTCGTTTGGGGCATCGTCACCAACAAGCACATGCGCTTCACTGCCCCGGTGGTCGCCGCTCTCGGGCTCGCGACACGGGCCCGGACGGTCGTTGCCGGTGACACCACGCCGCACCCCAAACCGCACCCGGCGCCTTTGCTGCACGCCGCGCAGGCGCTCGGGGTCGCCCCGGCCCGCTGCCTGTACGTGGGCGACGACCTGCGCGATGTCGAAGCCGGCAACGCCGCCGGCATGGCAACGATCGTCGCCGGCTACGGCTACATGGGCGTGGGTGGCGACCCGCGCCGCTGGCCGGCCGCCGGGTGGATCGATCACCCGCTCGATCTCCTCGGCTGGCTGGGCGCGGGCTGATCCGACGCGCACCGAGCGCGTCAAGGCGGGCAACTCCCGGCATTGAGCAGCAACCACTCGCGCGGCTCGCCGTTGCGCTGACCGCTCACGCGCACGGCTTGCTGCGCCGCGAGCGGTCGCAGTACGGCGCTGACGACGTCGTCGGGTGCGGTGAGCGCGATGCCGTTGGCTTGGGTGAGGCGATCGCCCTTGCGCATGGCGAGCATCGCCGAGAAGCCGCTGTCGTCGCGCACCACGAGCCCCGTTCGCTCGGCGGCGAGGAGCGAGGTCCACGCCTCGGGCTTGGCAATGATGCCCTGGAAGAGTTCGGCATTGAGCTTCAGCACGGCGCCGCGGAATCCCGGCGGCGGCATACAGGCCGGATTGCGCGGCGCGCGCGCCGTGGTTGCCGCCACCGCCACGACGGGCCCCTTGGCGGGCGCCTCGGTGCGCAGGGCGAGGCGTCGTTCGCGTCCCGCTTCCCGGATCGTCACGGCATCGGGGTGTACGGCAACGAGCGTAGCGCCTTGCGCGATCTCGTCACCGACACCGACAAGGCGTGGTCCGGAAGGCAGGCGGAAGAGCGCGTAACCGCGGCCATCGCGCTCGGCGACGATGCCGACGAGGCGCGTGTCGCCGGAGAGCGTAGCGACCTCGGTGGTCCCCGTCTCACGGACGACGGCAGCACCCGGGCCAGCCCATAGGCCAGAGGCGAGGATTGCCGCTGCGGGGTCCTTGGGGGTCGCCGGCGCCACGATCGTCGCACGCGGCCCGAACCACTGCCAGCCCCACCAGGCGAGCACGACGGCAAGGAGCGCCGCTGCCGCGGCGGTGGCGATGAAATGTGCGAGCGAGGGCCAGGCGAGGCGCACGCTCAAGGCCCGGTGATCTCGGCACGGCGGCGCTGTCGGGCACCACGAAACGCACGTACGGACGTCGCGCCGCGGGCCGTGCGTCGCACGTCGCTATAATCAATCTTTCGTGACGCTGCGCGCACCGTGAATCCCCGCCTCGACCTGCTGTCCCCGTATCCGTTCGAGAAGCTGCGCGCACTGTTCGCCGGCATCATCCCCAACCCGGCCAAGTCGCCGATCAGCCTCTCGCTCGGCGAGCCTCGCCACCCTACGCCGCAACTCGTGATCGACGCCCTCGCCGCCAGCGCGAGCGGCTTCGCAAATTATCCCACGACGATCGGCTCCGTCGCATTGCGCACGGCGATCGCGAACTGGCTCGGCCGCCGCCACGGCCTGGCCGCGATCGATCCGCTGACCGAGGTGCTGCCGGTGCTCGGCAGCCGCGAGGCGCTCTTTTCGTTTGCGCAGACGGTACTCGATGGCGCTCGGCCCGGCGCGACCGTCGTCGTTCCGAATCCCTTCTACCAGATCTACGAGGGCGCCGCGCTGCTGGCCGGCGCGCGGATCCACTGCGTCAACGCGCGGGAGGAAGCCGGCTTCGCGCACGACTTCCAAGGCGTCCCGGCGACGGTGTGGGCGCGCACGCAACTTCTGTACGTTTGCTCGCCGGACAATCCAACCGGGCGCGTGCTCGATCTCGCCGAATGGCGGACGCTGTTCGCGCTGGCGGATCGCTACGGTTTCGTCATCGCCTCCGATGAATGCTACTCGGAGATCTACTTCGACGAGGCGCGGCCACCGCTCGGCGCGCTCGCCGCCGCGCAGGCCATGGGTCGCAGCGGGTATCCGCGCCTCGTCGTCTTCGGCAGCCTGTCGAAGCGCTCCAACGTTCCCGGCCTGCGCTCGGGATACGTTGCCGGCGATGCGGCGCTGCTCGAGCGCTTCCTTCTCTACCGGACGTACCACGGCAGCGCGATGTCCGGTCCGGTCGCCGCGGCGAGCATCGCGGCGTGGAACGACGAGGTGCACGTGCGCGCCAACCGCACCGCCTATGCTGCGAAGTTTGCGGCTTTGCAGCCGCGGGTGGCGTCCCTCCTCCCCTGCGCGATGCCGCAGGCGGCCTTCTATCTTTGGGCGCGCACGCCGATCGACGACACCGAGTTCGCGCGCCGCCTGTACGCCGAGGAAAACGTGGCGGTGCTGCCGGGCAGCTACGTCGCGCGCAGCGCCGACGGCGTCAATCCCGGCGACGGCAGGGTTCGCCTCGCGCTCGTCGCGACGGCGGCCGAGTGCACCGAGGCGGTCGAGCGCCTGCTCGCCTTCACGCAACGGCTCGACGCTCGGCAAGCGGCGGCCTGAGCGCGCCGCGGCCGGCGCCCCCGCGGTACCCGGCGGCAACGCGGGCCGCGCGGTGCGTTCGCCTATAATTCCTCCCTTTTTGCGCGCCGCCGCATCCGGCGACGAACTCATGACCGACCTCGCCACCGTCATCGAAGCCGCCTGGGAAACGCGCGCCACGCTGTCCCCGGCAAGCGCGCCCGCGGCGTTGCTCGAGGCCGTGGCGGCCGCGATCGACGACCTCGACGCGGGCCGCCTGCGGGTCGCCGAGAAGCGCGACGGTCGATGGGTCACGCAGCAGTGGTTGAAAAAGGCGATCCTGTTGTCGTTCCGACTCACCGACAGCGCTGCGATCGGGCTCGCCGGGCCGCAGGTTCCATTTCGTTTCTACGACAAGGTGCCGACCAAGTTCGCCCGCTATACGGACCAGGACTTTGCTGCCGCGGGCGTGCGCGTGGCGCCGCCGGCGGTGGCGCGCCGCGGTGCCTACGTCGCGCGCAACGTCGTGCTGATGCCGTCCTACGTCAACATCGGGGCCTATGTCGACGAAGGCACGATGGTCGACACCTGGGCGACCGTGGGGTCGTGCGCGCAGATCGGCAGGAACGTCCACCTGTCGGGTGGAGTGGGCATCGGCGGTGTGCTCGAGCCGGTGCAGGCCAGTCCGACGATCATCGAGGACAACTGCTTCATCGGCGCCCGCTCGGAGGTCGTCGAAGGCGTCATCGTCGAGGAGAACTCGGTCCTTGGCATGGGGGTATTCCTCGGCCAGAGCACGCGTATCTACGATCGCGCGACGCGCAGCGTGAGCTATGGTCGGGTGCCCGCGGGCTCGGTGGTGGTCGCCGGCAGCCTGCCGTCGGGCGAGGACGGCTGCCAGCTCTACTGCGCCGTCATCGTGAAGCGGGTCGACGCAAAGACGCGCAGCAAGACGAGCATCAACGAACTCCTGCGAGCCTGAACTGCGATGTCCGTTCACTTGAAGACCCCCGACGAGATCGCCGGCATGCGCGTCGCGGGGCGCCTCGCCTCCGAGCTTCTCGACTACCTCGCGCCGCACGTCAAGCCCGGCGTCACCACCGGCAAGATCAACGACCTCGCGCACCATTACATGGTCGACGTGCAGCACACGATCCCGGCGACGCTCAACTATGCGCCGCCCGGACACACACCGTATCCCGCGTCGCTGTGCACGTCCCTCAACCACGTCGTGTGTCACGGCATACCCGGCGAGCGCAAGCTGAAGGACGGCGACATCGTCAACGTCGACGTCACCGTGATCAAGGACGGTTTCCACGGCGACTCCAGCCGCATGTTCGCGGTTGGCAAGCCGTCGATCCAGGCCAAGCGGCTCGTCGAGCTCACCTACGAGGCGATGTGGCGCGGGATCCGCGAGGTGCGCCCTGGCGCCCACCTGGGCGACATCGGTGCCGCTATCCAGCGCTTCGCCGAAGGCCACGGCTTCTCGGTGGTGCGCGAGTTCTGCGGCCACGGCATTGGCCGCCAGTTCCACGAGGAACCGCAGGTGCTCCACTACGGTCGTACCGGGACCGGACTCAAGCTGCAGCCGGGCATGATCTTCACCATCGAGCCGATGATCAACGCGGGCCGGCCCGGGATCCGCTGCCTCGCCGACGGCTGGACGATCGTCACCGCCGATCATTCCCTCTCCGCGCAGTGGGAGCACACGATCCTGGTCACGCCCGAGGGTTACGATGTGCTGACGGTCTCCGCCGGCACCCCGCCACCGCCGCCCGTACCGGCGGTCTGACGCGGTGATGCTGCCGACGCCTGCCGCGCCCGCAGCACCCATGGAAAAGACGGTCAGCGCCGTTGTCATCGCTCGCGATCGGCTGCGCGCGCAGCGCGAGACGCTGCAGGCGGCGTTTCGCGCCGACCCCGACACTGCGCGCCTCCTGCGCGAGCACGCGGCGCTCGTCGACGAAGCCATCCGCGGCGCGTGGCAAGCGAGCGCGATGCCGCCGACGGTGGCGGCGGTGGCCGTCGGCGGCTACGGCCGCGGCCAGCTCTACCCGCACTCCGACGTCGACGTCCTGGTACTGATTCCCGACGGCGCCGAGGCGCCCACGGCGGCGATCGAGCGCTTCTTCGCGACGCTGTGGGACATCGGCATCGAACTCTCGCACGCGGTGCGCACCCTTGCCGACTGCGACGCCGAGATGGCGCGCGACGTCGCCACGCGCACGAGCCTCCTCGAGAATCGGCTCGTCGCCGGCTCGCGCGCCCTGTTGCGGCGCTTCCGTGGTCGTTTCGCGGCCGCACTCGACGTGTCCGCCTTCCATGCCGCCAAGGTTCGCGAGCAGCAGCAGCGCCACCTCAAGTACCAGGACGCGATCTACAACCTCGAGCCCAACGTGAAGGAGAGTCCGGGCGGGTTGCGTGACCTCGCGACCGTGCTGTGGATCGCGCGCGCCGCGGGCGACGGCAGCTCGTGGCGCGAACTCGCACGCAATGGCCTCATGACGCACGATGAGGCACGTGCCGTCGCGCGTGCCGAGCGAGTGATCGCCGGCTTGCGCATTCGCCTCCATTATCTCCTCGGGCGCCGCGAGGACCGGCTCGTCTTCGATGCGCAGAACGCGCTCGCTGCCGAGCTCGGGCTTGTGGACACGCGCAGCAAGCGGGCGAGCGAACAACTGATGCAGCGCTACTATCGCGCGGCCAAGGTTGTGCTGCAGATCAACACGATCCTGCTCGCCAACCTGCACGCGAAGCTCCATCCGGCGGCAACGACGCCGGTGCCGATCGATGCCGACTTCCAGCAGGTCGACGAACTCCTCGACATCGCCGTCGACGACCTCTTCGCGCGGCGTCCCGCGGCGATCCTCGACGCCTTCCACCTCCTGCAGACGCACCCCGACCTCAAGGGCATGACCGCGCGCACGGTGCGCGCGATCTGGGCGGAGCGCGCGCGCATCGACGCCGCGTTCCGCGCCGATCCCGCCAATCGCGAACGCTTCATCGCCATGTTCCGTACCGAGCGCGGCCTCCTGCACGGACTGCGGCGGATGAACCTGTACGGCGTGCTCGGCCAGTACCTGCCGGTGTTCGGCCGCATCGTCGGCCAGATGCAGCACGATCTCTTCCACGTCTACACGGTGGACGAGCACATCCTCATGGTGATCCGCAACCTGCGTCGCTTCACCGAGCCGCAGCACGCGCACGAATACCCGCTGTGCTCGCGCCTCATGGCCGATTTCGAGCGACGCTGGGTCCTCTACATCGCGGGCCTCTTCCACGACATCGCCAAGGGTCGCGGTGGCGACCACTCGATCCTGGGCGCCCGCGATGCACGTCGGTTCTGCAGCGAGCACGCGCTGTCGCCGGACGACGCCGACCTCGTCGAGTGGCTGGTGGCGAAGCACCTCGTGATGTCGGCGACGGCGCAGAAGCAGGATCTCTCCGATCCCGACGTCATCCGTGCCTTCGCGCATGAAGTCGGTAGCGAACGGCGGCTCGCTGCTCTTTATCTCCTCACCGTTGCCGACATTCGCGGAACGAGCCCGACCGTGTGGAACAGCTGGAAGGGCAAGCTCCTCGAGGAGCTGTACGCCGCGACGCACGACGTGCTCGCCGGCGACTCTTCCGAACGCAGCGTGCGCGACAGCATCGACGCGCGGCGCGCGGACGCACGGCGCCTGCTGCGGTTACATGCCATCCCCGAAGGTGCCGAAGCGGCGCTGTGGCGGCACCTCGATACGCCGTACTTCCAGCGGCACACCGCCGAGGAACTCGCCTGGCATGCCCGGCAGCTGTATCGCTGCATCGCCAGCGCCGCGCCGGTGGTCAGGGCCAGGCTCACCCCCAACGGCACCGGTATCCAGGTTCTCGTCTACACGCGCGACGAGCCACAGCTCTTCGCGCGACTGTGCAGCTTCTTCGGCAACCGCGGCCTGTCGATCTACGAGGCGAAGATCCACACCGCGAGTTCGGGGTTCGCGCTCGACACCTTCACGGTCGACGATCCGGCAGCACAGGGCATGTCGTATCGCGACACGCTGGCCCTGATCGAGAGCGAACTCACACGCCAGTTGACCGAGCGCGCGCCGCTCGCGCACCCCGCACGCGGTCGGGCCTCGCGCCGGGTGCGCCACTTTCCACTCACGCCCGAGATACAGATCTTTCCGGACGACAAGGCGACGCACTACATCCTCGAGATCACCGCCGCCGATCGTCCCGGCCTGCTGGCGAGCATCGCCTACACGCTCGCGCAGGCCAACGTTTCGGTGACCAGCGCCAAGATCAACACGCTGGGCGATCGCGCCGAGGACGTGTTCCTGATCGAAGGCGCCCCCCTGTACGACGCGCAAGCACTCTTGCGCCTGGAAACGGCGCTCTACGACGAGCTCAAGGCAGAGTCCGGCGCGGCAGTTCCGCCCGCGGATCGGTAGCCGCCCACGGCGAGCGGTGCCCGGCCGGCCCGCCACTGCACTTCTTGCTCGCGGCGCGGGACGCCTGGGTCGCGGCTACTCCACGTCGCGCGGCGTGGCGGTCGATGGCGGCGCATTCAAGCCATTCGAACTCAAGATTGTGGCGCGCACATCGCGACCATGTCCGGTCCGTCACCCTCGGCGAGCCAGCTCTTGCCAACCATCTCGTCGCGAATCGATTTCTTCGTCATGTAGCGGTGATTGGCGTCGGCGCGGTTACTGAACACGCGATACACTGGTGTCGTGTTCGCGGGGCAGACACCTGCCGCCGGCAGAAACATCTGCATGAAGTCCGCCGACTCCAGTACGAAGCTCGGATTCTTGCGGCCGGTGTCGGTGCACTCGGTCGTGCCGCGGCCGAAGAAGTGGGAATCGCCAAGCCCCGGTGGGATGTAGTAGCGGCACACCGCAGAGGTGCCCGCTTGCGCGCCCACGTACGTGTTGAACGTCTCGCCGGTGCGCGCCCAGCCCTTGATCACGGTGCCGGCGTCGAGCTTGGCAATTTCGTCTGGCACCCAGGTGATGAAGTAGTGATCGAGGTCCCGGTGGTAGAACTCGACCACCGTGGCCGGGGCGGACGACGCCGCACCGGAAACGGTGAAGTGGTACGGCTTGGTCGCCGAAGCGCCGCGGCTGTCGGTGACCTGCGCGAGGAAGTCGTAGGTGCCGGGGGTGCTTGGCGTGCCGCGCAGCGCCCCCAGCTTCGCGTCCACGTCCAGGCCCGGCGGCATCGTGCCGCCCGCGACCGACCAGGCGTAGGGCGGATAGCCGCCGGAAACCCCGAGCGGATAGAACATCGGCTCACCCGCCGTCCAGCCCGACTGCGAGGGGAGCACGTTGAAGCCCGCGATCCGTTTCGCAGCCGCGACCGCAACCAGTGAACTCGCGCTGGATGCCAGCGCGCCGGTGATCTCGTCGCGATTGAACCCTGCAATACCGTAGTCCCAACCGGAAAAATCCGCCCTTTCATTGCGGTTGAGCACGTAGACGGAGCGCCCCGATCGCGATACCGCGATGTCCAGCGGGTTGCTGCCGACG
Source organism: Burkholderiales bacterium (assembly GCA_039807685.1). Taxonomy (GTDB): domain Bacteria; phylum Pseudomonadota; class Gammaproteobacteria; order Burkholderiales; family Casimicrobiaceae; genus VBCG01. Next base: position 21,526 of record JBDHRR010000029.1, read on the forward strand.
GCAACGAAGTCGCCGGCGACCGTGAGTGCGCCACCCGGTCCCACTGCATAGGCGCGAACGCCGCCGACGAGGTTCGGGGCGACGTACTGGGAGTCCACCACGTAGACGAACTGTCCCATCGGGTGGACGGCGATCCTGCCCGTGCCTGGTACCGCCGCGCCGGCGCGGGCCGGCACGCCGGTCGCGGCATCGATGGCATACGCCTGCAGACCGTCCTTCGCGGTGAGATAGAGGTAGCGGCCCAACGGGTCGATGGCGAGTGCGAAGGCACTGTCCGGCACGGCGAAAGGCGATCCGGGCAGTGGCGCCAGCGCGCCGGTGATCGCGTCGATCGCGTACGCTGAAACGGTGCTGACGGCCGTCTTGTACGCCTGCGTCGCGACGTAGACGAAGCGTCCACCGGGATCGACGACCACACCATGCGGATTGCGTGCGGTCGCGAACGGCGAGCCGGCGATCGCGGTCAGGGCACCGGTCGCTGCGTCGATTGCAAATGCGTTCACGCCACCGTCGTCGCTCGCGACCGCGTACAGGAACGCGCCGGAAGGATCGAGCGCCAGTTCGTCCGGCGGCGTGCCGCCGGTGGCAAACGGCGAACCCGGCACGGGAATGAGCGCCTTGGCCACGGGATCGATGCGGTACGCGCAGACGAAACCTTGCGTCCCGCCCGACAGGGCAAAGAAAACGAGGCGCTGACTCGGATGGATCGCCACGGCGCGCTGCGGCAGGCAGGCGCCGGACCACGAGTATCCCGCGGGGACCAGCGCGCCTTCCACGCCTTCCGGTCCACCCGCCTTGGCCGGTCCATGGTCGGGACTCGCCGAGGAGGGCTCGGCGTCCCCGACCCAGTTCGTGAGAGGTCCCGTCGCCCAGCCGACGTCACCGGACTCTGACACCGATTTCCCCATGAGCGCGAGGAGCATCAGCATCCCGTCATGCAGTCCCGGCGGGACGTAGGGCTGTGTGGGTCGCGCGCCAATGGCAGCGCCTGGGGCTGCAAGGAGGAGGAGAGCCATGACGATGGCAAGCGTGCGGCGCACTGCCCATCGACGACCTGTAACGCCATACCGCGGGTCACGCTTCACGCGAGAAGTCTTCATCGGAACACCCCCCTGCGCCGTGTGGAGAGATCCTACTCCTTAGCCGCGCCCTCGGGAAACAGCACCTCCGTGAACCCGAACTCGCGCAGGTCGCGGATGCGTTGCGGGTAGAGGATGCCGTCGAGATGGTCGCATTCGTGCTGCACCACCCGGGCGTGGAAGCCTTCCACCTCGCGCACGAGGTGCCGGCCGTTCGGGTCGAAGCCTTCGTAGCGCAGCCGCCGGTAGCGCGGCACCAGTCCGCGCAGGCCGGGCACCGACAGGCAGCCCTCCCAGCCCTCCTCCTCCTCGTCACCGAGCGGGGTCAGTACCGGATTGACGAGCTCGGTATACGGCACCGGCTTGGCGTCGGGATAGCGTGGATTGGCCTCGACGCCGAAGATCACCACCCGCAGCGGCACGCCGATCTGGGGGGCGGCGAGTCCCGCGCCGTCGGCCGCCTCCATGGTGTCGCGCAGGTCGGCCAGGAGTTCGTGCAACTCGCGCGTGCCGAAGCGCTCGACCTCGCGCGAGCGCGCGAGGAGCCGCGGGTCACCCATGCGCAGGATGTCGCGGATCATCGGCCCCCTCCGTGATCGGCGCCCATCACCAGGTCGGCGCGATGTGGTCGAGGAGCGTGCGGACGTGGCTCATGCCTGTTTCCAGCACCTGCGCGATGCCCGTCATCGAGATGGCGTGCGCACTGTCGCCACGGCCGGCGGCGTGGTTCACCACGACGCAGATGACCGCGTACGGCAAATCCAGTTCGCGAGCGAGGACCGCTTCGGGCATGCCCGTCATCCCCACGAGGGTCGCCCCGTCGCCAGCCATGCGATCGATCTCGGCCGTGGTCTCGAGGCGCGGGCCGTTGACCGCGCCGTAGACGCCGCCATCGCGCAGGGTGAGGCCGGCGCGCGAAGCCGCGGCAAGGCATTTCGCGCGGACTTCGGGGCTGTAGGGCAACGTGAAATCGACGTGCACCACCTTGCCTTCGCCGCCGTCGAAGTACGTCGCCTCGCGCCCGAACGTGTAGTCGATCAACTGGTGCGGGAGCACGAGGTCGCCGGGTGCGCAGTCACGGATGCCGCCGACCGAAGCGACGGCGAGAATGCCGGTGGCGCCCTTCTCCTTCAGCGCCCACAGGTTGGCGCGGTAGTTGACCCGATGCGGCGGGATCGTGTGGCCATGCCCGTGGCGGGCGAGGAAGACCACGTCGACGCCCGCCACCTGGCCGAAGAGGAGCGTCGACGACGGATCGCCGTACGGCGTACGCACCACCTCGCGGTGCGCCACCGCGAGCGTCGACAGCCGGGTCAACCCGCTGCCGCCGATGATCGCCAGCATGAGATTTGCTTCCTTTCGCTTCGATCCACCGTGACCGCGTCGGAGCGGTCCGCGTCGGGAGGTGGATCTTCGTCATGTTTCATGACAGTATCATGGCCGGCACGGTCTTCCCGCGGCCGCGGCCGGAGCTGATTGTAGCGGTGGTGACGCGGGTCACCCGCGGCGCCGGGTCTGAACGGTTCCCCGCGGCACGGCGCCGGCCCTGCGGCGCGCAAGGAAGCACATGTACCTCGATCGCCTGTTCAAGTTGATGGCCGAGAAAGAGGCCTCCGACCTCTTCATCTCCTGCGGCGCCCCGATCAACCTCAAGATCAATGGCGTCGTGCATCCGGTCTCGACGCACCCGATGGACATGGAGACCGTGCGGCGCATCGCCTACGAGCTCATGACCAAGGAGCAGGCGCGCGAATTCGAGAACACGCTGGAGATGAACCTCTCGCACCTCGATCGTTCGGTGGGCAATTTCCGCGTCAACATCTTCCGCCAGCGCGGCACGATCTCGCTCGTCATCCGCTACGTGCGCAGCAACGTGCCGCCGTTCGAGCACCTCAAGCTGCCGCCGGTGCTGCTCGACCTCGTGATGGCCAAGCGCGGGCTCGTGCTCGTGGCCGGAGCGACGGGCTCGGGCAAATCGACGTCGCTCGCGGCGATGATCGACCACCGCAACTCCACGCGCTCGGGACACATCCTGACCATCGAGGACCCGATCGAGTATCTCTTCGAGCACAAGCAGAGCATCGTCAACCAGCGCGAGATCGGGGTGGACACGACGACCTACGCCGCCGCGCTACAAAACGCGCTGCGCGAGGCGCCCGACCTCATCATGGTCGGCGAGGTCCGCGACAAGGAGACGATGCAGTCGGCGCTCCTGCACACCTTGACCGGTCACCTGTGCCTCACCACGATCCACGCCAACAACAGCTATCACGCGCTGTCGCGGATCATCAACCTCTTCCCGCACGACGCGCGCTCGGCGGTCCTGTCGGACCTCTCGATCGGCCTGCGGGCGATCGTCTGCCAGCGCCTCGTGCGCAACCTCGACGGCGCCCTGCAACCGAGCGTCGAGATCCTGCTCAACACGTCGCTCATCGCCGAACTCATCAAGAACGGCGAGTTCACGCAGATCAAGGAGGCGATGGAGCAGTCGCTCTATCCCGGTTCGCAGACCTTCGAGCAGTCGCTGTGCCGGCTCTACCTCGATGGCGTCATCACCTACGACGAGGCGATGGCGGGCTCGGATTCGCCGACGAACCTTGCGTGGCTCATCAACCAGAGCAGTCCCACGTCGCGGATCGAGGCGATGGCGACGACGGCGCGCCGGGACGGCGTGCAGCCCGGCGCCGACTTCGCGACGATGACGATCGATCCCGAGCTCCTCGATCGCACGCACTGACGCCGCCGCCGGGACAGCGAGGGCACGCATCGGCCGGTGCACGCATCAACCGGCAGGTGCGCCATACGACCTGCGGTACCATCGGCGCATGCCCGCCGCCAATCCGACGCTCGCCCTGACGCGCGATCTCGTCGCGCTGCGCTCGCTCACCCCCGACGATGCAGGCTGCCAGGCGCTCATCGCCGAGCGCCTCGCGCCGCTCGGCTTCGCCTGCGAGACGATCCGCTCGAACGACGTCACCAACCTGTGGGCGCGCCGCGGCACGCGCGCACCGCTCGTGTGCTTCGCGGGGCACACCGATGTGGTGCCGACCGGTCCCCTTTCCGCCTGGCGCTCGGACCCGTTCGTCCCGACCGAGCGCGACGGGCATCTCGTCGGCCGCGGTGCGGCAGACATGAAATCCTCGCTCGCTGCCTTCGTCGTCGCCATCGAGGACTTCCTTGCCTGCCATCCGGACGCGCCCGGCTCGATCGGCCTCCTCGTCACCTCCGACGAGGAAGGTCCGGCGGTGGACGGCACGGTCAAGGTCGTCGAGCGCCTTGCCGCCCGCGGCGAGCGCATCGATTACTGCGTGATCGGCGAGCCGTCGTCGGTCACGGCACTCGGCGACACCATCAAGAACGGCAGGCGCGGCACGCTTTCCGGGCGGCTCGTCGTGCGCGGCGTGCAAGGACACGTCGCGTATCCGCACCTCGCTCGCAATCCGATTCACGAAGTTGCTCCAGCGCTCGCCGAGCTCGCCACCACCACCTGGGACGCCGGTGATGCCTACTTCCCGCCGACGTCGTTCCAGTGCTCGAACATCCACGCCGGCACCGGCGCCACCAACGTGATTCCGGGCACGGTCGAGGTGCTCTTCAATTTCCGCCACTCACCGCAAAGCCCGCGCGAGACGCTCGTGGAGCGCATGGAGGCGATCCTGCGCCGGCACGGGCTCGACTACGAGCTTGCGTGGACCGGCTGGGGCAAGCCGTTCCTGACACCGCGCGGACGCCTCGTGGAGGTCGCCGCGGCCGCCATCCGCGATGTCACGGGGCGTACGCCCGAACTGTCGTGCACCGGCGGCACCTCCGACGGCCGTTTCCTTTGCGACGTGTGTGACGAACTGGTCGAGCTGGGGCCGGTGAACGCGACGATCCATCAGGTCGACGAGCGGGTGTGCATAGCCGATCTCGCGCCGCTCGCACGCATCCACGCGCGCATCCTCGAACGTCTGCTCGTCGAGACCGCATGATCCCGGCCGACGAACTCGTCACGCTGCGCGACTGGCTGCGCTACGCAGTCTCTCGCTTCGGTGAGAGCAAGCTCGCGTTCGGCCACGGCAGCAGCGAGGCGTACGACGAGGCGGCGTATCTCCTGCTCCACGCGCTGCACCTGCCGCTCGATGGCCTCGAACCCTTCCTCGATGCGCGACTGACCGGCGGCGAACGTGAGCGGCTGGGCGAACTCTTCTCGCGGCGCATCGACGAGCGCATCCCGGCTGCCTATCTCACCCGCGAGGCCTGGCTCGGCGACTTCCGCTTCTACGTCGACGAGCGGGTCATCATCCCGCGCTCGTACATCGCCGAACTGATCCCGGGCGGCCTCGAGCCCTTCGTCGGTCCCGCCGACGACGTGGTGACCGCGCTCGACATGTGCACCGGCTCGGGATGTCTCGCCATCCTCCTCGCCCACGCCTACGAGCGTGCCGACATCGATGCCGTCGACATTTCCTCCGATGCGCTGACCGTCGCGCAGCGCAACGTGAGCGATTACGGACTCCAGGCGCGCATCAACCTCATCCGCTCCAACCTCTTCGAGAACGTGCCCGAGAAGAGCTACGACCTCGTCATCTGCAATCCACCGTACGTCGACACGCGCGCGATGGAAACGCTGCCGCCCGAGTACCGCCACGAGCCCGTGCTGGCTCTGGCGGGCGGCGACGACGGTCTCGATGCGGTACGCGTCCTGCTGCGCGAGGCGCCGCGCTTCCTCGCGCACGAGGGCGTGCTCGTCGTCGAGGTCGGGCACAACCGCGCGGCGGTCGAAGCGGCGTTCCCTCGCCTGCCGGCGACGTGGCTGGCGACCGCGGCGAAGGACGATGGCGTGTTCGTGGTCACCCGCGAAGAGTTGGTCGCCGGACGTTAGGCGGCGTCGACGCGATCTTGGGGATACCACCTTGCCCATGACCCCGTCCCCGTCGCGCACCGGCGGTGAGATTCTCGTCGCCAACCTCCTTGCGCAGGGTGTCGATCTCGCCTTCGGCGTCCCCGGCGAGAGCTACCTCGCCGTGCTCGATGCATTTGCCGACACCGGCGATCGCCTGCGTTTCATCGTCTGCCGGCAAGAGGGAGGCGCCGCGTACATGGCCGAGGCGTACGGCAAGCTCACGGGCCGGCCGGGCATCGCCTTCGTCACCCGCGGGCCTGGCGCCACCAATGCGGGCATCGGGGTGCATACCGCGCTGCAGGATTCGACGCCGCTCATCCTCTTCGTGGGGCAGGTCGGCGGCGATATGGTCGACCGCGAGGCGTTCCAGGAGGTCGACTACCGGCGCATGTACGGCAACGTGGCGAAGTGGGTGGCGCAGATCGATCGTGCCGAGCGCATCCCCGAGTACGTCGCGCACGCCTTTCGATCGGCGATGTCCGGCCGGCCGGGGCCGGTCGTTCTCGCACTGCCCGAAGACATGCTGACGTCGCCGGCGGTGACGAGCGACGCGCCGCGCGTCGAGCCCATCGAGACGGCGCCGACGCATGCCGCCGTGGCCGCCGCGCACGCCATGCTGGCCGCCGCCGCGCGCCCGCTGGTGATCGTCGGCGGCAGCCGCTGGAGCACCGAGGCGCGCTCGGCGCTCGCGGATTTCGCGCATGCAAATGGACTCCCGGTGGCTTGCGCTTTCCGCCGCCAGGACCTCTTCGATCACCGTGATCCACACTACGCGGGAGACGTCGGCATCGGCATCGACCCGGCGCTTGCCGCCCGCGTGCGCGAGGCCGACGTACTCCTCGTGCTGGGCGAACGGCTGGGCGAGATGACGACGGGCGGCTACACGCTCCTCGACGTCCCGATGCCGCGGCAACGGCTGATCCACGTGCATCCGTCACCGGACGAACTCGGCCGCGTCTACCAGCCCGCACTGGCCATCGCCGCCACTCCGCTCGCGTTCCTCACCGCGATGGCGGCCCTGCCGGGATTCGCCGCGCCGACCGCATCGGCGCAACTCGCCGCCGTCGCCGCCGCCCGTGCCCACTGGCGCGCGCCGCGCGCGGTGCCGGGCGACGTCGACCTGTGGCAGATCGCGCTGTGGCTCGACGAGCGCCTGCCCGCCGATGCGATCATCAGTAACGGGGCCGGCAACTACACGACGTGGCTGCACCGGCTGTATCGCTACCGCAATCTCGGCTCGCAACTCGCGCCGTACTCCGGCGCCATGGGCTACGGGGTGCCGGCAGCGGTCGCCGCCAAGCTCGTGCACCCGCAGCGCACCGTCGTGTCGTGGAACGGCGATGGCTGCTTCCTCATGAACGGCCAGGAACTCGCCACCGCGGTGCAGTACGGCCTCGGCATCGTCTTCGTCGTCATCGACAACGGCATGTACGGAACGATCCGCATGCATCAGGAGCGGCGGCATCCCGGCCGCGTCTCCGGGACGTCGTTGCGCAATCCCGATTTTGCGGCGCTTGCGCGCGCCTACGGCGCGGCGGGCGAGACGGTCGAGCGCACGGGGGAATTCGCGCCCGCCTTCGAGCGCGCGCTGGCCGCCGCCGGCGCCGGCGTGCCGGCGCTATTGCACGTGAAGGTCGATCCGCAGGCGCTCACCATGGGGGCGACGCTCGATGCGCTGCGCGCCCAGGGCGAGGCGGCGCGGGCGAACCCCGGGCCGCGCGGCTGACGACGCGCGGGCAATCGCGCCGCGCCGGGTGCGTGTTCGCCGCTTGCCGCCGACCACCGCGGCGGTGAGACCGTCGATCAGGCGCGCAACGCGCGCCCGAGGGCGATCCGCCAGATCCCGCCGTACATGAGCGTGATGCCGACGAGGATGCCGACGAAGGTGAACGAACTGTCGGGCCAGCGATTGGCGATGAGCAGCGCGATGACCACCGACAGGATCCCGTCGAAGAACACCCAGCCCCAGCCGGGGCGCGGCTTGATGCGCCAGGCGAGCAGCAGCGCCGAGACGCCGTGCATGAAGACGAAGGCGCCGATGGCGAGCGCGATCGCCGCCGCGCCGACGACCGGCCGCACCAGCAGGAAGACGCCGAGCAGCAGCGTCAGGATGCCGAGCAGGACCTTGAGGCGAAATCCCTCCTTGGCGCGATCCTGGATCGCGTAGATGACCTCCACGATCCCGGCGAGCACCAGGAGCCACGCGAACAGCAGGTTGAAGGCGACCGCCGCAATCACCGGCTGCGTGATGGCGAGGATGCCGGCCAGGATCAGCAGCATGCCCCACACGATCGCTCCGCTCCCGGCGCGGCGCATTGCAGATGTAGCGGGATCAGCCATGGCGACACTCCCCTTTTTTCGATGACGGTCGGAAAGCGCGCATCGTAGCAGCCCGCCGGGTTCACTTTCACGTATGCGACGGCAGGCCCGGCGGGCGGCTCTAGTACAACATCCCGTAAATAGGTTTGCAATTCATGGGACGAAATAGGGAGCCAGGAAGGTGGTGACGAGTTCGGCGGTTTGCTTCAGGCCGGCCGCCGGAGCGGGCAAGGGTTCCCAACGGCCGGTATGGCTGCGAAACGCGGCGGTGTATTTGTTGCGGGCGACCTCGGTCAAGCGTGCGACGGTGTCGACGCTGTCGTCGCGATGCATCTGGATCAGCAGGTGCTTGCCATAGGGCCGCACGCGCGCAGCGGCGTGACCGGTGAGCTCGACGAGGTTGCGCTGCAGTTCAGCGGCGTTGGCTTGGGCGAGGGGTGCGGGCATGCTTGGCGAAGGTCTTGGGTTCGCCAGTTTGCAGCTCAAAGCCGGCGAACGTCCACTTGAAGGGGCGCGCGCGGTCGTTTCGCTGAACGAGGAAGGCCTCGGTGCGCTCGCGCAAGTGGGCGGTCGAGGTATGACTGGCGTGGCGCAGCACGCGGCGCGCGTAGATGCCGAACAGTAGCTCGATCTGGTTGACCCAGCTGGCGTGCAGCGGCGTGAAGTGCATGATGAAGCGGCCGCCGTGCCGGGCGTTGAAGTCATCCCACACGGCTTGCGCTCGGTGCGTGTTCAGGTTGTCCCAGATGACGTGCACGGCGCCCGTGGGATACGCAGCCGCGACCTGTTCCATGAAGGCTACCAGGTCGACTTGCGTGCGCCGATCCGTGCAACGGGCGAGCACTCGGCCCGAGTGCACATCCAGCGCCGCCGTCAGCGCCTGCGTGCCGTGGCGGATGTATTCGAACTCGCGTCGGCGTGCACGGCCGGGCTGCGGTGCACGGTCCGCGTGCTTGCGCTCGATGGCTTGGATGCCCGTCTTCTCGTCGATGCTCAGCACCACCGAGCCCTTGGGCGCCTGGCGGTAGAGCTTGCAGATCGCGTTGACCTTCTCGCGAAATTGCGGGTCCGGGCTATGTAGCCACTGGCGCACGCGGTGCGGGCGTACATCGCCGGCTTGCAAGATGCGCTGCAGGTGACTACGGCTGATGTACTCGACCACGCCCTGCTCAATGGCGCGCGCGCACAGTTCGTCCAACGTCGGTGTCGTCCGGCCGGAATCTTCGGCCGGCTCGCAAGCCAAGGCCAGAAGTTGCAGCCGCTGCGCCTCAGCGATGCGCCGCGGTCGCCCAGGGCGGGGCGCCTCCTGCAGCCCCTCGATTCCAAAGCACGCCAAGCGATCCCGCCACAGCGTCACGGTCGGCCGCGACAGGCCAAGCGTGGAAGCGATCGCCGATGTAGTCTGCCCCTCGTGCGCCATCAGCGCAACCTTGGCGCGCTCCACGTCCCGTTGCGCCGCCGTACTGCGGCGGATCAGGGCCCCCAGCGAATCACGCTCTTCCTTCGACAACTCGACGACAGGTGCTTGCCGGCCTCGACTCACGAGTGGTGAGTCTACGTCGCTCTTCCTTAAATGTAAACCTATTTAGAGGATGTTGTACTAG